>NZ_JBQERN010000003.1:0-309657 GCF_056535105.1 Ruegeria sp. O5 | reverse complement strand
CTGCCTCGGTCCCATCATCGCCGCACCTCCGCTCATAAAACGAGTGAATCAGCGACAGACCGACCAATCAATGGACTTTTTCAACACTATCCGGACAAATTGTGAATTTGCCGCCTGTTCGATAATGGCTGGATTCCATGCATCTCGACCTGGATCTCAGACAGGGAGGGTGGCGAATCGACGTTCGCAGCGCAAAGCACGAACGGCCGTTTCGGATTGAACGCGCCGATTTGAGCCTGGCGTTCTCATCTTCCACAGCCCTCAGCTTGGCAACGTCCGACACCTCCATGCCGCAGAAATTCGAATTGTATTTGTGAACGTGCCCTGGTTGAGGCCGTGCTTGCGGCACGCCTCCACTATTTGCGTCCCGGCTTCCTGTTCCTTGATTACCCTGACGCTCCGGGTTTCTGTGAAATGGCACTTTCACATTCGTTTGCTCCTTCAAAAGGTTGAGCAAACTCTACGCTAAAACGAGGGAAGTTTCGAGGAGCAGGTCAACGCCGAAACAGCCGAAGCGTTCAAGCAGACAGATTTCGATCCCCGTCCGTGCGGCCGCCAACGCGGCGCCAAGCCCCCGGGGGCCGGCTCCGACAACGAGCACTTCGGTGCGGTGAATGACCGGCGTTTCTCTTGCCGCCTCGGCGACTTAGGTCATGTCAAACTCACAGGAAAGGCAATTCGCACAGGGTTCCTGCGACGGGACCCGCCGCGCGCCTCACGACGACCCGGTCACCGGGTTTGGCCGAAGTCGCTACAAGTGCGAACCCGATGTTCTTCTTCATGCGATAAGACCAGACACAGGTGGTCATGTCGCCAATGCGCGCACCGTCCATATCGATGTCATTCCACGTGAACTCCGCCTTGACAGGCTCCGAGTTGTCCAGGACGACTCCCAGCTGATGCCGTTTCGGCCCCTCGGCCGCGATGCGGCGCAAGGCCTCGATCCCGATCGTGTCGTCAGGCACATGAAGATCGACATACTTGCCCATCCGAACCTCGAACGGATTGGTTTGCCCATCCGAGTCGCCGCCATATGAGACCAACCCGCTTTCGACACGTTCGCACCAGTTGGGGTTGCCCGGCCCGATGCCGTGGGGCTGTCCGGCTTCCTTGACGATGTTCCAGAGCGCAGTGCCCTTAGTGCCATCCATCAGGTAGATTTCGAACCCGCCCTGCTTGGACCAGCCGGACCGGGCCACCGCCACGGGGATTCCGTCGATCTCTGTTTCGCGGAACCAGAAGTATTTCAGGTCGTGGACCCAGTCGCCGAAGATCGAGGCGACAACGGTTTCCGCCTTTGGCCCCTGCACGGCTAGCGGCGATACGTCTGGCTCGCTCACCTCGACATTCAAACTGCGCTCGCGCGCGATGGCCTCGGCCCAGAACCAGATGTTGCTGTCGGCGATGGACAGCCAATAGCGGTCTTCGTCCAGCTTCAGCAGGATAGGATCATTGATCAGGACGCCGTGGTGATTACACAGGGGGACATACTTGCCTTGCCCGATCTTGCATTTCGACAGATCACGGGGCGCAAGGATCTGCGCCAGCCGCCCTGCGTCCGTTCCTTTCAACTGCACCTGGCGTTCGACCGCCACGTCCCACATAGAGACGCCGTTGATGATGCGCCAGTATTCCTCTTCGGGGTGGCCGTACGAGGAGGGCATCAGCATGTGGTTGTACGTCGTCATGGCACAGACGCCGTCAGCAAGAGTCGCCTCGTAGAAGGGAGAAGGACGCAGACGTGTGGAAGGCGAGATCGAGAACATGGTTGCCCCGGAGATTGAGTGGAAGGAAAACGAAGGGCCGCCGATCCGGGTGGACCGGCGGCCAGGAGTCAGTCGGCATATGCCTCTGACAGAGAGGATGTTTTCTTAGGCGAGCCAGACGTTTCGCAGCGTCTGTCCAAACCCACCCATCGCGCCGACCGAATGCGGCGTGTAGCCCATAACGTTCTTTGCCGTTGCCTCAAGCTGGTTCTGGAACACAGGGTTCACGAAGCCGCCGTCGTCGTTCATCATGTGCAGCATGTCGCAGTACATCTGCGCGCGCTTGGCCTCATCCAGTTCGGCACGGGCGGCAAGGATCATGGCGTCGAACGTGTCTGATCCCCACATGGTTTCGTTCCAGCTGCCGCCGTTCATATGCGCGATGGTGAGGAAAGCGTCGACCGTCGGACGCGCTTGCCAACCCGACATGGTCATCGGTTTCTGCATCCAGATGTTCGACCAGTAGCCATCAGACGGGGTCTTGATGACGTTGATATCTGCCGCACCCTTCGCGGATTGCTGGAAGGTCAGCGCGATGTCGTTTGCGGTGCTGCCCGCGGTCTCGGACGTGTAGAGATCGACCGCGTTGACGCCTGCCTTGTCGAAATGGAATTTCGCCTTGTCGAGGTCGTATTCAGCGGGCTTCACGTCCTCGCACCAGTATTTGTAGGTCGGCCCGATCGGCGTGTCGGCCGAGATCGTGCCGATACCCTTGAACACCTGGTTCAGGATAAGTTCCCGGTCCAACGCATGCTTGATACCCTTGCGGAAGTCCGCGTTGTCGGTCGGCGCGCGGTCGACCATCATCACGATATTGGTGAAACCGCCCGTGGGCGTATTGTGCAGCGTGATGGCGTCGTTGCCACTCAACTGTTCTACGGCGAAAGCGGGCACGTCGCGGATGGCGTCGACGTCACCGGCCAGCAGCGTGCTGAGCGTCGCGTTAGCATCCGGCACAGGGATGAAGTCGATCCCGTCGAGATAGGGCTTGCCCTCTTCGTAGTAGTTTTCGAACCGCTCAAGGACCACACGTTCACCGGGGATGAACTCCATCACCTTGAACGGGCCTGAACCGATGGCCATTGCGAAATCGGTATGGCCTGCCGGGTGAATGGCAAGATGGTAGTCGGACATGATCACCGGCAGGTCGGCATTGCCCGAGGACAGGGTGATCTTGACGGTCGTGGCGTCTGGCGCCTCAATCGCGGTGACGGTCGAGAGCAGCGCCTTGGCAGGGGATTCCGAGCCCTCGGCGATGTGCCGCGACAGGCTTTCGACCACATCGGCGGCGGTGACAGGCTGGCCATTGTGGAAGGTCAGGCCGCCACGCAGCTTGAAGCTCCATTCGGTGGCCGCGTTGTTGACGCTCCATTCTTCAGCCGCGTCGCCTTCGACCTCCAGCGTCGGCGCGAAACGGGTCAGGCGCTGATAGACGCAGTTCGAATAGATGCCGTCATCGGTATCGACCATGCGCACAGGCTCGAGCGTGTTGTCCGTGTTGCCCTGTGCAATCCGCAGCCAGCCGCCGCGCTTCGGTTCTTCAGCACGGGCCGGTCCGGCTATCGCAAGGATACCGCTGGCCGCCGGCACCAAAAGGCCGAAAGCGCCCGCGCGCTTGAAAAAACCCCGGCGGCTGAGCGCGCCGGCCTTGTATTGCCGTACCAGGCTGTCGATGTCGGACATATTTTTCCTCCCAGATGACCGATGACGGGCTGCCCCGCTATTGAGGAAAGATTGCGGGGGACCGGCGCGGTGCACAAACAACCGATTCCACGACTTTGCCATAACTGAGGTTATGGGTCCGACTTGCACCGCTCGCACGTCAGGAATGGTTCTGCGGTCATGCCTGTTGGAACTGTCACACCCATTCGCGTCAAGATCGATGGTGCAAGTGCCAGTTGGTCCAGCATCGTCTCTTCTGGAGGCAAGTCACTGTCACCGAAGTAGTAGAAGGCAACGTCCTGTTGATCCTCTCCGGCACCACCGTGATGGCCCAGATCATCCTGACCATGATCTGCGGTCACAATTACCTCGTAGCCAAGGTCACGCCAACGGGTCACGTAGGGCGCAAGTGCAGCGTCAAGATAGTAGCAGGCGTCGCTCATCTCTCGTTTCCCATGACCAAAACGATGCCCCATGCTGTCAAGTGTCGACGTATGCAGCAGCCCGTAGTCGATCCCCTTGGCCTCGCAAAGATAGGTCAATGTGGCGAACAGATCGGCATCGGACGGGCTCATCTGGTTGGCTTCCGTCGCATCGGCCATGGTGTGGAAACGGCCGTGGTGGATCGGGCCCTCTGGGCTGTCGAGTTCGATGTCGCGCACGGGGTCGAACGGCATCCGGTGGAACAGTTCGCTCCACCAACTCAGCGCCACGGCACCGGTCTTGCGCCCCGCCCCGGCCAGTTCGGAAAAGACATCTGGAACCTCAAGACGCTGGCGGTGCTTGTTCCCGGTGACGCCGTGGACGTGCGGCGGAAGGCCGGTGTGCATCGAAGCATAGCAGGCCGAGGATGTGGACGGCAGGACCGACCGCATCCGACGCACGCGTGCCTTACCCGAGGCGACCCAACCTTCGAGATTGCCGAACAGGCGTCGAAAATTCCGGTAGGGCACGCCGTCCAGGATTATGAGAAGTAGCTTTTTAGCTTTAGTCATGGGTTTCTCCGATTTCAGAACTTGTGCCGCCTCAAGTCGGCATCGGGCAAACAACAAAAAACCGGGCTTTGCCCTGATCCAAGGCAACCCATGCCCGACCCATAACGAAAACACACCCATTATGTCTTCTATGGTTGTTTGTCGAAAACGACGCTTGCCCTGAAACTGCGAGCAGCCTTGAGGGAGGAACGAGGTGTATCGCATCATACTGACGCGCCTGGCGCAGGGTTTTCTGACCTTGCTGCTGGCATCCATCATCATTTTCGGCGCGACCGAGATCCTTCCCGGCGATGTGGCCGAGGCGATTCTGGGACAAAGCCGCACGGAAGAAGCGCTGGCCACTCTGCGTGAGGAGATGGGCCTGAACCGCCCGGCCATCGTGCGCTACTTCGACTGGCTGGGTGGGATGGTGCAGGGTGACCTGGGCACCTCGCTGGCAACCAAGCGTCCCGTGGCCGACATGATAGAAAGCCGGATGTGGAACACACTGCGACTGGCGCTGCTGGCGGCAGCGATCTCGGTTCCGCTGTCGCTGGCGCTTGGCCTCTGGTCGGCGATGCGCGCCGGCGGCAAGGTCGACAAGACGCTGGCCATGGCGACACTCGCGTTGATCGCGGTGCCCGAATTCTTTATCGGTCTTATCCTGATGAAGGTCTTCGCGGTCGAGCTGAAATGGTTGTCGGCCTCTGCCAATACCCGTCCCTATTTCGATTTCTGGCAGAATTTCCGGGCACTTGCCCTGCCCGTTGCCACGCTCAGCTTTGCGGTTCTTGCGCATATGATGCGGATGACGCGGTCATCGGTGATCAACATTTTCACCTCGCCATATCTCGAGATGGCCGCGCTCAAGGGTCTGCCAAAGCGCCGATTGGTCATCCGCCATGCGCTGCCCAATGCGCTGTCCCCGATCCTGACCGTGATCGCGCTGAACCTCAGCTATATGGTCTCGGGTGTGATCATCGTCGAAACCGTGTTTGGGGTCCCGGGCCTGACCCGTCTGCTGGTCGATGGCGTCACGCTGCGGGACATCCCGCTGATCCAGGCCTGCGCCATGATCTTCGGCGCCGTCTATATCCTTCTGAACCTGCTGGCCGATGTCCTGTCCATCATGGCCAATCCGCGCCTGAGGTACCCCAAATGAGCGACGCAACCGAATTGCCCACACCGCGCGCTTCGGTCTTTGCGGGCCTGCGCCTGACCTGGACCGCCACCATCGCGGGCTCGGTCCTTCTGTTCTGGCTGATCCTTGCCCTGTTCGGGCCATGGATCGCGCCGCATGGCGAGGCCGAGATGATCTCGGGGACGACCTTTGCACCAATTGGCGAAGGCGGACTGTTGGGGACGGACAAACTGGGGCGTGACGTCTTCTCGCGCCTGATCTACGGGGTGCGCACGACGCTTCTGCTTGCGCTGATCACCACGGTGATTTCCTTTGCCTTCGGTGTGACGCTGGGTTTTGCCGCTGCGATTCTCAAGGGCTGGTTTGACATCGTAGTCAGCCGCATCGTCGAGGCTTTCATGGCCTTCCCGTCGACCCTGCTGGCCCTCGTGGTGATCGGCGCATTCGGGACCTCGATCACGGTTCTGGTGCTCACGGTCGGATTGGTGCTGTCGACCAGCGTCTTCCGGGTGTCGCGCGCGCTTGGCTACGACATCGGCGTCATGGATTTTGTCGAGGCCGCCCGCGCCCGCGGCGAAGGCACCTGGTGGATCCTGACGCGCGAGATCCTGCCAAACTCCATGGCCCCGCTGATCGCCGAGTTTGGACTGCGCTTCACCTTTTCCATCCTGTTCCTGTCGGGCCTGTCCTTTCTGGGGCTCGGCGTTCAGGAACCGGCCGCCGACTGGGGCCTAATGGTGCAGGAAAACGTCGGCGGGCTGTTCCTGGGATCCTCCGCTGCACTGATCCCGGCCGCCTGCATCGCCTCGCTGACGGTATCAATGAACCTGCTTGTCGACTGGTTCCAGCAGCGTCAGCAAGGTGAAACCGTTCTGGAGAAGATCGACCAATGAGCGATATCCTGACCATCAATAACCTGCGCGTCGAGGGTCGTCCGCCCGGGGGCAGCTATTTGCCGATCGTCAAGGGCGTGTCGCTGAACGTTGCCAAGGGTGAAGTGCTGGCCCTGATCGGTGAAAGCGGGTCGGGCAAGTCCACGATCTCGCTGGCGTCGATGGGGTTTGCCCGGCCTGGCTGCCGCATCGCGGGAGGAGAAATCTGGCTGAACGGGCGCGACATCATGAAACTGTCACCGCATGAGCGCCATGCTCTGCGCGGTGACGAAGTGTCCTACGTTGCGCAATCGGCGGCAGCCAGCTTCAACCCCGCGCTTCGGATCGGCAAGCAGGTGATCGAGGCACCGCTCTGGCATGGCGCCGGCGATGCCGCGACGCTGACCGCCACAGCCGTCGATCTTTACCGCAAGCTGGACCTGCCGAACCCCGACACCGTGGGCGACAAGTTTCCGCACCAGGTTTCGGGCGGTCAGTTGCAGCGCCTCATGGCGGCGATGGCCATGTCCTGCGGGCCGGACCTGTTGATCCTTGATGAGCCGACAACGGCGCTGGACGTGACGACGCAGATCGAGGTGCTGAAAGCCTTCAAGGACATCATCCGCGATCAGGGCACGGCGGCCATCTATGTTACCCACGACCTGGCGGTGGTGGCGCAAGTGGCGGACCGCATCCTTGTTCTGAAAAACGGCGAAATGGTCGAGGAAGGCCCAACCCCCCAGATCCTGAATGATCCGAAGCACGAATATACCCGCTCGCTGATGGACGCCGTCCGGCCCGCACCGCATCTGGTCGATCACAATGAGGCCAGCGCGCCGCAAGCGCCTGTCATCTCCGCGCGAAACATCACGGCGGGTTATGGGGCGGTGACCATCCTGTCGGATGTTTCGGTCGATGTCCCTGCGGCATCGGTTGTGGGGGTGATTGGTGAAAGCGGCTGCGGGAAAAGCACACTGGCGCGGGTCGTCGCCGGTCTGACGCCGTTGCGAGAGGGAGAGATTAAGCTCGATGGGAAGGTTGCCGCTGCTGGCGTGAAGGATCGGTCGCGCGATACGCTCAAGGAATGCCAGATCGTGTTCCAGATGGCCGATACCGCGCTGAACCCGCGCCAGCGGATCGGTGATATCCTTGGCCGCCCGCTGGAGTTCTATCAGGGCCTCAAGGGGCGCGCGCGTTTAGACAAGGTTGGCGAGCTTCTGGAACTGGTCGACCTGCCACGCAGCTTTGCCTCGCGTTACCCGGGCGAATTGTCGGGCGGGCAGAAACAACGCATCAACCTCGCCCGTGCATTGGCTGCCGACCCCAAGGTAATCCTGTGTGATGAGGTCACATCTGCACTGGATACCGTGGTTGCGGCGGGCGTCATCGACCTGCTGAAATCGCTCAAGGACAAGCTGGGTGTGGCCTATATGTTCATCAGCCATGACCTTTCGACCGTTGCCTCTTTTGCGGATGAGGTGGTGGTGCTTTACGCTGGACGGGTGGTCGAGAAGGGACCGTCAAAGGCTGTCTTCAGCCCGCCTTTTCACCCCTATACCAAACTGCTCCTCTCCTCGGTCCCCGAGATGCGGCAAGGCTGGCTCGAAGGGGTGGCCGATACCGGCGAAGCCAAGGCCGCCAGCGCCGGAAGCGTCGTCATCGGCGCCAAAGGCTGTCCCTTTGCCAATCGCTGCACCCATGTGATTGCCGGAACATGTGACAGCGTCAATCCGCCGTTGCGCGACCTTGCCGGCGGGTTGTCTGTCGCTTGCCACCTTGACGCTGAAGCACTTCCGGTCACCTGAACGGTCAGTCGACAAGCGCCTGGTAGCTCAGCACGCGCAGTTGACGGCGCAGGGTATAGGCGCTCGAGGGTATGAGTTGGGTCATCAGGATCACGGTCATTTCCTCGACCGGGTCCACCCAGAACGCCGTCGAGGCCATGCCGCCCCAGGCGAACTCTCCGGGCGAACCGACGATCTTTGCCCGCGCCGGGTCCAGCATCACCGAAACTCCAAGGCCGAACCCGATCCCCTCGAATGTGGTTTCGCTGAAATGCGCCTGCCCCCTGCTAGCCAAATCGCCGCCCATGTGGTTCGTTACCATCAGATCGAAGGTCTTGCGGCCAAGTAGCACTCCACCGTCAAAGGCTCCACGTCGCAACAGCATCGTCGCGAAACGCTGGTAGTCCGCCATCGTCGAGACCAATCCGCCCCCGCCGCTTTCCAGCGTCACCGGCGCGATGCAACGGTCCTGTTTTGCTGATGGTTCGAATCCCGCGGCGGTATGATCATAGAGCGTGGCAAGGCGACCCGCCTTGTCTTCAGGCACTGAAAACCCGGTATCCAACATGCCAAGAGGGTCAAAGATCCGGGCCTTCAGGAAGTCGCCAAGCGTTTGCCCGCTGATGACTTCGATCAGATGGCCCAGGACATCGGTCGACAGACCGTAGAACCAGCGGTCGCCAGGATGAAACGCCAACGGAAACCCGGCCAGCGTATCGACGGCTTCCGCCATGGTGACAAAACTGCGGTCGAAATCGAGCCCGGCTGCCGACAGGGCCTGTTCCAGAGCGTTGCCTTGGTGGTCTCCATAGACGATACCGGCCTGATGGGTCAGCAGGTCATGGATGGTGATCGGGCGCCGGGCCGGTTCGGTGGCGTCCAGCGCATGGTCCGGTCCCTTCCAAACGCGCGGCGCGCCGAAGGCCGGCAGGAAATCGGCAATGGGCTGATCCAGCTGGAACGCTCCTTCCTCATACAGCATCAGTAGCGCGAGCGAGGTGACCGGTTTGGTCATCGAATAGATCCGCCAGATCGTATCGGGTGTGACGGGCCGGCGCGTCGCCGTGTCGGCATATCCCGCGTGTTCGGAAAACGCGACCTCCCCCCGTCTTGCGATCTGTACCGCCAGACCGCTCAGCCGCTCGTCGCGGACATTAGCCTCCATCCACTGCGATATGCGCCGCAGGCGCTGCGGGTCAAAACCAAGGTTGTAATCGATGGGCAAGGCGGCACCTCCGGTGGATTCCGGCTCCATCTTGCGCCTGTTAGACCAATGCTTTCAAGCGACCTATAATCACCCTATAACCAAACGATATTTATGCATGAGTTGGCCATGAGCACCCGACGCCTTCCACATCTGACCTGGCTGCGCGCATTTGAGGCATCGGCGCGGCATCTGAGTTTTACCAATGCCGCCCAGGAACTGAATCTCACCCAGGCCGCGATTAGCAAGCAGGTGAAGCTTCTGGAGCACTACCTGCGCGAACCACTGTTCGAGCGCAAACCTCGCAGTCTTGTTCTGACCAAAGTCGGCGCGGCCTATTTGCCGAAGGTCCGCGACGGTTTCGAACGCCTTGCGGCGGGCACTGAAGAGGTCTTCGGGTTCAGGCGCTCCGAGGTGCTGACAGTGCGCGCGCCGGTCGGATATTCCGTGAACTGGATCGCGCCCCGGCTTCAGGGCTTTTTTGATCGCCACCCAGATACCGAGGTCCGTCTGGTCTCCAGTGTCTGGGGTGACCAGTTCGACAACGAGCGATTTGACCTCGACATCCAGTACGGCACGGGACGCTGGCCCGGTTACAAGGCTGATCGACTGACGTGGGAAGTGATCAAACCCGTTTGCGCACCATCACTTCTGGAAGGTGAACACGCGATCGAGGAGCCGAAGCACCTTGCCCACCACCGTCTCCTGCATGTGCTTGGCTATGAGGAAGGCTGGGCCGATTGGCTCAGATTCGCAGAGGTAAGTGGCATCAATTCGGGCCAGGGGCTGCAATTCGATACGTCGCTGTTGGCATTCGAGTTTGCATCACGCGGTGGCGGGGTGGCATTGGCCCGCTCCTCGATGCTTGGCATCGAGATAGAGCGAGGCCGACTCGTCGAGCCATTCGGTATCGAAGCACCTTTGCAGGAAGCCTTCCATCTCATCTCACCAGAAACAGGCCGCGACCATCCGGATGCCGAGAAATTCCGGGAGTGGTTGATCGAAACGGCCGAAAACGACCCGGAAAACAGGCGAGTCCGTGAGGCTTACCGCGCCTGAAGCCGAACGCCGGCATCAAGGCGAATGATCTCGCCGTTCAGCATCGGGTTCGGCCCATACCAGCCACTCAAACATGGTCTAGAATGCTGCAGACGCAGCCCGCTTAGCGGTCGCTCGCAGCACTTGCAAAATTGGAGACTGAGTGGACTCACACATCGCGGACGAAGTTGCCGTTTGCTGCGGCTGCGCCAATGGCTGCTTTCCCACCAGGAGGTGGTCAAGCTTCACGTTTGCTTACTGTCGTCCTTAGGCTTTGAATTACGATTTCTATTGTCTGTTTATGAATTTTTCTTCTGTCCACACTTTCATGATCTGAAAAGATGTCCTCTTTCCCAATGAGCGACTTGTCAGAAGGGAAATCCAAGAACGTGTAGTGTCCCACGTGTCGGCCAAGGCAGCAGAGATGGAACTTGTCGTTCTGTGAAGCAAGCCAATCGGCACAATGCTCTGATGGCGCTTCATCATCGGCACCTCCGGTAAGGATAACAGCAGGCAACTGAATTTCAGTGATTGAGGTGGAAACGAATGAACGGATTGGTGGCGCTGGCGCAATCGTAACAACAGACTTAATCCGAACGTCTGAGTAATCATTGCTATGACGTGCCCAAGATACGCGGAATGCATCCGAAGTTTCCATCAGCGTTGGAATTTGTTCCGCTGCATCCGGAAACTCTCTCGGGCCACCTTCAGTATTCTCGTTGGCCCTGCGCCATGCGTCAAACTCATCCAAAGAAGTTCGCGCACCTGACAGGGCCAAGACCGTATGTCCCCCAAGAGAGAACCCGAGTGCTGCTACTTGATCGAGGTCCAATCTGTTGGCGAAGAAGCCCTTCGACCCAACCTCCGAAAGCAGTATTGACAGGTCGGTCGCTCGTTCCCACCAGCAAAGAAAGCCCTCGGCGCGATAAGGCTCCAAGCCAGTGTTGCCATGGTGATTTGCGCCCAAGACCACATAGCCTTCCGATGCCAGCGCGCGGGCGATCCAACCAAGGCTTTCAGCTGTGCCACCAGTACCATGTGATAACAGTATGACGGGAAAAGTCTCCTTCGGGGCCAGTGTGGCTTCCCAGATAACTTCTCCAAGTTCAAAGAATTGCCCCGGAGGCCGTTCAGTTGTCTCTACATCTTCGACTGGATACCATGCTGACCAAGCGATTGGGCGGTCTGCATTGTTTTGCCAATTTGAGCGCGTCACATCCCAAATCACGCCGGTTCGATAACCACAGTTTACCATCGTGAGTCTCCTTCATCGGCAACGCTCTGGAAATTTCTAGGAATTTTCAATAAACATTCTGCTCAGTTGGTAAGTTCCTCGAAGCCGGCATTCGCCCACACCGCAGCATCGGTCAAAGTGGGCTCGAACCAGACATCGGAGGCGGCACAGGATCCTGAGTGGGAGGTGGTCTTCAGACCACCACTCCGGCCCATAAGAGACATTCATCGCAGTCACTGGTGCCGCAGTGCGGCTTCACCAGACCGGCCATTCGCTACGGACATAAATATCCTGAAACTGCCGAACTCACAGATTGCAGACAATGCAGCCGTTTGATCTACCGCTATTGGGCGGCTCGAAACATCGGAAACAGGGGTGGGGCTTGGTCGGCTTTGATTAGACCCATCTCTTGGAAACCATAGCGCTTATACAGCGATAGATTTGTAGGGTTTGTCGACTCTAAGTAAGCAGGTCTTCCATCTTCATCACAACGTTTGAGGCAGCATTCAAGCAACGCGGACCCCAATCCTTTTCCTTGGCGAATTGGATCGACCGCAATAAATGCTAAATGCCAGCAATCCTCATCGGGATGATAATTGTCCATCTGCCCGAAGGTTTCGAACAACGCATCATGCTTTTCTGGTGAGACCGTCTGCTCAAAACAGGCGACAAGCCGTTCTTCGTCAGGGTGAATGCTTGGCGGAAGCCAAAGTGCGCCAGCAGTGAAATCATCGTTCCGAAACGCGCTACCCTGTTCAAATGCACGCCCGCCAAAGAAATCCATTACTCGCGGGAAGTGGGTAAGGAAATCGGCAGGTTCAGGATACAGCCAACGCATGAACGGGTCCGCAGAAAATCCAAGAGCAAGTCCGCTTAACAAACTTTCTGCTTCACTTCGGGTTGATGATCTAAACATGAAATTACCTTTGGTCGTTACACCTCGATTTTCACGTTTCAGCATGTGGGCCGCAAATACTTGTTGTCAAATGCGCAATTTATTGTCCTGCTCAAGCAACGATGGATGGCTACGTCGAGCTCCCAGCAGGCCTCTGAGGCGACGCAGCATCCTGTAATATTGTTTCTCGTCAATGTCGGGTTGTCGTTGTGGGAGGGCATGGCGGATCGGAGGATCAGTCATGGAAACCCAAACATACCTGCCGTTCGCGCGCTTCGCCCAACCTGGAACAAAGGACGTATCGTCGGTCAGAAGCGGCCGCCAAAACCCAAGCATGTCTGGGCGACCCGAGTTCGACTTGAACTGGCCGAAAACCACCGCGATTTCGCGTTGTTCAACATGGCATGTCTTACGGGCGAGGGCATCGATGACGATTGACGGCCTGCACATCATCGAAAGCTTTTTCAGTTACTTTTAGATTGTCTCTCCCATAAAGTTCGTTGAAATCAGAGTTGGCGGTGATCGAATGAATGGCGCAGAATCGTTAGTCAAAACCTTTCTTCACAATGGTGTGGATACGGTTTTCGCCAATCCAGGCACGTCTGAAATGCACTTTGTTGCGGCTCTTGATAGACATCCCGAGATGAACTGTGTTCTGTGCCTGTTCGAAGGTGGAACGACGGGCGCCGCTGACGGCTATTACCGCATGAAACGGGACGTCGCCGGCACTCTGCTGCATCTTGCACCGGGGCTAGGCAACGCATTTGCCAATCTACACAACGCCCGAAAATCAGGGTCCGGGATCGTGAATGTGGTGGGAGATCACGCAACACATCACCTGCGCTATGAAAGCCCACTCAGAGGCGACATTATTGGCGTAAGTCAGGCCATAAGCCATTGGACACGAGTTTCTGATCAGGCCACAAGCGTCGCATCGGACGGGGCCGCAGCCATCCAGGCCGCCCGATCTCAAAACGGCCAGATCGCCACTCTTGTTCTTCCCGCCGATACTGCTTGGGATGCAGCGACTGGCCCTGCGACGAATAGCATTCTGGCCCAACCACTTCATCGCCCGTCCTTGGAAGGCATCGAGGCCGCAGCCATGCGTCTGAAGACTGCAAACGCGGCTTTGATGATAGGTGGTTCCGCGCTTTTTGGTCCACTTCGTGTACTGGCTGGAAAAATTTCCGTCAAAACCGGATGCCGCCTGTTGGCGGATACTCTAATCCCTCGAATTTCGAAGGGGGCCGGGGCTGCCAAATTGGATCAACTTGTGTATCCAATTGCACCCAAGATCGCTCAGCTTGAACAGACATCGTCAATCACTTTGATCGGCGCCGACCAACCCGTTGCCTTCTTTGCATACCCGGGCAAACCGAGCACACCCGAGCCCGCCGGTTGCACGGTTTCAAGCCTGTGTGCTCCGACGGATGATATTGCCTGGACTCTTCAAACACTGGCAGATGCGGTTGGTGTTTCGAGCAAGACACAGCTGAACACATACGCTCTCGACCTGCCTCCAATCCCAACCGGAGATCTCACCCTAGCGAAAGTCGGCCAAGCGTTAGCGGCCCTCATTCCCGAGAATGCTATCGTTTGCAATGAATCCGTGACGTCCGGGTTTCACGTCATTCCTCCGACTGCAACCGCGCGACCACATGACTTGCTTGGGGGAACCGGTGGTGCGATAGGGCTTTGCCTACCGTGCGCAACCGGCGCAGCAATTGCATGTCCAGATAGAAAAGTAATTGCTCTAACAGGCGATGGATCAGCCATGTATACGTTGCAATCTTTGTGGACGATGGCACGCGAAAGCCTGGACGTTACGGTGATTGTTTTTGCAAACCGCGGCTATCAAATCCTTCGAGATGAGCTGGCAAATGTCGGTGTTGAGAGTTTTGGCAAGAATGCGGAGGCAATGTTTGATGTGGAAAACCCAACGCTTGATTGGGTTGCGCTCGCTAAAGGGCATGGGGTTCCCGGAATACGAATTGAAGACACCGATAGCTTTGCAAAAGCCCTTTCCGCGGGGCTATCACGTGACGGCCCTTCCTTGATCGAAGTCATGTGCCCGCCAGCATCTTGAACACAAATTCTTTTTGAAACGGGCGGCCCAAAGCCGCCTTTCGTTACCCAAAGCGAAGCTACATTTTGGCACTGAAAGCAGACTGTCACGAGCGCTCAAACAACATGCAAAAAAATGTCATTGGCGTGCCAGAAGAGAACTCATGACAATGTCCTCCACACAGCCAATTTTCGCGATGACCATAATTGCGAAATGATAGTTGGTCGCACCTTAAACGTCACCGATAATCCGGCAGGACGGAAACCGGCTTCACTTCACTACGCCGAAACACGCCAGGTGCGCCTGGCTCGCTCCATCGAAATAAAGTTATGTGCCAAAGACCCGGACGCCTTCGCGAAGGGTCAATCAACCCGATATGCCGATCTGTTCTGAGCCGATCAGCAGCGAGCCATGAAGACGGCTCTCCGCCCGCAGCTAAGAGTTTGCGCCAGGGCTGACTGGCGAGTGCATAAATATCCGCGGCTTCGGGGCTGCGCAGATCGAATAACGCACATCGTTCCACCTCGAAGGTCAGCACAACCCGCGGGCGATCATCCTTCCTAACGTCCTGACCAATAGCGACTTTTGCGCTTTCGACATCAGGGCTCAGATACAAAGCGTCCTGCCCCCGGCGATTGAACCGGGCGGGTGGGCGATCCGGTGCGCCGCGCATGAGGTGAACGTCTGGGTCATCGGCCCAAACAATCTTTACGAATTCTCCGGAAACTTCTGTCAGCATAACGGGTGGCACTGATCGTTTGCGCGTCGCGTTATAGGAAAGACGCAAGGCGGCAGTGGTTTTCCTAGAACAGAGAAGACGCATGATATCTTGATTGAAATCACTTACTCATGTTTCCTCGCACTGTGTTGCATTTCCAAAGGCCTCTCGCATGACGGCTCCAAAGATCGCCCTCCTTGGCGCAATTCTCGAGTCAAATCGCTTTGCACCCCCGGCTGATTTGTCAGACTTTAAGTCTCTGACATGGCTTACAAGCGATGCTTTGATATCTGAAGCCAGATCCGCGACACCAAAGCTGGCAATAGAATTTGCGGCCTTTGTCCGGGCGATGGATGCTACGGGCGACTGGACGCCGGTACCCTGTATCTTGGCAGCCAGCCATCCCGCAGGTCCAGTACGAAAAACCGTGATCGAAGAGATCATGGTGACTTCGGAAGACATGCTTCGCTCAGCTGGCCCTGTCGACGCAGTCTACATCTGCAATCACGGCGCGATGGTTGCCGAGCACGACCACGACCCCGACGGTTTGTTGATGTCACGCATTCGGAGAGTTGTCGGACCGGACGTACCTGTCATCGCGACACTCGATTTGCATGCAAATATCTCACAACGGATGGTCGATGCCTGTGACCTGATCGTCGGCTATCGGACCAATCCTCACGTCGATCAAATAGAACGTGGCGAGGAAGCCGCCTTTTCGTTGCGCCGGGTTTTGGCGTCGGGCGTCCGGCCCCAAACCGCGCATGTTAAACTGCCTCTTGTTCCGGCATCCGTGACCCTGCTAAGTGCCGAGCACCCGTATGGCGCGCTGATCGACCATGGTCAGCGACGACAAGCCGAAGGTCGAGGTGAGATTCTAAACGTATCGATCTTCGGTAATTTTCTTTTCTCCGACACGCCCGACAACGGTCTGAGCATCGTTGTCACCGCGCGTGAGGACCAGAAGGCGGCCAATGCACTGGCGGAAGAATTGGCAGACATGGCCTGGTCATTGAGGAAGGATTTCGTTCGGAAACTGACATCCGTGACGGAAGCGATCTCAATTTCCGCTGACCAAGCGCGCACGCCTGTGATTTTCTCCGATGCCGGTGACAATCCTGGTGGCGGCGGCAGTGGCAGGACGACGGAACTGTTAGCCGCTCTTCATGCGGCAAAAGTCGAAGAATGCCTATTCGGTTCCTTTTGTGATCCGGAACTTGCGAACGAAGCCCATGGCATCGGTGTCGGCGGCAAATTCAGGGCACGATTCAACCGGTCTTCCGATTCCAGCGCTTTCTGGGCGCAATGGGATGTGCCTTTTGAGGCGGATGCAGAGGTCTTGGGTCTCCATAATGGAGATGTGGTAGGTGAACTGGGCATGACGGCTGGTCGGAGATTGGCCCTAGGGCCATCCGCTGCGCTTCGTATTGGTGGTATCACCGTGGTGGTGATCACCGATCGCACACAGACTGCCGACCCCGTGTTCTTTCATATGTTCGGGCTGGATATTGCGGCTGCCCGGACTGTTGTTGTGAAATCCCGAGGCCACTTTCGGGCCGGGTTTTCCAACTGGTTTGGGCCAAACCAAGTATTTGAGGTCGACACGGGCGGGCTTACGTCGCCAGTTCACGACCGCTGGCCGTTTGCGAATTTGCCACGACCGAACTTTCCGATGGACGTCGACACCTCGTGGTCGGCTAAGATGCTGCGCTAGACGGGCTCTGAGTATTTGTCCTGCGGCGTCGTCAACTTGACAAATTGCATGAACTGGCGGGCAAGCTGAGAAGGTGGCCTGCCTGATGGAAGTACAAAGCTCGTGTCATAAAAAATTGCGGCGTCAAATGGCCTGACGACGACACCTTCCATCCCTGACGACAACAACGGGAAGGGATTGATCAGCGTCACGCCCAAACCCTCGCGGACGAGCTCCAGTGCGGCCATGTTCGTTGCCGTTTCTGCGACTTGTTTCGGCCGAATTCCAGCGCGCGCAAAGATCTTTTCGGTGATCGCTCGCGTCCCCAGCCTTCGCAGAAACTCGATCAGCGCGACGCCTTCAAGGTCGTGCGGCGTCACCACTCGTTTTTCCGATAGCGGATGGTTGCTCGGCATGGCGCAGACCACCTGACTGCGGCGCCAAGGCATGAGATGAACACCCGTTCGTTGGATCATCGCACTCGTCAAACCAAGATCATAGCGGAGGTCGAGAATGCCGGCGACCAGCACGTCCGTGGCCTGAATATCCAATTGAAGCTGCTTTCCTTCATTCTTCTTGAGAAAACTGGCCACCCTGGAGATGACAAAGTGATGTGCCAGAGTCGGCGGCACGATCAGGCGTAACGGCTCGTTATCCGGAGTAGCCCATTCTGCGCCCTCAATGTCCGCCAGCGTCTCGAAAATTGGGTCCAGTTTTTCGTTGAGACGCAAGGCTTCGTCTGTTGGGTCGATACGTCCCGATCGCCGGAGAAAGAGCGTTCGCCCAACACGGGCCTCGAGTTGTGATAAGGACCGGCTCACGGCAGACTGCGAAATCCCGAGACGCCGCGCGGCGCCGATGGTTGTCCCAGTCGTGATCACGGCTCTTAGCGACTCGAACTCGCGCAGTCTGTGTCTGTGTTCCGTCATGCTACATTACTCCCCCGGTACGAGCGGCTGAACATCCAAACTCTTGGATTGGTCTATGCAAAGTCGCATAGCAATATGTATTGGCAATGATTTTTGCGGTAGCTAGCCTTTTTTAATAGGGCGCGGGATCGGCCAAAGATTCGCCCATTCACAAGCGCCAAACAAACAGGGAGTCTTTTTGATGAGGAAACTCACATCTGTGACAGCCGTCGCTGTCAGCATTTTGGCTTTCGGCGCCGGTGCTGTCTCGGCCGAAAAACTAACGATCGGCCTCGCTTCGGAGCCGACGTCACTCGATCCGCATTTTCACAACCTGGGTCCGAACAACGCGATGTCCGTGCACATCTTTGACCGGCTGATCGCGCAGGATGAGAAGCAGCGCCTATCGCCGGGTCTTGCCGTGTCATGGGAGCCGATTGATGAATTAACTTGGGAGTTCAAGCTGCGTGAAGGCGTTAAGTTTCACGACGGAAGCGACTTCACGGCGGACGACGTCGTCTGCACCATGGCGCGCGCGCCGGACGTACCGAACTCTCCATCGGGATACGGCACCTATCTTAAGGGTAAGGAAGTCGTCAAGATCGATGACTACACGGTGCATTTCAAAACGGCCGCACCTTATCCGTTGATGGGCAATGACATTTCCACGATCCCTGTGATCTCAGAAGTGGGCTGCGAAGCAACGACGGAAGACTTCAACGCGGGTACGGCCGCCATCGGCACAGGGCCGTTCAAGTTCCAAAGTTACACACCGGGTGAAAGCATCGTACTGGTGCGGAACGACGACTACTGGGGTGACGCGCCGATCTGGTCCGAGGTGGAATTCCGCCCAATCACGTCCGGTCCGAGCCGTGTTGCATCGCTTCTTGCCGGTGACGTCGACATGATATCGGGCGTACCAACGACCGATATCACAACACTTCAGGGCAATGATGGTATCCAGCTGAGCCAGGGCGTGTCCAACCGAGTGATCTATCTTCACATGGACCAATTCCGCGAGGATTCACCCTTTGTGAAGGCCAACGGTGGCGGCGATATCAAGAACCCCCTCATGGACGTCCGCGTCCGCAAGGCGATCAGCATGGCGATCAACCGCGATGCAATCGTTGAGCGTGTCATGGAGGGGGTTGCCCTGCCCGCCGGCCAGCTTCTGCCCGAGGGGTTCTTTGGCGTGTCCGACAATCTGGACGTCGTGGCTTATGACCCGGACGGTGCTAAAGCGCTTCTGGCTGAAGCCGGTTATCCCGATGGATTTGAAATGACAATCCATGGGCCGAATGACCGTTACATCAACGACGCCAAAATTGCCGAGGCAATTGCGCAAATGTTGACCCGTGTTGGCATCAAGACAGCCGTCGAAACAATGCCGCGTTCGGTATACTTTGGACGCGCGTCCAAAGGCAGCCCAGAGGGTCTGCCGGAGTTCAGCTTTATCCTCGTCGGATGGGGCGCGGGGTCCGGCGAAGCGTCCTCGCCTCTCAAATCGCTGATCCACACCCATGACAAGGATGCGGGCTTTGGATCATCGAACCGTGGCCGGCACTCGGATGCTGAAACCGACGCACTGATCGAAGAAGCCCTGCGAACAGTCGATGACGCAAAGCGGCAGGAACTGCTCGCCGCGGCGACAGAGCGCGCGATCGAGAACGTGGCGATCATTCCGACGCACTTCCAGGTCAACACCTGGGCGGCCAAAAAAGGTCTGAGCTACATCCCTCGGACCGACGAATACACTCTCGCGACAGGCGTCGTGAAAGAGTAATCGCAATGCATCCGGGCCGCCTTCGCAGCGGCCCGGAGCGTTTGCCCAGGGAATGTCCTCATGACCGTTTTTGTCATTCGCCGATTGCTGCAAGCAATGCTTGTTGTCTTCCTGATGTCGGTGATTGTCTTTTTCGGCGTCAATATCGTTGGTGACCCGGTCTACATGCTGGTCAGCCCCGACGCGGATCAGGCTGACATCGAAGCTGCAATTCGACGGCTTGGATTGGATCGGCCTATTTGGGAACAGTACTGGTTGTTCCTCAAAGGTGCTGCACAGGGTGACCTCGGCGACAGTTTCGTCTTCGGTGAGCCCGCGCTCAAACTGATCCTGCACCATATGCCTGCCACGATGGAACTGGCCTTCAGTGCACTCTTTCTTGCTATCGTGATCGGTATTCCATTGGGTCTTTATGCCGGGCTCTATCCCGACAGCCCGCTGTCCAAGGGCATTATGGCTGGCTCAATCCTTGGGTTTTCGCTGCCGACCTTCTGGGTCGGGCTTATGCTCATCATGCTGTTTGCCGTAGAACTTAGATGGCTCCCAGCGACAGGGCGCGGCGATATCGGCTCGTTTCTTGGGATTCACAGCAGCCTTTTTACGCTCGATGGGTTGAGCCACATCTTCCTGCCTGCTCTCAACCTAGCGCTTCTTAAGATTTCACTGGCAATCCGCCTTACCCGAGCGGGTGTCCGGGAAGCGATGGGACAGGATTACGTGAAGTATGCCCGGGCCAAAGGGCTTTCGACCCGACGCATCATTCTGGTGCATGTAATGAAAAACATCATGATCCCGGTAGTGACCGTCATGGGCCTCGAATTCGGTAGTTTGATCGGGTTCTCGGTGGTGACTGAATCAATCTTCGCGTGGCCGGGAATGGGCAAACTGCTGATCGACGCAATACTGCAATTGGATCGGCCTGTCGTCGTCGCCTATCTGATGATCATCGTACTGTTCTTCGTGCTGATCAATCTGATCGTCGACATACTCTACTCGATCCTCGATCCGAGGGTTCGTTTGCAGGATCAGGGCGCATGACCGACACCGTCACAGATCATTCTCTGACCCCCGCCAAGTCCCCTAAAGTCGAGACGCCGTTCCAGCGATTTCGGGCCGAGTTCTTCGAAAGCAGGATCGCAACAGCGGCGCTCGGCATATTCCTGATCATCGTTCTGCTGGCCATCCTGGCACCCTGGATCACGCCGCAGAACCCCTACGATCTTGGCCAGGTCAGCGTCATGGATGGGCGCTTGCCTCCAGGTTCCGAAGCATTCGACGGATACACGATGTGGCTCGGTTCGGACGGGTCTGGACGCGATCTCTACTCGGCAATTCTCTATGGCTTGCGTATTTCTCTGACCGTTGGGCTTGCATCTGGGGTGATTGCCCTTCTGATCGGTATGGCGATCGGTCTGGTCGCGGCCTACGCCGGAGGCCGGACCGAAGCGTTCATCATGCGCATCGTGGATCTTCAACTGTCGTTCCCGGCATCGCTTGTTGCGCTGATGATGGTTGCGGCACTTGGTAAGGGTGTCGACAAGATCATCCTCGCCCTCGTGATCGCGCAATGGGCTTATTACGCCCGCACGGTTCGCGCGACCGCGCTTGTCGAGCGTGGCAAGGAATATGTCGAAGCCGCGCAATGCCTTGGAATATCGCGACCCCGGATCGTCTTTCGCCATATCCTTCCGAATTGCATGGCGCCTCTGATCGTCGTTGGCACGGTGCAAACCGCCAGCGCAATCTCATTGGAAGCGACGCTTTCGTTTCTTGGCGTAGGCCTTCCACAGACTGAACCGTCGATTGGGGTGCTGATCGCAAATGGCTTCGAGTACATGCTGTCCGGGCGCTACTGGATATCCGTTTTCCCCGGCATCGCGCTCTTGCTGACGGTCGTGTCCATCAACCTTGTGGGCGACCATTTGCGCGATGTTTTGAACCCGAGGTTGAAGAAATGACGGCAGTACTCGAAGTCAGCGGGCTAAAGACCCACTTCTTCACGCACGCGGGTGTGGTCAAGGCCGTAGATGGTGTGGATTTCACCGTCTCCAAGGGCGAGGTAATGGGTCTGGTGGGTGAGTCCGGGTCGGGCAAGTCGATCACCGGGTTTTCCATCCTTGGGCTGATCGATCCTCCCGGGCGCATCGTCGATGGGTCAATCCGTTTTAATGGTGACGAGATCGCGAACGCACCGGAAGAGCGACTCAAGACCTTGCGTGGCAACCGAATCTCGATGATCTTTCAGGATCCGATGATGACGCTCAACCCGGTCCTGCGCGTCGATACGCAGATGATCGAGGCCATTCTCGCCCATGAAAACGTAAGCCGCCAAACCGCCTGGGAAAGAAGCCGTGATGCGCTTGGTTTGGTTGGCATCCCATCGCCGGAAGAGCGATTGCAAGCCTATCCGCATCAGCTTTCCGGTGGGATGCGGCAGCGCGTGGCGATTGCGACAGCCTTCTTGAACCAGCCGGACCTCATTATTGCCGACGAGCCGACGACAGCGCTCGACGTGACAATTCAGGCGCAGATCATCCACGAGGCACAGAAGCTGACGAAACGCACGGGAACCGCGATGATCTGGATCACGCATGACCTTGCCGTTGTGGCAGGGCTCGCGGACCGGATTTCGGTGATGTACGCAGGACGGATCGTTGAGCAAGGCAGTATCGACGATGTTATCGACCGTCCGTTGCATCCCTATACGGTCGGGCTTCTCGGATCGGTTCCGACGGCGAACCGGCGCGGGCAGCGTTTGTTCCAGATCGAAGGGATGACGCCAAACATGCTCGCCCTGCCTGAAGGATGCGCCTTTGGACCGCGTTGTCAGGCCCGAACGGCAGCGTGTTCCAAGCGCCCCCCGATTAAGGACGTGGATGGCCGCAGCCTTCGCTGTTTCAATCCGCAACGCACCAAGGAGACGACGCTTTGAGTGAGCCGCTCGTTGAAATCCGAGGCGTTTCGAAGCGCTTCACCAAACGTTTGGACGTCGCGGGGAAAATCGCACAGCGACTTGGCGCAATCATCCGGGAAGAAACGGTCCATGCTGTCGATAACGTGAACCTGTCGATTCAAAAGGGTGAGGTTCTGGGATTGGTCGGCGAATCCGGCTGCGGCAAGTCCACTTTGGGACGTGTTGTTGCCGGCATTCACCCTGCAAGTGACGGACAGATGTTCTACGGAGGCAAAGATGTTGCGACGTTGAACGGCACCGACAAACGCGCGGCGACCCTCGCAATTCAGATGATCTTCCAGGACCCCTTTGCCAGCCTAAATCCGCGAATGCGCGTCGAAGATATCATCGGCGAAGCACCGCGTATGCATGGGATCGTCCGCAAGGCAGAGAGTGCGGAATACGTGGACGACGTGATGCGCAAGGTCGGCCTCGACCCGTCGCTCAAGCGGCGTTACGCGCATCAGTTTTCCGGCGGTCAGAGGCAACGGATTGGAATTGCACGTGCGCTCGCCGTGAAGCCGAAGTTCCTTGTCTGCGACGAAGCCATCGCTGCGCTGGACGTGTCGATCCAGGCGCAGGTTATCAACTTGTTCATGGATCTGCGCGAAGAGCTGGGCCTGACCTATCTGTTCATCAGCCATGACCTGAGCGTCGTCGAACACATCGCCGACCGCGTGGCGATCATGTATCTGGGCCGCATTGTCGAGAGCGCATCGACTGAGGAAATTTTTTCGGACCCACGCCATCCCTACACGAAAGCGCTGCTTGCAGAGGCTCCGCGCCTTGATCAGCGCCGGCGTGAGTTTGCCCCGATTGAGGGGGAAATTCCGTCGCCGCTCGATCCGCCATCTGGATGTACCTTCCACCCGCGTTGCCCGGTGGCGACCGCTGAGTGCCGCACCACTGTTCCTGAACTGAAAGCGGGGCGCGGCGGGCGCGAAACGGCTTGCCTGCTGGAACACGCCGAAACCGTTTGAACGAGAAGCTGGAGAGCCCCTTGAAAAACGCCGATCCGATCTGGGACCACGTCGACCGCCATCGTGATGATTTTATCGCCTTGTCAGATCGAGTCTTTGACACGCCCGAGACGCTTTATGCCGAGTACAAGTCCGTCGCCGAACATGTGCAGATGTTACGCGCTCAGGGCTTCAAGATAACAGAGAACGCAGCTGGCATTCCTACGGCCGTGATTGGCGAAGCAGGAGACGAGGGTCCGGTGATTGCCATCCTCGGCGAGTTCGATGCGCTGCCATATCTGAGCCAGGCGCCAGGTGTGGCTGAACATCAGCCGCTTGAAGAGGGTGGCAACGGGCATGGGTGTGGTCACAATCTTTTAGGGGCCGCCGCACTCTTGGCCGCGACGGCGGTGAAAGACTGGCTGGCCGAAAACGGCATCAAGGGCCGTGTGCGATACTATGGCTGCCCCGCTGAAGAAGGGGGCGCGGCCAAGACATACATGGTGCGCGAAGGACTGTTCGATGATGTCGACGCAGCCATCTCGTGGCATCCAGCGACCTTCACAGGCGTGAATGAGGCCAGATCGCTCGCGAACACCCGGATCGATTTCACTTTTCATGGAAAAGCTGCCCATGCGGCGGGTGCACCGGAATTGGGTAGGTCGGCGCTTGATGCGGTTGAACTGATGAACATCGGTGTAAATTACCTGCGCGAGCACATGCCCGACAGCGCCCGGGTTCACTACGCCTATCTCGATGCAGGTGGTGTTGCGCCGAACGTGGTGCAGGCCAAGGCCACAGTGCGCCAACTCGTCCGCGCCAGCTCGCTACCGGACCTCGCCGATTTGGTTACGCGCGTCCGAAAGATTGCGGACGGCGCGGCGCTGATGACAGGAACGCAAGTTACCAGCCAGGTCTTTTCCGGCGTTTCAAACCTGCTTGGCAACCGTCCTTTGGAAGAAACCATGCAGCACGAGCTAGAGAAACTTGGACCCGTCGCCTTTGACGAGGCAGATCTCAGTTTTGCCCGCGACATTCAGACCACATTAACCGCCGCTGACATCAATACGACCTTCAAGCGGATCGGTGCTAAGCCCAAAAAAAATCTCGCACTCTGCGACTTCATCGCACCTCTTGATCGCCACAGCGATGGCGGCGAAGGCTCGACAGATGTTGGCGACGTGAGTTGGGCAGTCCCAACCGTTCAGGCACGAGTTGCCACCTGTGCTATAGGAACGCCGTTTCATACGTGGCAAACAGTGGCACAAGGCAAGGCGCCCGCGGCTCACAAAGGCATGGTCTACGCGGCAAAAGCAATGGCCGCGACAGCTTGTCGACTGGTTGAGGATCCCTCGCGCATCGAAGCTGCATGCGCGACGCATCAAGACCATCTGGGCCAAACACCTTACACATGTCCGATCCCGGACGACGTGCGTCCACCTGTCTGAGGCAAAACAACCGTGACCCGCGCCTCTGCAATAGACAACGCCGCCCAGTTTTTCGACACCGGTCAATTTGCAACAGAACTTAGCGAACTGGTTGCCCATGAGACGGAGAGCCAGACACAAGAAAAAGCCGCGGAGCTTCCGCGCTATCTTGAGGAAGCCCTCGTTCCGCGCCTGAGCAGACTCGGGTTCTCCTGTGAAATCTACCCGAACCCTGTGCACGATGCCGGACCGATCTTGGTTGCAGAGCGCATCGAGGACGACACGCGTCCGACAATCCTGTCCTACGGGCATGGCGACGTGATCCGCGCGCAAACGGATCAATGGCGCGACGGGCTTCACCCATTTCGACTGGTTGATGAGTGCGACCGCCTCTATGGACGCGGAACAGCCGACAATAAGGGGCAGCATCTCATCAATTTGGCGGCGCTGAGCGCTGTCATTGAGGCCCGTGGAGCGCTCGGCTTCAACATGCGCATTCTCATTGAAATGGGCGAAGAAATGGGATCACCGGGGTTGTCGGAGTTTTGCGCCAAGCACAAGGACAACCTAGCCGCAGACGTCCTGATCGCATCGGACGGGCCGCGCCTTCAGTCCGACACGCCCACGTTGTTCATGGGGGCAAGGGGCGGCAATTCGTTCGACCTCATCGTTGATCTAAGAGACGGCGCGCACCATTCGGGTAACTGGGGCGGTTTGCTTGCCGACCCCGCGATGATCCTTGCACAAGCCCTCTCGACGATCACCGATGTGCGGGGCCAAATCCAAATACCAGAATGGCGGCCGACCAGCCTGACTGAAGACATCCGGGACACCCTGCGCAACTTGCCGGTTGGCGGGGATGGTGGTCCGAAGATTGACGAGAATTGGGGAGAGGAAGGCCTGACACCGGCCGAACGCGTCTTCGGCTGGAACAGTTTTGCGGTCCTCGCAATGAAAAGCGGTGTCCCCGAGGCACCGGTCAACGCGATCTCGGGATTTGCCATAGCCGCCTGCCAGCTCCGCTTCGTTGTTGGCACTAACCAATCCGATATCCTGCCCGCCCTTCGACGCCACCTTGATGCGAGAGGTTTTGAGATCGTTCAGATCAAGCCTCATGACCGCAGCTTCTTTGATGCAACGCGAACGTCGCCCAACCATCCGTGGGTGTCTTTTGTCGCGCGTTCGCTTGAAAAAACGTGTGGGAAGCCACCCCATGTCCTGCCAAATCTCGCCGGTTCCTTGCCCAACGAGGTCTTTTCCGATTTGCTCGGTCTCCCAACGGTTTGGGTGCCGCACTCCTATCGCGGCTGTTCGCAGCACGCGCCAAACGAGCACGTGTTAAAGTCAGTTTCGCGTGATGCATTGCGCGCAATGGCCGGGCTTTTTTGGGATATTGGCGACCTTGCCAGGTCGCTCTGATCCCGCGCCACAAAGGACTTCATCCGTACCTGGATCGGGCGTGTATCGCATATCTGACTGTAAATGACCGCTTTCACAGATTGGTAGAGTTGCTCTCGCATATGCAGCGAAAGTCAGCTGTCCGCCCGATTCTGTTGAAAAACAACGGTTGCTGACGCAGAAAGTGGTGCTTTGAACAGAGCGCGAGTGCGTTTCCATTCAGGCTTTGCGCATTTGCTGCGGTGCAGGGAATATCTTGGCCAGTTTGCGGAGGTTTTGGGCTGTGGCGGCGAGGAGAAATTCGTCATTTGCACCGCATGGGCCACGTAATCGGAGCCGTCCCATCCCGAGGATGCGTTTGAGGTGGGCGAAAAGCATCTCGACCTTCTTTCTGAGTTTCATCGAGATCTCGTATTGCTTGGTCTTGGCGATGTCGCGTGCGACCTGACGGGCGTCTTCGTGCTCCTCACGGGTGATCTTGCGAGCTTCGGTGTTTGGACAGCATTTGGCTTTGGATGGACAGATCTGACAGACCTCTTTCAAGGCGCGATAACGTGCAGTGCCCTTGCCAGTCGGCCCCCTGTTCGGGTCTGAGTAGTTACGGCGGAACTGCTTCAGGGCGTGACCTTCTGGACAGACATATTGATCGTTTTCTGCGTCCCACTCAAAGTCGGCGCGGGTCCAGGTGCCATCGTTGCGGCCGGACTTATCGAAGACCGGGATATGTGGTGCGATCTTGCGGTCGACAAGCCAACCCAGGAGCGGCCCGGTGCCATAGGCGGTGTCCGCGATCAGCCGTTCGGGATGCAGATCGAACTTATCCTCTACCCGGTCCAGCATGGTTTTGGTTGATCCGACCTCGGCTTGTCGGATCGAACGGGTCGCCTCGACATCGACGATGACGCCATGGTCGGTGTCGATCAGATAATTGTCAGAATAGCTAAAGAATGCTGGCCCTTTACGCGCTGCCGTCCACTGGCTGGCAGGATCGGAATGGGATGTGAACTTGGGCTGGACTTCGCTGGCGGCACCGAATGCAGCTTCATCTAACGTATCGAGATACTCGCGAACGGCGCGAGGCGCATCTGCCGGGTCGATGTCGGAGACGCACCAATCTTCTTTGGGTGTCGAATTCTGCTTGTTGGCATCCGCCTCGATCAGGCTGGCATCAATTGCCAGGCGCTGGCCGCTGACCAAACCTTCCGCGATGCAACGCGCAACAGTCGTCTCGAACAGATGACGCAGCAGCTCACTCTCACGGAACCGACCATGTCGGTTCTTGGAAAACGTCGAATGATCAGGCACGCAGTCAGTCAGATCGAGGCGACAAAACCAACGATAGGCCAGGTTCAAATGCACCTCTTCACAAAGCCGCCGTTCAGATCGGATGCCGAAGCAATATCCCACCAGCAGCATCCGGATCAGCAGCTCAGGATCGACGGATGGCCGACCGGTGTGGCTGTAGAAATCTGCGAGATAGGCGCGGATGCCACCCAGATCGACAAAGCGATCAATCGAGCGCAGCAAGTGGTCTTGGGGAATATGATTCTCAAGAGAAAATTCGTAGAACAACGCCGCCTGCGCTTCCTGCTTCGGTCCCATCATGGCTGGTCCTCCCCCCCCCACTAAAGGAATTGAATCAGCAGTTCAGCCCTCGATCAAGGAAGAGTTTTTCAACAAAATACGCCGTTCGGACCCAATGACCAAGGTTTCGCTGGGCGGTTCTAGGCCGACTACCGGCCTCGAACTTTGGTTTCTGTTCTACCGCCGTCTGATCCGCTCGCGACGGCGCTCGCGACGTTCGATGTTTATCTGATGATCATGGCCTAGCGCGCGGTAGAATCCCAATCCCTTGGACCAGTTCAGAAAGTGGGCAAAGCTGTCGACCTGATCGTCATTGCGACCGCGTGGAAAGGACTGCAGTTCCCGTTTGAACGCCGCCAGCCAGGGCGCGTCTGCAGGCAGATACACCTTGCCCTCTTCGATAGGACCGCACGCGGACTGGAACCGGGTTTCCTTGTCCTTGTCAGGTCTAATGCGTTCATAGCGCCGACGGTCATCACGAAACAATTCGTCCAAAAGCGGTTTGCCAGAAGCGGCATCCTCGATCAGAACTCGATCCGGATCCCAGCGACTGACAAGCTGCAGTGCCTTGGCTTTCAGGTCTGGGTAGTCCACCTGCCCACGCCAGACGTCGAGAAGGTACCACGCATTTTCTCGGAACCCCCAGGTTGTACAGACCGAGAAGTCGGACCGGGGATCCGCAGACATCCCCGTATCCCAGCTTTGAACGACAAGCTGATACCAGCGGCGATCTTGGATAGTCTTGTAGGTACCAAACCACTCCCAGCGCAGGGGTGACCCGTCGGGAGCAATGGGGTTCTGCTGATACTGGCAATTGAACACGGCTGCGCCCATTTCACGACGCTTGGTATCCAGCGTGTCCTGATCCAAACGGGACGGGCAAAGGAGATCACCCGGTTTGCGGCACATGACCCTTCCACGCCCAAGAGGCACTGTCTCATGGTCTTCGGCGATGGCAGGCAGGTTCAGGTGCCGATAGGTACCGCGGTCCAGCAGATAACCCGGCGGATCCATCTCGTGCAACCGCTGTGCAACCATAACCACACGCCCTTCGGACGGGTTGTCAAAGCGCGACAGCAAGGTCCCCTCAATGAACTCCTGTGCCTTGACCAGTTCAGCTTCGGAGCCCGCATCGCCGGCTTTCAGCAGGTCATCGATGATGATGTAGTCAGCGCCATGTCCAGTCACAGAACTTCCGATGGAGACAGCCTTACGGCTGCCTCCCTTTGTGGTGCGGATTTCTTCTGAGGTGTTGCCCTTTTTAGCCAAGACCGTTTCAGGGAACATTCCCCGGTACCAGCGCGCAGACATGATCCGACGACAATCCTCGGAATGTTTGCGTGCCAGATCCAGCCCGTAGCTGGCAACAATAATCTTGGCGCTGGGGTTATGACCGAGAAGATAAGCGACATAGGCAACGGCCACGGTGACCGATTTCAGGCACCGGGGCGGAATGTTGATAATCAACCGCTTGTTCTCGCCGACGCGAACGTTGTCCAACTCATGGCACATGGCCCGCACATGCCAAGCCGGATCAAAGCTGTGGTCAGTTCCTTGGTGCAGCGTGTCAAACACACGCCAAACAAAGGGAAAGAAATTGTCCCGGCAAACCTCGCGCGCGGCTTGCAGGACCATTTTTGGATCAGGAGCCGTCATCTTCCGCCTCCTCATCTTCCGCACCGCCGTCACCGTCCAATTGGCTGGAAAAGAAATCCCGGAGGATGTCGTAGTCGACCTTATCCGGCCCTTCCAAAGCAGCGCTGGCCTGTCCGCTCCCATCATCTGAACCGCCAAACAGATCAGAGTCGACCTTAAGAAGCGCCATCAGCAATTTCGTGTCGCCCTTCAAAGCACCTGCCATGAGCCGCTTTGCAATTGCCTCCGCCTTGGAAATTCGGGTTTCGTGGTTGCCTTCGCGGACTGTGATCTTGGTTTCCAGTTCGCGTTTCAGGCTGGCATTCACGCCTTTGGCAGCTTTCGGTCGTCCTTTCGGATTTCCGGATCGCCCTTTTTGGAACCGGGTTGCTTTGGGCGGCTTGCCGTAGCCGACCTCATACTCTTTCGTATTGTCAGACATGACCCACCTCCAGCTCTGAGGTGGCATCAGTTGCCGCAGAATGCGCATCGAACGTCTGGCCTGTTACCGCGTGCACGGCGCTCTCACCGGTCATCTCCTGCCAACGGCGGATGGCGACATCGACATAAGCCGGATCGAGCTCAATCAGCCGCGCCCGGCGCCCAGTTTTCTCAGCTGCCAACAACGTCGCGCCGGATCCGCCAAAGGTATCCAGCACAACATCACCGCGGTGGCTCACATCCATGATGGCATCTGCAACCAAGGCTGTCGGCTTCACCGTGGGATGATCAGCGAGATCCGCTTCACGCCCTGCCCCAAAGCTGTTCACACCGGCATAGTCCCAGACATTGGTCCGGTTGCGCCCGTGTTTTCCCAGTTCGACATTGTTGATATGCGCCGCACCTGGTTTCTTGAAGATCGCGACCAGCTCGTGCTTGGAACGATAAAGGCTGCCCATCCCGCCGTTCGTCTTGTTCCAGACGCAAAGATTGATGAGATCAAAGCCGCCTGCCTTGCCGGCCGCAATCAGTTCTTCAATGTGACGCCAGTCCATGCAGATCATCGCGATGCCTCCGTCCGGCAGGCAGTCAATCAGCCGGTTGTTCACGTCCGAGAGAAAGCTACGGAATTCGCTGGCCGACATTTCTCCTGACGCCATGGCAAACTCGCGATGATCGCCACCGGTGCCACAGCGAACATGCCCATTGACCGCTACATTGTAAGGAGGATCTGTGAACACCATCTGCGGGCGTTCGCTCTTTAGCAGAGTGTCGTAGCTCTGGGCTTGCAAGGAATCCCCACAGAAGATGCGATGATCTCCGAGAACCCAAAGGTCGCCCGGCTCCGTGACTACGGGTGCCGCAGGGTTCGGCGTCTCAACAGATTCTGCTTCGGTCTCCGTGGCCTCGCCCGTGCCGTCGATGATAATGTCGATCTCCGGTGTTTCGAACCCGGTGATGTCCAGATCAAAGTCCAGCTCGCCATCAAGGCTGAGATCCATCAGCTCGGCAAATTCAATCTGCAGAGCAGCTTCGTTCCAGTCGGACAACTCCGCCAGCTTGTTATCCGCAATGCGCAGAGCGCGCACTTCCGCGTCTGACAAGTGATCCGCGACAACAGTCGGCACCGACATCAACCCCAGAGCCTTGGCGGCTTCATAGCGGCCGTGACCCGCTATGATTGTGCCCGAACCATCCAACAGGATCGGGGTGACAAAGCCAAACTTGGCCACCGACGCCTTCAGCTTGTCGATGTTCTTGGCCGTATGCACGCGGTTGTTATTGTCGTAGAGCTTGATCTGGCTGATCTGGGATTGAATGACTTTGTCCGCCATCCAGATCGGCGTTTTGGACGCCTTGGCGTCGCTCTGTGTTTTCTTAGTAGGCATTGCCGCCTCCTTTCGTTTGACGCTCGTTAGCGTCGACAAGAAAGGATCGTGTTGGGAATTCGGAGAGAGCACGAATAGCAACTCTCCGGACCAATCGATCCGGTTCGTTGCCCCTTCGAATGCTCTCGGTCTTATCCGCTTCGAAAAATGCGGCGCCGAATGCTGCCTGGGAGATGTATTCACCTCCCCGTGGGACCTTGTCCCTTGCAGGGCTGGCTAGAATCTATGCGCGGGCTTTTGCAATTGCAACCCCCAAGCAAAAAGTAACCAATTAAGATTGTTGACGAATAATCGGGGGTACAGCAGCAACACCCGACATAACACAGCCCTCTTCGGATTGCCCCAGAAAGAGCTGGACTGTTGCTGCGAACCACGCATCACTGAACCCACGCCCGAGCCATTCGGGCGCTCCTCGGTACGGGGGTTCGGCATTCCGCCAGCCCCAGATCAGAGGAGACAATACATGTCCAAATCCAAACCAACCAAAATTGACAAGGTGCAAGCTTTGTTGCGTCGCCCGAACGGTGCCAGCCTTGAGGCGCTCTGCAAAGCAACGGGGTGGCAGCCTCATTCGGTCCGAGCGGCATTGAGTGGGTTACGGAAGAAAGGCGCGACGATTGAACGGCGGACATCCGACAAACAAAATGGATCATCCACGTATCACCTGACGGCGGGAACAGGAGAAGAGTCATGACCAAGACCAGCGACGTCGCCGATCTGGCCGCCATGAGTCGATCGGATCTGGTCACGCTTTGGCAGCAACTGTTTGATCAACCCGCGCCCGCCATGCTCAGCCAACCCTTCCTGCGCCGTTTTATCGCCTTTGAGATGCAGTCCCGCTGTCATGGCGGGCTACCCCGGCAGGTCAAAGCCACGCTGGAAAAGGGTTCCGAGAAAAAACCCCGGCCAGCCTGCCCTGCTCTTAAACCCGGCGGGCGCCTGCTGCGCGAGTGGAATGGCGTGACCCATATGGTCGATGTGACAGGGGACGGCTTCACTTGGAACGGTCGGTCCTATCGCTCGCTCTCAGCCATAGCCCGAGAGATTACCGGCGCGCATTGGTCAGGGCCGCGTTTTTTCGGACTCACCCGAAAGATCGCCAAATGAGCCCGCGCCGTAAAATCCGATGCGCGATCTATACGCGCAAGTCCTCAGAAGATGGACTGGACCAGGACTTTAATTCGCTGGACGCTCAGTATGAGGCCTGCGCGGCCTATGTCGCCAGCCAGCGGCACGAAGGTTGGACCCTTTTGCCAGACCGCTACGATGACGGTGGCCTGTCGGGCGGCACCCTAGAGCGCCCTGCCGTTCAGCGCCTTCTTGAAGAGATAGATGTCGGGCGCATCGACATGGTTGTGGTCTACAAGATCGACCGGCTGACCCGATCGCTCGCCGACTTCTCCAAGCTGGTCGAACGGCTGGAACAAGCGAACTGTTCTTTTGTGTCCGTCACACAAGCATTCAACACCTCCTCATCCATGGGTCGGTTGACCCTGAATGTACTCTTGTCCTTTGCTCAGTTTGAACGGGAAGTCACCGCGGAACGTATTCGCGACAAGATTGCAGCGTCTAAGAAAAAGGGGCTTTGGATGGGCGGCAACCTGCCGCTCGGCTATGACCGCCACCCCGACCCAAAAGCAAGAACGCTGGTCGTGAATGAGGATGAGGCCAGAACGGTCCGGCATCTCTTTGGGCTCTATGATGAGCTGGGTTGCCTGCGCAAAGTAGAAGAGCGGGCAACGGCAGAAGACCTGCGATCAAAACGGGCTGTTCGGGCGGATGGAAGCGTGAAGGGGAATTGCCCGCTGTCACGCGGCCAGATCTATTATCTGCTGCGCAACCCGGTTTACCTCGGAAAAATCCGGCACAAGGATAAGATCTGGGACGGGCAACATCCGGCGATCATCGACCAGGACATCTGGGACCGGGTGCAGGAGAAAATGCGCGAAGCGTCGCAGCGATCCCGTGCAGACCCTTCACCTGATGCGCGCCAACGCACCAATGACCCCGGCGCCTGGCTCACTGGTCTGCTGCAGGACGAAACTGGTGATCGGTTGACGCCAACCCACACCACGCGCAAAGGCCGACGGTTGCGCTATTACGTCTCCAATCGACTGATCTCGGGCGGCAAGGATACCTCCGGCTGGCGACTGCCCGGCCCGGCGCTGGAAAACGCAGTCATTGATGTCATCGCCAGACATCTTCAAGAGGCCGCCGCCGCGCACCAAGTACTGGCGCAGCCCGAGGCTGGGTCAGCCGCGGTGATCCAGACGTCAATTGCCGATTTGGTGACTCGGCTTCAACGCCAAGGCGGTTATGTGGGCGCTGCTCTTCTGGCCAGCGGCGAAATTGCACGAGGACACTTTGAACTCGAGTTAAACCCCAAGACTCTGGCAAGCGCAGTTGGTATTGCTGCGGACCATCTGCACCCGGATCTCACCCACGTCACCGCATCTTTCGATCTGCGCCGCCGCGGCGTCGAGGCCAAGGTCATCGCCGGAGATATGGCACCCCAACCTGATCCCCACCTCCGGTCCATGCTGATCCGCGCCCATGGCTGGGCCCGAGATCTGAAATCCGGAGTTCAACTGATGGAGATTGCACGCCGCGAGAGCGTTCCCTGCGCCTTCATCCGTACCCGTTCCCAGCTCGCGTTTCTCTCACCGAAGATTCAAGCCGCGATTCTCGACGGCACTCAGCCGCCCGAACTCACACTCAAGCGTCTGGTCAGCGTGACCCACCCAGTTGACTGGACCGAACAGGAACGCCAGTTCGGCTTTTTATTGCTTCAAATCCTGCGTCCCTGATATAGGGTTTGCCCTACCTGATCCGGTGGAACAATTCTCTGTTCCCGCGAGGAAGTTCCCTGTTCCACTTTTTAGGGAATTTGCAACATAAACCTCTGAAAAACATACAGTTCCGACAGGTGAAATAACGGAACTCAGACCTGTTTCGCGAAATTTCCCTGTAAATTGCAGGTTATCAGGGAAATCCAGCCCAAAGCGACCCCGCCAAAATGCGGCACTGAGACTGCGGCCGGAATTGCGCTCTGAATGTACAGTCCGCTCCGTCTCTGATTGAAAGCGCACGCGCCAACTCGCGGAAATTGCGACACAATTTCGGGTCAGAAAACACAACTGAAGTGAGACAGGTATGAGTGGCGGGGAGACAGGGATTCGAACCCTGGGGACGCTCTCACGCCCAACGGTTTTCAAGACCGCCGCATTCGACCACTCTGCCACCTCCCCGTCGAAGGCAGGGTCTAAGCGCAAGTTCGGTCAGAGGCAAGTCGAAATCGGGATTTCTTGCCGAAGCCCGCGCAGCGGTCTTTCCATGACTCTTCAGCCGCGTTATGATCCCCGAAATAGACCGAAACAGGCTGGCAAGCAGAACCAGCAGACCGGCAGCGGGGTTCCGAGAACGAGACCCCTTCAGGCAAGGGATAAGCAGATGAAGCGAGCGATCATGACACGCCCGGGACCGAAACGGTTGGCGTATCTGGCGTTGACTTTGACAGTTTTGAGCGGGTGTGAAGACATTCTTCAAGAGGCTGAAAAACCTGAAGAAAACTCAAACAAAACCGAACTCCTTCCCGAGGTAGCCTCGGGCTCGCAGCGTGACGTCGAAGCCCCCGAGGTTTTTCAGGTCACCGAAGCGGGGCTTTGGGATGGCAGGCCCTCGCTGGGCGGGATCTGGGTTGCCTATCCGGAAGTATCCCAGCCCGAGCGTGTCGTAATTACGAACACCGCAAACAACAAGTCTGTAACAGGGGCCCTGTTCCGACGTGAACGCAACCTGCCCGGCCCGGCGCTACAGGTCTCATCTGCGGCTGCGGAACAGCTCGGAATGCTGGCGGGCGCGCCGACAAAGGTCAGTGTGGTCGCTTTGCGCCGTGAAGCTGTAAAGGAATCACCACCCGAGGACGCGCCCAAACCGGAAGACGAGGCGGCAGATACGGCTGCGGTATCGGACACCGCGGCCACCGACGATCCATCCGCGGCAGATACCGAAAAACCGGCCAAGCCGAAATGGTGGCAAAAGAAGGCGCCAGCGGCAGCAGCCGGTTCGGCAGTGGTTGCGGCGGATGCGGCAAGTTCTGCCAACGCAGCGACCGAAGGTACGGACACGACCACAGCTGCGGCATCAGCCACTGAGGACCCAACAGAGCCCGCTGAAGAAAAACCCGCCAAGCGGAAGTGGTGGCAGAAAAAAGAGCCAACAGCGGCAGCGGCGGGAGCCACCGTGGCTGCGGCGGGTGCAGCAACAGGCGGTGCTGATGTGGCCGCAGATGTTGCGGCAGCCGCAGCTGCACCGGCGTTGTCGGACGCGCCGGTCGAAGCCCCCGCTGAAAAGCCTGCAAAACGGAAGTGGTGGCAAAAGAAAGACCCCACTGAGATCACCGAAACGCCACTGGATCCCATCGAAGGCGCTGCATCCGCGATTGACGCGACCGAAGCGGTTCCTGCCGCAGCGGCGGCAACAGGCGCTGCGTCTCCGCTGAGCAAACCATTTGTGCAGATCGGCACGTTCAGCGTCGAAGCAAATGCGAATGCCGCCGCCGAGAAAGTGCGCCGGAATGGCATGTCGACTGTTGTGCGGGAACTGAAAACCGAAAACAAAACAGTATGGCGGGTCCTGGTTGGCCCTGCCGCAACCCGGGCCGAACGCAAGGCCATTCAAAAAGATGTAAAGGACCTTGGTTTCAAAGATGCGTTCACCGTGTCCGACTGATACAAGGAGGCATAACATGCTATCCTCATTGCGAACTTCTGTTCTGGCCATTGGGCTTGCCGTTCTGGCAATCCCGGCTCAGGCTTTTGATACATCTGCCCGCGCGGCTTATGTGATCGATCAGACCACCGGTACGGTGCTTTTGGCGAAAGACGCCGATCAGCCCTTGCCTCCTGCATCCATGTCCAAGCTCATGACGCTGTATGTTGCTTTCGAAGCGCTGCGTGACGGAAGACTGACGCTGGACGAAACCCTGCCCGTGTCCGAACACGCGATGAGCTATGGCGGCTCGACCATGTTTCTGAACACGCAGGACCGGGTTCGGGTCGAGGATCTGCTGCGCGGCATCATCGTTCTGTCAGGCAACGACGCCTGCGTGGTCCTCGCCGAGGCGCTAAGCCCTGACGGGACAGAGGCCGGGTTTGCCCGCTATATGACCCAGCGCGCAAAGCAGATCGGTATGAACAACTCGAATTTCGCGAACTCGAACGGTTGGCCTGCCGCCGGACATATGATGTCGGTTCATGATCTTGCGGTTCTGGCCGACAGGCTGATTACCGACTTTCCCGAATACTACCCCCTGTTTTCAGAAGAGGTATTCGAATTCGATGGCCGTGCGCCATCGAATGCCCGTAACCGCAATCCATTGCTGAAACTGAGCATTGGCGCGGATGGCCTGAAAACCGGCCACACGCAGGAGGCCGGATACGGCCTGGTCGGGTCTGCCAAACAAGGCGATCGCCGTGTCATCTTTGTCCTCAGCGGGCTGGACAGCACCGGTCAACGGGCAGAGGAGGCTGAGGCCGTGGTTAACTGGTCGATTCGAAATTTTGTCGAGAGGACAGTTGCCAACGCGGAAACGCCGATAGCCGAAGCCAAGCTGTGGATGGGCGAGAAGAAGACCGTAGGCCTTGTACCTGACGGCGATCTGACGGTTCTGTTTCCGGTTCTGGGCACACAAAACGTCAAGGCCGAAGTTGTGTATCAGGGTCCCGTCAATGCACCGGTCAAGAAAGGCCAGCAACTGGCCGAACTTGTCATCAAGCCTGAAGGATTGCCGGAAATTCGACGTCCACTGGTGGCAGCGGAAGACGTTGCAATTGGTGGATTTGTCGTCCGTATGCTGACCGTTGGCGGCATAGTTCTGAAAGACGTGATCAATAACCCACTGGAGTCGATGTGACCAAGGCGGGGTTATTTCTGACTTTCGAAGGCATTGACGGATCAGGCAAGTCAACTCAGGCGCGGATGCTGGCGGATCAACTGCGGGCGCAGGGTCATGAGGTCGTTTTGACGCGTGAACCGGGCGGCTCACCCGGCGCGGAGGAAATCCGCAGCCTGGTATTGGAAGGTGATCCCGACCGCTGGTCGGCCGAAACGGAAATCCTGCTTTTCACGGCCGCCCGCCGCGACCATCTGGAACGTACGATCGAACCCGCACTTGCCGCAGGGCAAGTGGTGATCTGCGACCGCTTTGCCGACAGCACACGTATGTATCAGGGCCTGTCGCGGGGCGATCTGCGCGGCCTTGTTGATCAGCTGCACAGCCTGATGATCAAGCGCGAGCCGGACTTGACGCTGCTGATCGACATGGACCCCGATACCGGCCTGTCCCGCGCCAAAGGGCGGCAAGGCGCGGAAGAACGGTTCGAAGATTTCGGCCCGGACCTACAAAGGAAAATGCGGGCGGGCTTTCTGGCACTGGCCCATGAGTTTTCCGACCGTTTCCGCGTGGTGGACGGTAACCGGGACATGGACAGCGTTGCGCAGGATGTGACAGAAATCGTCCAGGCTGCTTTGCGATAGACGATGAATGACGAAATCCCCTCTCCGGATCAGGTGCCCGGTGCGCCACATCCCCGCGAGACCGTCCGGCTTTTTGGTCAGGATGCGGCGGAACAGGCGTTTCTGACCGCCTACAACTCGGACCGGCTGCACCACGGCTGGTTGCTGACCGGGCCGCGTGGCGTCGGCAAGGCAACGTTGGCCTGGCGGATTGCGCGGTTCTTGCTGGCAACACCTTTGGCAAACGACGGTGGGCTGTTTGGCGCGCCGCCACCGCCAGAGACGCTCGACATTGATCGCGACCACCCGGTGTCACGTCGCATTCTGGCCGGGGCCGAGCCGGGATTGGCCGCGATAGCCCGGTCGCTGAATGATCAGGGGCGGCTGCGCAACGAAATCGTTGTGGACGACGTCCGAAAGCTGGGAAAGTTCTTTGGCCTGTCCTCTGCCGATGGCGGGCGCCGGGTCGTAATCGTGGATTCGGCGGATGAGATGAATGTCAGCGCCGCCAATGCTTTGCTGAAGATGCTGGAAGAGCCTCCGGCGCGTACAACTCTTTTGCTGGTATCGCACCAACCCTCGCGCTTGTTGCCGACCATCCGCTCTCGGTGCCGGACCTTGCGTCTTGGGCCCCTGAGTGCCGGGGATATGCAGGACGCGCTGTCGCAAACCGGGACGACCTTACCGACGCACCCCGAATATCTCGCCGCATTGGCCGCTGGCTCGGTCGGGGAGGCCGTTCGCCTGATCAATCTGGGCGGGCTTGAAATCTATGCCGAACTGATTGCCATTCTGGGCACCCTGCCCCGCCTGGACCGGCAGCGCGCGCTGGCTCTGGCCGAGGCTGCGGCACAACGCGGCGCGGCCGAGCGGTTTGATTTGCTGCTGACACTGATCGATATCGCCTTGTCTCGGCTGGCCCTGACCGGGGCAACCGGCGCACCGCCGACCTCTGAGGCCGCCCCTAACGAAGCTGAAACGCTGGCCAGACTGTCAGATTCTTCGGATCAGGCCCGTCGCTGGGCCGAAGTCGCAGCGACAATCACAGCCCGCACGCGACATGGTCAGGCGGTGAACCTTGACCCTGTCGCTCTGGTCCTAGATACGGTGTTCAAGATACAGGAAACCGCCGGCCAGGTCAGATGAGCGACACCCCCCAGATCACCGACAGTCACTGCCATCTGGACTTCCCGGATTTTGACGGTCAGTTGGACGACATCATCTCGCGCGCGGCCGATGCTGGCGTGACCCGGATGGTGACGATTTGCACCAAGCTGCGCAATGAACCCGCAGTCCGCGCAATTGCCGAAGCCCATGCACCGGTATTCTACGCCGCAGGCACCCATCCGATGAGCGCCGCTGACGAGCCTATGGTCTCGGTCGATGAATTGGTTGCGCTGGCACAACATCCCAAATTTGTGGGCATCGGTGAATCAGGTCTGGATTACCACTATACCGCCGACAGCGCTGAGCTTCAGAAGCAATCTCTGCGCATTCATATCGAAGCCGCCCAGCGCACAGGGTTGCCTTTGATCATTCATGCCCGCGCGGCAGACGACGATATGGCCCAAATTCTGGCCGAAGAGTATCGCAACGCGCCCTATTCCTGCGTGATGCACTGTTTCTCGTCCTCGGCCGAGTTGGCCAAAGCCGCGCTGGATCTTGGGTTTTATCTGTCCATGTCCGGCATTGCGGCCTTTCCCAAAAGCCAGGAGTTGCGCGACATTTTCGCAAGCGCACCGGTGGATCGCATTCTGGTGGAAACCGATGCGCCCTATCTTGCGCCGCCCCCTTATCGTGGCAAGCGAAACGAACCGGCCTATACCGCACATACAGCCCGAAAAGGGGCTGAAGTGTTCGGTCTGGAGTATCCGGCTTTTGCCGCCCAAACTCAGGCAAACTTTGACCGGCTGTTCAGCAAGGCGGCAACGAACAGGGCCGCTGCATGACCGAATTGCGATTTACCATTCTGGGCTGCGGATCGTCAGGCGGCGTACCCCGGTTGGGTGGCCACTGGGGTGCTTGCGATCCTGCTAACCCCAAGAACATTCGCCGGCGCTGTTCCCTGCTTGTCGAGCGTAACGGCCCCGGCGGCACAACCTCAGTGTTGATTGATACGACCCCGGACATGCGCAGCCAGTTGCTGGACACGGGCACCGGGCGGCTTGATGGTGTAGTCTATACACACTCTCACGCGGATCATGTCCATGGAATCGACGACCTGCGCATGATCGTGTTCAACATGAAAACCCGTGTACCGGTCTGGGCTGATGGTGATACCCAGAACGCCCTGCTGGGGCGGTTTGGATACGCCTTCATTCAACCCGAAGGGTCACCTTATCCTCCGATCCTCGACCTCAAGTCCATCGACGGACCGTTCGAAATTGATGGACCCGGCGGGCCCATTCCGTTTCGTCCATTCAAGGTCAATCACGGCTCGATAGATTCTCTAGGTTTTCGCATGGGACGGCTCGCCTATTTGCCGGATGTTGCCGAAATATACGACGACGCATGGCCTGAAATGGAAGGGTTGGAATATCTCATCATCGACGCCCTACGCCGAAGCCCACATCCCACACATGCACATCTGGAAAAAACGCTTGAGTGGATTGAGAAGCTGCAACCAAAACAGGCGATACTAACCAACATGCATATCGATCTGGACTATATGACCGTCGATGCAGAAACTCCGGACAATATCACCCCCGCCTATGACGGGATGGTGATACATCACGCGTTTCAGGCCCCTGTTCCTTTTGCATAAGATATCGCAACCTGGCCGTTGCACGGGGGCCAAATGCTGCAAAGTCTGATTGACGTCATTCTTCCTGTCTTTCTTGTGATCGGCGCCGGTTACACGGCAACACGAACAGGATATTTCAAAGAAGACCATGTCGACGGGCTGATGAGATTTACTCAAGGGTTCGCGATCCCATGCCTGTTGTTTCTTGCCATCGCGCATCTGGACCTCAGCGCCAGTTTCGATCCCCGGCTTTTGGCCAGTTTCTATTCCGCCGCCGCCATGTGTTTCATCACTGGTCTTTTTGGTGCGCGCATCATTTTCGGCCGCGAATGGGAAGACTGCGTGGCAATCGGGTTTTGTTGCCTGTTCTCTAACTCGGTTCTGCTGGGATTGCCGATTACCGAACGCGCTTATGGTCCCGAGAACCTGACAGGCAACTATGCGATTATCGCCTTCCATTCCCCGTTTTGTTACGGCGTAGGGATCACGGTGATGGAGGTTGTCCGCAATCGCGGAAACGGTGGCGTACGCATGGCGCGTTCTGTTCTGTCGGCAATGTTCAAGAACGCGCTGATCCTTGGTATTGCACTGGGATTCGTGGTTAATCTATCCGGTTTGGCCATCCCGGCTGTAGTGGACGAAGCCCTTGGTCTGATCACGCGGGCCGCCTTGCCTGGCGCCCTGTTTGCACTGGGCGGGGTACTGGTCAAATACAAACCCGAAGGCGATCTGCGCACCATCGCTTTTGTTTGCGCAATCTCGCTGATGCTGCATCCCAGCCTTGTGTGGATATTCGGCAAATCCACAGGGCTGCCTCAGGATCTGTTCCGCTCGGGCGTGTTGAACGCAGCCATGGCGCCGGGGTTCAACGCCTATATCTTTGCTAACATGTATGGCCGCGCCAAGCGGGTGGCAGCTTCGGCTGTTCTCATTGGGACAGCCACATCCATCCTGACTGTCTGGCTTTGGCTAACGGTTCTGGGCTAACAGTAGTGTTGACTTCGGTTCGCACAGAGGCACCTAACGCATATCGTGTCAGGAGATCCAAATGCCACATGCCATCATCGTCGCACATGGTCAGCCGTCCGATCCAGAACCGGCCGAGGCTGCTTTGGCTGCGTTCGCGGCTACGGTCGACGCCCTGACCGAGCATGTAACGGTGCATGCAGCAACTCTGGCCGCGCCCGGCGCGTTCGAGGCTAAGCTGAGCAGCCTGCCGGAAAACACGGTCATTTATCCGCTTTTCATGGCAAATGGATGGTTTGTCACCAGCGCTTTGCCCAAACGATTAGGGGATCACAAAGCGCGCATTCTAGACCCGTTGGGTGTTGACCCAGAGCTACCGGAATTGACCGCACGCGCCCTGCAATCCGAATTGTCCGAAAGGAATTGGGCAGCTGCGTCGACCGACCTGGTTATTGCCGCACATGGGTCAGGGCGTAGCCGAAACCCCTCGGTCGTGGCTCTGAACTTCGCATCTCAACTTGAGGAAATGCTGGCTTTCAAATCTGTCCGCGTTGGGTTTGTTGAAGAACCACCTTCCATTTCCGAAGCCGCAACCGGCACGGGGGCTCAGGCGCTGTGCCTTCCGTTCTTTGCCTGCACCGGGGGGCACGCAGTGGACGACGTGCCTGCAGGATTGAGCCAAGCAGGGTTCAAAGGCGTTCTGCTGCCAGTGGTAGGGGAACTGCCACCCATCCGGCACCAGATTGCCAAGCAGTTAAAAAAGGCCGTTCAGCTCGCTTGAAAATTCGCCTGAAATCTTTGACCCGGAAGCAGGAAAACTCAGGTTTGCGCTTTGATCAGCGTGGAATACAGGCGGTGGCAGGACCGGCCGTCTCGCTTGGCCTGATAAAGGGCGACGTCGGCGGCGTGAAGGATGTCGGCGGCTTTGGGAACCTTGAACTGGGTGGACAAGGCCGTTCCGATACTTGCAGAGATACAGCACGGTTGGTCCTGAAACATCATGGGTTCATTCAACCTTGCGATCAGACGGCCGGCGATGGACTCCAGAGTTTCTTCCCGCGTCAGGCCCTTGAAAATTATGACAAACTCATCCCCACCAACCCGGGCAACCGTATCGTCTCCACGCGTCTCTTCAAGCATGATGCGGGCCGCCTGTTGCAGAACGTAATCCCCGGCGGCATGGCCCAGCCGATCATTCACGGATTTAAAGAAGTCTAAATCCAGATGCATAAGGGCAAATGTAGAATTTGCCAGGATCAGATGCCCCAACAAATGATCCATCGCGCGGCGGTTCTTCAATCCTGTCAATGTATCGGTATATGCCTGCTCTTCCGCGGCTAGCATTGCCCCCTGAAGCCTGAGATTAAGTGAACGAGACGCTTCCATCGCGGCGGATTTGGCTTCGACCAGATACAACAGCTCGATCGCCAGGTCAGTGCCGGAAAAATCAGCGCTTGTCAGGGCGTAATCCCGAACCGCATCCAAAATCGAAATACCGAATGACAGATTGATGACTGCACCGCCCGAGTCGGGCAAGGGCGCGACCAGGCCTTTCAGGGTCGTACGCGGTTCATCGCGAAATCTCAGATGCAGTTTGGCACCGGCCATCGACATCAACGCGGGAAGGGTGGTGACTGTTCTGGGGCGGATCAGCTCGAACACGTCCAGAACACCCAGCCCGACCAAAGGCAATTCGGGCCGCAGCTTTTGCAGTGTCGGACCCGCTTGTTGAATGCGTCCGCTTCGGTCCACCAACAGGAACATCGGGCAAAGCGTTTCCAGAAGATCTGCCAGTTCCTGAGTATGTTTCATCTGTTCCGAGCCCCCAGATCAAAATGGCGCCCCTCGGCAAAGGCGCTTTCGACCAAAATGATTGAAATGATTTCACAACACTCTTGACGACCCTCATGCGACAGCATCACCAGCGCACCATAATCATCGGCCATCGCGCGCAGGACCCCGACCATAACACTGGAGAATCCCGGTAAGTCCGGAAGGCAGCACAACTGGTATTCCGTGGCTGAAAGCTCTCTCAACTCAAGCGCAGGCAAATTCAGATCAGAGACAGCCAGTCTTACACGATCCGCAAGATCATCGAGGGAATGAAGGAACTCAACATAGGTGACACCCCCAAACCTAAGCAGTCGGCGCAGCCCTTCCATGTTCGGATGGGACACCAGATATGTTCCCAGATCTTCGAGGATTTCCGCCTGTGGTCGATTGAGGTCAATACTCAGGGCCTCAAGCAACCGGGTCGTCATGTCATCATCATAGATGAGCATGGCTTCAAATTCGACAAACCCTAGCCGCGCACCTTCGGTCACGCGAACCCAGCAGGATTGCCCGTAGGTCGCGCCGACAAAGGACTGTATCGCCCGATTGATCAGACCATGCATCGGATGCCTCAGTTTGGTGTCCTTGGCACTGTGGTCTGAGAAACCTTAACAAATAGCCAAAATTCGCCCCGAGTTGCTGTGAAAGCAACGGAGTATCAAGTCGACACTACCCGCCCAGTCAGAAGTCCGTCGGCGCGCCGCCTTCAGCCTTGCGGCGTTCAACGAACTCGGCCAGTTCCTCGCGGATACCATCGTCCATCGGAGGTGCCTCAAAGCTCGAGATGATCTCTTTGAACATGTGATGCGCACGCTCAGCCGTCCAGATGCCTCCGGCGGCCTCCCAGCCCTCATAGTTCTTCCAGTCGCTCAGGAAGGGCTGGTAGAAGGCCGTGGTGTAGCGATCCTGTGTGTGTTGGATTCCAAAAAAGTGACCGTCATTGCCAACCGCGCGGATGGCATCCAAAGCAATCTCATCCGGTCCGGTCGCGGTTAGATCAGGGTTCATATAACGCTGAATTTGCTGCAAAACCTCGCAATCCATAATGAATTTTTCCGGGCTTGCGATCAGGCCGCCTTCCAACCAACCGGCGGCGTGGTACACCATGTTGGTGCCCGACTGCACGGCCGCCCAGAGCGAATTCGAGGTTTCCCACACGGATTGCCCGTCTGGCACATTGGCCGCACACACACCGGATGAACGCAGCGGCAGCCCATAATATCGCGCCATCTGCCCGGTCATCTGGGTCGAGCGCATGTATTCCGGCGTCCCGAAAGCGGGCGCGCCTGATTTCATGTCCACGTTCGATGTGAACGTTCCGATTACGCAGGGAATACCGGGGCGCACATATTGGAACAAAGCGATAGCGCATAAGGCTTCGGCCAGGGACTGGGCAACCGCCCCCGCCATCGTTACCGGTGCCATTGCCCCCGCCAGCGTAAAGGGGGTTACGACAATCGCCTGCCCGCGCCGCGCCAATCTCAGGCAGCCATCAATCATCGGATGGTCATGCTTCAACGGCGAGGTCGAGTTGATGTTGGTGTACATCCGTGGCGAGGCCTCGAATTCCTCATGGCTGAGACCGCCCGCGATGCGCACCATTTCCATCACATCTTCGACACGTTCCTTACCCAACGAATAAGCGTGCATCGCCTTGTCGGTCAGGGTCAGCTTGTCATACAGCACATCCAGATGCCGGACGCTGGCATGAATATCGACGGGTTCTACAGGATATCCGCCAGCGAAGTGAATACAGTTGAAGTACTGCGTCAGTTTCAGAAGATTCTGGCACATCTCGCGATTGCCGGGCACTTTCTTTCCAATCTCCATGTCCCAGTAATTAGGCGGCGACGAAACGTTGCCGAACAGGATGTTCTTTCCACCGATCTCGATCCTGTGGTCAACATTGCGGGGCGTGATGGAAAACTGGCTGGGCGCCTTGGCGATCATCTCCATGACGAAATCGCGCCCCATGCGGACGTTGTCACCATCGATCGTGCACCCCGCCTCGCGCAGGATGCCGATTGCCTCTTCATTGTAGAATTCGATCCCGATCTCTTCCAGAATACGCATGGCCCCTTCATGGATCGCTTCGATCCCGGCCTGATCCAGCGGTTCAGTCGGGCGATCTATATTGATGGGTGGGTCCCACGGCATCTGGTCAATCACCGCGCTGCCCCTGCGTGCTGCCGCACCTGCGCGTCCTCCGCCGCGGCGTTTGCGTGTGTTGGTCTCGGCCATGGTTGCCTCCGTTCTGGCTTGATACAAGCAAGACCCGAAGACGCATTTCTGGCCGCTCCATCTGCGACAGAGCTTGTCGGTTTTCTATAATTGAGCGTCGATTTTCCGGATCAACCCATCATTTTTCGGCCAGCCATGCAGGAATGTGACCGATATCCGGCAAGACCACATCCGCCATCGGTGCCAGCGCATCTGCTTCTGCCAATCCGGTCAAAACGCCAATGGTGATCATCCCGGCTGCGCGCCCCGCTTGCAGGTCATGAACACTGTCACCCACCATTGCAATGCGCGACGGCTCGACCCCGACCTGTGCGGCAAAGGCCAGCAACTGACCTGGCCCCGGTTTGAACCCATGACCACTGTCATACCCGGCGATAAAATCGAAGTGTTCGCGTATTCCAGCAGATTCCAGATGCTGCAATGCCGGGTGCTCACTGTCATTTGTCGCAACGCCCAGTTTGATCCCGGATTGCTGCAACCCTTTCAGGAATGGGCCCAACGGCACGGCAGGGGATTGAGGAGCGGCTGCGGCCTCGGCATTCATCATGTCCACAACTTCCTGCAATGTCACATCGTCAACATGCGCAATAAGCACCTCGGCGATTTCTTCGACCGTTGCGGCGATCACAATGCTATCTGTGGCATACCGCTCTTGCTCGTAGTCAAACCCGATGACGCTCCCGAGTTCCACCGCCCGGTCTACATCCCCCTTTGTCAGACGCATCAGCAACGAGCGCCCGAAGGTTCCCCAGGTTTTGGCAAAATCGAACAAAGTGCCATCCTTGTCGAAGACGATTGCTTCTATTGGCATCGCGTGCTCCTGCGGAAAAGGTGTTCAGGTCCAGTGTACATCGCCACCGCCTGACAGAACGGCCCGCGCTTGGGCCGGGTGATCATAGGCGATCGAGTTGGCGTCACAAAACGCCATGACCCACGAATCGTCAAGCACCAGAAAATCGAGAACCGAAGCCAGAAAGTCCCTATCACCGGCCCGATTGCGAACATCCCCGATCGAAGCGCCTGTCGAGCCAAGAAATACAGGCAAAAGCTCGTCATTGCTGACCAGCCACCCCAGGGCTGTCAGAGCAAGAGTCTCGGCTAAATCGGGCGATAGGGGCATAAACCGCGCTCAGAGAATGGTGTTGGAAAGAGTTTGTTAACCAGACTCATAAACAATTTGTTCACGCATGCAATCAACGGTGAACGACTATGTCTGTGCAAGGCACCATCCTTGTCCTCGACGGGGTATCAACCAACCGCATAATGCTGAAGGTTCAACTGACTGCTGCCTGGTACCACGTGGTGCAGGGTGGAAAACTTGAAGGGCTACAAGCCCTTGCCCGTCGCGTGCAGCCAGACCTTGTTCTGACGGCCCAAACATTGCCCGATGGAACAGCCGCAGATGTCAAGAAAGCCCTCACCGAAGTATCAGGCCTTGATGACGTGCCCGTTGTCGTACTGGCAGCACAGAATGACAAAAACGCGCGCCTGCGTGCCCTGAAAGACGGGCTGGACGATGTGTTGACGCACCCTTTCAAAGATACGTTGCTACTGGCACGCATTCGCAGCCTTTTGCGCGCGCGTGCAGCTACTCAAGATTTGCAGGTCAGCAACGGATCGCAACCTATTGGGTTTGGGGAACCCGCCCCTGTCATGATCAGCCCACCGAACGCGGCCCGGGTTGATATCTTGACCGATACTGTCCGAACTGGTGCCCTTTGGCACAAGGCCTTGCAAGGCCACCACCATTTCGATCTGTCCTGGCATCTTCAATCGAACCTGCAAGGCGTTTTGTCCGGGCCGATACCGGACGCGATTGTGGTCGAACTGGGCTCGCCCCCGTCCGCGCTGAATATCCTTGCAGATCTCAGGTCACGCGCAGCAACCCGGAACACTGTCCTGATTGGCATCCTGCAGGACAACGACGCCGTGCAGGCCTCGGAAGCGCTGGACAGAGGAGCGGACGCCGTATGCCTGGGGGGGTTCTGCGCGCAAGAGATCCTGTTGCGGCTGAACAATCAGATTGCGCGCAAGGCACGGCTTGATCATTTGCGCGTATCACTGAGAAAAGGGATCGCCGAGTCCTGGATTGACCCGCTGACCGGGCTGCACAATCGTCGTTACGCCATGCGGGCATTGGATCAGATCGCGCGCCAGTCTGCCCGTACCGGACGTGGCTTTGCCGTCATGCTGGCGGATCTGGACCACTTCAAGACCATCAATGACTGCCATGGCCATGGCGCCGGTGATTGTGTTCTGACGCAGGCCGCAAAACGCATGCAAAGCGCACTTGGATCCAAAGGTTTTGTCGCCCGTATCGGCGGTGAAGAGTTCATGTTTGCAGTACCTGATGTGTCACAAAAGCAAGCCAGAAAACTGGCTGAGACCATCTGTGACAGCATTTGTCGCGCCCCGTTCCGACTATCGGACCAAGGTTTGCGGGTTAACGTCACGATCAGCATTGGGCTGGAGATGCCGCAATCGGGTACGCCGGGAAAAGAACGCACACCCGTTCCTGTTGAAGATATCCTGAAAGCCGCCGACAAAGCCCTTTACGCGGCAAAAAAAGCGGGGCGCAATCAGGTGAGTATCAGGCAAAGCGCAGCCTGAACCCGTCAATCCTTTTTCTTGTGCCCATGCGGCCCGCGTTCGACGATCTTTTGCAACCTGTCCGCATAAGACTGCCGCTCTGCGTCACTCATCGCGGTGACGCGAGCCAGCCATTGTGTCTGCAATGCTAGTTGCAGTTCTGCCGTCGCCTGCGACTGTTGCTGCAACAACACTTCAACGGCGACCGGATCGAAGGGCACCCTGCGCAGCGCCAGGCTCAGGGCTTGAAAGTCCTGTTTGCGCCCCCTTAAGTCTTTTTCGCGCAGCGCAGACAGTTCACCTCGCATCGCTTTGCGGTCATCTTTCGGCAAAGCGCGATACAGCGCAGGACCGAACCCCGGCGGTGCCTCGGTGTGATCTCCATCCTTCAGGCGCAGCACGGTTCCGACTGCAACACCGACAACTAACAGGTTCAGTGCCAATGACGAAACCAGCAAAACCGTCATCCACCGGCGTTTCGGTTTAGGGGCAGCATTCATTCAGTGCTCTCCAGAAAACTCGTGTCATACCCAAGGTCCGCCACAAAAAGGACCGTCTCCTGCGATGCCAGCAGATTGGCGGGATCAGGCAGGAACCCCGGCGCGGAAAAGCCGATCCAGAGCCCCGCCGCACTTGCGGCGATCAAGCCGCCCAACCCCTGCCAGCCACCTACATTGTCCATCATTCGATGCCAGATCGAAGATTGAGGACGCGGTTCGGGCCTTAGGCGACTGAGGCGGAGTTTTTCAGCATCTGTCTGAATGCGCACGGCCAGATCGTCGGGCAGCGCCGGTCGGTTTTGCCGAGCCTGCGCAAACAAATGATCCAGTTCCAGGTTTTCATCCGTCATCGTCATACCCCAGTTCTTCACGTCGCCCGGCCAGTATCGCGGTCAGACTTCGTTTGCCCCGCGCGGTCAAGCTTTCGACCGCTTCTACTGAAATTCCCATGATCCCGGCAATTTCAGGGTTGGGCAACTCTTCGATGTGGCGCAGAATCACTGCCTGCCTCTGCCTTTCCGGCAGCTGAGACAGGGCAAGCTGCAATGCATCCACGCGGGCCTCATCCTGCAGTCGGTCGGCTACGCTGGCTTTGCCATCTTCTGGCTCAGGAATATCCGACAACCTGCCGGGGGACTTCCTGCGCCGAATGTCCACACACAGATTCAACGTCACGCGATACAGCCATGTCGACACTTTGGCCTGACCCGGCACCCATTCCGGCGCCATCTGCCACATCCGCATCATCGCCTCCTGCGTTACGTCTTCTGCCTCGGCCCGATTGCCCAACATACGCAACGCGACGGAATAACAAAGCGGCCCAAGGCGATCGGTTAAGACCCGCGCAGCCTGTGCGTCACCCTCAGCAAATTGGCCCAGCAACACATCGTCGCTGAGAGAGCTCGCGGTGCAACCCGCACCGCGAACATCGTGTAGGTGGGAGGTCAGGTCCTCCACCCTGCATCAGTTGTCGATTGCACCCGACTTGTGGTGCTTTTTCTTATGGTGCCGTCCCATCCGGTCTTTGGCATCGGCAAATTCCTGTTCCGATATTCCACCACTGTTATCTGCATCCATCCGGTCAAACATCTTGTCACCCCGGCGCGGTTTCGGCAACTCGTCCTGGCTTAGGAACCCGTCTTTGTTCGCATCGTTGTTTTCGAACATTTTGGTGACGCGGTCGTTTGCTTTTTTCTGAGCGGCGGCCTGCATCTCCTCAAGGCTGAGCTGGCCGTCCCCATCAGTATCCGCGGCCGAGAAACGCTCGGTGCGATGTGCTTCCATTTCCTGCTGTGTCACTTGACCGTCGCCATTGGCATCCAATTCCTGAAAGGACACTGGCTCACGACCACCCGGGCCAGCCGCCAGAACAGACGTGCCGGTGATTGCAACACCCGACAGGACAATCGCCGTGATGAACTTTGCGTTTTTCATTTCGGTTTTCCCTTGTTGACGCGGCCTGAGTGCCGCTGCTCATATCCATTCAAACGCGCGAGGCAGGGAATTCCGTCGCAGTGTCAGCAACTTTTTTTGAACCATCTCGGTATTTCACAACGTGGTTCACCCTAGGTGCGTTGCAAAGCGACGCACCCCCCTTTAAAAACCACCCGTTCAGGCGCATTATCCGCCAAAGATTACTGCGCGAGTTATATTATGACGGATCAGACGATCGACACCACAACCCAGAGCGAGCGTGAAACCTGGCCCGCTTTGGTCAAAGGGTTTCGGTGCAAGTGCCCTAGTTGCGGCGAAGGCAAGCTGTTGCACAGCTACCTGAAAGTGAATGACACCTGCTCGAACTGTGGACAGGAACTGTTTCATCATCGCGCCGATGATGGGCCCGCCTATCTGACGATCCTGCTGGTCGGGCATTTGTTGGCCCCGGCCCTGCACGTCTCGTATGTGAACTGGCGCCCGGACCCATGGGTAATGGCCATCGGGTTTTCCATTGCTTGCATTGCACTGTCGCTGTTTTTGCTCCCCCGTTTGAAAGGCGCTGTGGTCGCCTATCAGTGGGCGCGTCGTATGCACGGTTTTGGCAACGATTCATGAGCCGGAAGAAGCGATTGTTCTGGGCATGATGACCGACAAGACCGCCATCCGCGACGCCGCAACCGTCATCGTTTTGCGGAACAGGTGGACCAATCCGTCGATCCTGATGGGTCAACGTGGGTCCAAGGCTGTGTTCATGCCCAACAAATTCGTGTTCCCCGGTGGAGCGGTCGATCCGGCGGATGCGGATGTACCGCTTGCGACCGCACTGCCTGACCTGTGTTCTGAGCGGTTGGCGGAACAGGCGGAATCCGGAAAACAACACGCCCTTGCCGCCGCAGCAATTCGCGAGCTTTGGGAAGAGACAGGACTTGTCCTTGGCCAGACAGGACACTGGCCGGGCAGCATTCCCGACGACTGGCAGAGCTTTTCCGCCATGGGTTACGTGCCGTCGGCAGCTGCGCTGCAGTTTGTTTTTCGCGCAGTCACACCGCCCGGTCGCCCCCGCCGGTTCGATGCGCGGTTTTTTCTGGTCGATGCCGATGCGCTGCAGGGCGATCTGGATGATTTCAGCCATGCCTCGGACGAGCTGTCGCATCTGCAATGGGTGGAACTGGATCGGGCGCGCGACCTGGATCTGCCGTTTATCACCGAGGTTGTTCTGGCCGAGGTCGCGGCCCGGGTGACCTCACCCGAGCCGCCAGTATCGGTTCCGTTCTATCAGAACAACGAAGAAGCCAATCTGTTCCTGCGGCTCAGAGGCTATCCGATGCCCGAGCACGACTGACCGATCAGTTTCACCGCATCCGGCTGACAACCACCGTCACTTCGGGTTTTTTGCCGATTTCCGCTTTTGCCGTCTGACGCACAATCCGGCGCATTTCGTCTTCCAGCTTGTCGTCATCCCGTAGGGTCTTGGCTGCCGCCCGCATCAGGAACTGGTTCAGGTCTTCTTCCAACACCTCGACCAATCCGGCCCGGGACGTTCCAACCTCGGGCAGACCCATCGTATCGCACCACGGTTCGCCCAGCGGCTCGTCTTCTTCGTCCAGAACGACTGTCACAGTTACGTGGCCGTTCAGCGCCATGCGAATACGGTCCCGTACCACACCGTCCATCGCACCGATTTTCACTGTACCGTCCAGATAGGTACGCCCGGTTTCGACATAGTCGATCACCACGGGTGCATTGCCGCTGAGATCCAGCATGGTGCCGTTCACGGCCAGCACACCCGTTCTGCCACCCTGCTCAGCCAGTTTGACATGTTCGCGCAGGTGCCGGTGCTCTCCATGCATTGGGATCACAACTTGCGGATCGATCAGCGCGTGCACCTTCTCAAGATCGGGCCGGTTCGCATGGCCAGAGACATGATAGAGGCCCGAGCTGTCATCCACCACATCCACGCCCTTTTCACTGAGCTGGTTCATGATGAAAATCACGCCACGTTCATTTCCGGGAATGGTTTTTGACGAGAACAGGAACAGGTCGCCTTCGGACAGTTCCAGACCACGGTACTTGCCGCGGGCCAGTTGCGCGCTTGCCGCACGGCGCTCGCCCTGGCTGCCGGTCACGATCAGCATCAGGTTCTGGCGCGGCAGGTCCAGCGCCTCTTCCGCGCTGATCACCTTGGGGAAGTCCGACAGGATACCGGTTTCAGTCGCGGCCTCGATCATCCGCCGCATTGCGCGCCCCAGCAACACAACTGAACGCCCCGCGCGTGCGCCCGCCTCTGCCAATGTTTTGACCCGCGCGACGTTGGACGCAAAGGTGGTAGCCACAACCATACCCTCGGCGCTTTCGACTAGCTTTGTAATCTCTGGCCCGACCTCGGATTCCGAACGGCCCGGATGCGCCGAGAAAACATTCGTGCTGTCGCAAACCAACGCCTTGACACCCGGCTTGGCAATCTCAGCCCACAGGTCGGGATCGAAGGGTTCGCCCACGACCGGGTTTGCATCCAGCTTGAAATCACCCGAGTGCACCACGCGTCCTGCGGGCGTGTCGATGACCAACGCAGCACTTTCCGGGATCGAGTGTGAAACCGGAAGGAAACCGACGGTAAACGGTCCGACTGAAACCGTTTCAGGCCAAGCGGACACGGTTGTCACTGCATCGGTCGGGTGCGCATATTCTTCCATCTTGCGACGCGCGATATTGGCCGTGAAAGCTCGGGCATAGATCGGAGCTCCCAGTGCCTCATAGCAATGAGCCACCGCGCCGACATGGTCTTCATGCGCATGGGTGATGAAAACGCCATCCAGCCGGTCGGCCCGTTCTTTCAACCAGGAAGTATCCGCATAGATCAGGTCGACACCCGGTGTTGTGTCCATATCGGGAAAGGTGACGCCCAGATCCACCAGGATCAGGCGTTCCTGCCCGGGCTGACCATATCCGTACACATAGGCATTCATGCCAATTTCGCCCGCGCCACCCAGCGGCAGGTAGATCAATCTTTCACTGCTCATATCGAGCCATTTTCCTTGTTGTAGCGATGAATCACGGTCAAGCCGTGCATCGTCAAATCATCTTCGATTACGTCGAACCCCACGTCGGCCTGATCGAACAAGGGGGCCAACCCTCCGGTTCCCACGACTTTCATCGGCATTCCATATTCGGCCTTGATCCGCGCGATCAGCCCCTCAATCAGGCCGGAGTATCCCCAATACACGCCCGACTGGATACAACCAACCGTATTTGTACCGATCACCTTCTCGGGTCGCGTGATGTCGATATGCGGCAGTGCAGCTGCGCCCTGGTGCAAAGCCTCAAGGCTGAGGTTCACACCCGGAGCGATGACGCCCCCTACATAAGCACCGTCCGCGGCGACAACGTCGAAATTTGTTGCGGTACCAAAGTCCACCACGACGACATTGCCGCCATGACGGTCAAATGCGCCAACCGCGTTGGCCAGTCGATCCGGGCCCGGCACAGTCCCTTGATCCACGCGCGGCGGCACAGGCAACAGGCAATCCGGCCTACCCACAACCAGAGGCCTGCACCCAAAAAAGCGATCAGCAAAGATGCGCAGGTTAAACACGACGCGCGGCACAGTCGAGGCAATGATGACATCCGAGATATTCGCCTCGATCCCGTAATGTTTCACCAGCGTCGAATACCAGGTGAAATAGGCGTCCGCCGTGCGTGCGTGATGGGTCGAGGTACGCAGGGTGCACAGAAATTCCTGACCGTCCCAGATTGAGAAGACTGTATTGGTATTGCCGCAATCAATGGCCAGAAGCATTTGCGCCCCTTTCAGAAATAGACATCCGCCGCAGGAATGCTTACGCGGCCTTTGGCGGTGTTTAAGACAAGGTTACCGCTTGCGTCTACCGTTTCGAAGGTCCCAACCGTCTCGGACGTGCCGGTACGGGCCGTGATAACCTCGCCCAGCCGGGCAGCACGGGACAGCCACGCAGTGCGAATGGGTTCGAACCCGTAGGTAACAAACTGAGTTTCATATTTGGCATAGGCCGAGGCAAGCTCGGTCAGAAAATCCTCGGGCGTGACGTTTGCACCGGTTTCCGACAACAGCGAGACGGGACGGATCGCGCCCGGTTCTACCACGTCGGCGTCTGGGGCGTTGGCCAAATTCACGCCAATACCGATCGACAGATGCGTTACACCGCGCCCCTGACCGGCGCTTTCCAGCAAAATACCAGCAAGCTTACCACCGTTCAGCAGTACGTCATTGGGCCATTTCAACGACAGCCCCGCCGCACGCCCTGTCACAGAGACGCAAGCGTCAAACAGAGCCAGTGCCGCAACAAAACTGCGCAGTGCCGCCTGTTCTGGTGCACCTTCGGGGCGCATCAAAAGTGTCGCGGCAAGGTTGCCCATGGGGTTGGCCCATGGCCGTCCGCGTCGCCCACGCGCAGCCGTCTGATGATGCGCCATGATCCAGACAGGACCACGGGCATTGGGGGCAATCCGCGCCGCTTCGTTGAGTGTGCTATCGACTTCCTGCACCTCGTGCAGGCCATAGCCTTGTGGCCACTTGGTCATATCAAAAAGGCCCGGTCACGCGACCGAGCCCCTCTCTCAGATTGTGCAAAACGTTCAGTTGACAAGAGTCGCCGCCGCGGCAGCGGCCGCGCCCTCGATCCCGAACTGATAGAAGACCCCGATCAGCATCAGCGCCGCGGACCCCATCAGGGCGACCCATAGAACGGGTGTCGACCGCGTTTCGATCGGGTCCTCGTTCTCGGCCCCGAAATACATGTAGAACACGATCCGCAGGTAATAGAAGGCGCCAATTACCGATGCGATGGCTGAGACCACAACAAGGCCTGTCAAATCGGCACTTACACCAGCCCGCCAAACACCAAACTTCGCAAAGAAACCCAGCATCGGTGGGACACCGGCAAGCGAGAACATCAGGATCAGAACAGCAAGGGCCTTGCCCGGATCACGTTTGGAATACTGGCGCAGCGCATCAATGTCAGTGACGGGTTTGCCGTCGCGTTCCATCATCAGGATAAACGCAAACGTGCCAATGTTCATGGTCACGTAAATCGCCAGATACATCAGCATCGCCTGAATACCCAACTCGGTGCCAGCCGCCAAACCGATCAGCGCATAGCCCATATGGGCAATCGACGAGAACGCCATCAGTCGCTTGATGTCGCGCTGACCAATTGCGGCAACCGCCCCCAGCAGCATTGACAGCACCGACAGCAGAACAATCACTTGCTGCCAGTCTTTGACCACGCCTCCGAAAGCGTCATGCAGAAGACGTGCAAACAAGGCCATTGCCGCGACTTTCGGCGCGGTGGCAAAGAAGGCCGTAATTGGCGTCGGCGACCCTTCATAGACATCCGGTGTCCACATATGGAACGGAACCGCCGAGACCTTGAATGCCAGACCCGAGATCAGGAAGATCAGGCCAAACAACAGACCAACCGAGACGTCCCCATGATGGACCGTCTGAATAATGCCCGAGAACAGTGTCGTGCCGGTGAACCCATAGACCAGCGACGCACCATACAGCAGCAGACCTGAACTGAGAGCGCCCAGAACAAAGTATTTCAGCCCTGCTTCGGTTGATTTCGCACTGTCACGACGCAGCGCGGCAACAACATACAGCGCAAGGGATTGCAGCTCGAGCCCCATGTAAAGAGACATCAGATCGCCCGCGCTGACCATCATCATCATACCAACGGCAGCAAGCGCCACCAGCAGCGGATATTCAAAGCGCAGCAGACCCCGGCGTGCCATGTATTCCTGGCTCATCACCAGAACGGCACCTGCCGACAAAAGGATGGCAACTTTGGCAAAACGCGCGAACCCGTCATCTACGAACATGCCGTTGAAGGCCACGTTGGTGCCACTGCCCTGGGTGGCGATCCAGATCGCCAGGAACGCCATCAGGCCCGCCGTGGTCCAGACCAGAACCGAAGCCAGCCCGTCTTTCGACGTGTAGACTGCCCCCAACAGAGCCACCATCGCATAGATCGCCAGAACGATTTCCGGCAGGATAATTGTCAGATCAGCCTGGATCATGTCTCCAAAGCTCCCTTAATGCGAAGCGGCAGTCTGGGTCGCAGCCTCAGCCGCGGCCAGAGCCGTGTCATAGTTCGAAATGAGTGCCGTCGTCGATTGCCCGATCACATCGGTCACCAGCGACGGGTAGACCCCCAACAGGATCGTCATCACGATCAGCGGGGCAAAAATCAGCCGCTCGCGAGAGCTCATGTCGGTCATCGCCTTCAGGCTTTCCTTGATCAGGTCCCCAAAGACAACGCGGCGGTAGAGCCACAACGCGTAGGCTGCCGAGAAGATCACACCGGTCGCCGCAACGGCGGTCACCCAGGTGTTAACCTGGAATGTACCCATGAGTGTCAGGAACTCACCAACAAACCCGCTGGTGCCCGGCAGTCCGACATTGGCCATGGTGAACAGCATGAAGACCAGTGCATAGGCGGGCATCCGGATGACCAGACCGCCATAGGCATCGATATCGCGGGTGTGCATCCGGTCATAGATCACGCCGACACAGAGGAAGAGCGCGGCCGAAATAAACCCGTGGCTCAGCATCTGGAAAATCGCGCCGTCAATGCCTTGCTGGTTCGCAGCAAAGATGCCCATCGTGACAAAGCCCATATGCGCGACAGAGGAATACGCGATCAGCTTTTTCATGTCTTCCTGCACCAATGCCACCAGCGAGGTGTAGACAACCGCTATGGCTGACATCCACAGCACGAGATCAGTCATCACCGCCGAGCCAACCGGGAACATCGGCAGGCTGAACCGCAGAAAGCCGTAGCCGCCCATCTTCAACAGGATCGCCGCCAGCACAACCGAGCCCGCCGTCGGCGCCTGAACGTGCGCATCGGGCAACCAGGTGTGCACCGGCCACATCGGCATTTTCACCGCAAAAGATGCAAAGAAGGCCAGGAACATCAACGTCTGCATACCGCCGGTGACATAGACACCCAACACGCTGAAACTCTCGGATGCGAACTGATGGGCCATCAGAGCTTCGATATCCGTGGTGCCCGCGTCAGCATACATCGCGACCATGGCCACCAGCATCAGCACCGAGCCAAGGAAGGTGTAAAGGAAAAACTTGAAGCTGGCATAGATACGATCCTTGCCGCCCCAGATACCGATGATCAGAAACATCGGGATCAGACCCGCCTCGAAGAACAGGTAGAACAGCACAAGATCCAGCGCCATGAACACGCCCAGCATCAGCGTTTCCAGCAGCAAGAAGGCAATCATGTATTCCTTGACGCGGTCTGTCACATTCCAGCTGGCCAGAATGGTCAGCGGCATGATGAAGGTGGTCAGCAACACGAACAGAACGCTGATGCCATCCACACCCATCTTGTATTTCAGACCCATCAGCCATTCACCCTCTTCCACCATCTGGAAGCCGGTGTTCGAAGGATCAAAGCCTGTGTAGATGCCAATAGACACCAGAAACGTCACAGTTGTCGCCAGCAATGCAATCCACTTGGCGTTGCGCTGCGCTGCGACGTCGCTGCCGTGCAGGAACAGCGCCAGAATGCCTGCTGCGATGGCGGGGATAAAGGTGACAATAGATAGGATATTGTCCATTAGTGTGCGCCTCCGCCGATCGACATCCAGGTGACAAGGGCCGCAATGCCCAAAACCATCCAGAAGGCGTAAGTAAAGATGTACCCGGTCTGCGCCTTGCCTGCGAGGCGGGTGAAGAAGGGAACAACGCCCATTGCAACCCCGTTCAGGAAGCCGTCAATCGTGTTGCCGTCACCGCGTTTCCACAGGAACCGGCCAAGAGCGATAGTGGGTTTGACAAAGATCGCGTCGTAGATTTCGTCGAAATACCATTTGTTCAGCAAGAACAGGTACAGCGGACGCTGGTTCGCGGCCAGACGTGCCGGCAGCGATGTGTTCACGATGTAGAACCAATAGGCCACGACAAAGCCAAGCAACATGGCGACGAAGGGTGAAACCTTGACCCATTTCGGGGCCGCATGCGCATCGTCCAGAATGTGGTTGTCCGGCGCCATATAAAGCGCACCTTCACCCGGCTCGCCCGCAAAGACATAGTGATGATCGCCACCCTTGACATCCTTCTCACCATGACCTTCATCAGCATGGCTGTCAGCCGCATGGCTTTCATCGGCATGGCTGTCTTCGCCGTGCGACGCATCCGCCGCCGCGTGATCACCGGCCTCGGCATGCTCTGAAGCTTCTGCAACCGGAATACCGTAGAATTTGCCAACCTTGTCCGCATGGCCAAAGAAGTTTCCGTACCAGATCATGCCCGCGAATACCGCACCCAGCGACAGAACTCCCAGCGGCACCAACATCACCATCGGGCTTTCATGTGCGTGATCATGCGTGTGCTTGTCGCCGCGCGGCTCACCATAGAACGTCAGGAAGATCAGACGCCAGCTGTAGAACGAGGTGAACGCGGCAGCGACGACCAGCAACCAGAAGCCATAGCTTGATCCGCCCGCATAGGCGCTTTCGATAATTGCGTCTTTTGACAGGAAACCGGCAAAACCAAAGGTGGTCAGCGGGATGCCAACACCGGTAATCGCCAAAGTGCCGATCATCATCGCCCAGAAGGTATAGGGGATCTTTTTGCGCAGACCGCCATATTCGGTCATCTCCTGTTCGTGATGCATCGCGTGGATCACGGAACCGGCCCCAAGGAACAACAGCGCCTTGAAGAAGGCATGCGTGAACAGGTGGAACATCGCCGCCGAATACATGCCGACGCCCGCCGCCACAAACATGTAGCCCAACTGGGAACAGGTCGAATACGCGATGACACGTTTGATATCGGTTTGAACCAGACCAACAGTGGCCGCAAAAAACGCAGTCGAGGCCCCAAGAACAGTGATGAACCCTGTTGCGCCCGGTGCGAACTCCATCAGCGGGGACATGCGGCAGACCAAAAAGACACCTGCGGTCACCATGGTCGCAGCGTGGATCAGCGCTGACACAGGCGTCGGGCCTTCCATCGCGTCCGGCAACCATGTGTGCAGGATCAACTGCGCCGATTTACCCATCGCACCGATGAACAGCAGAACGCAGATAACTTCGATCGCGGTCCATTCCCCCCAAAGGAAATGCAGCTTCTCTTCTGCCAGCGCAGGAGCAGAGGCAAAGATATCCGAGAAGTTGATACTGTCGGTCAGGAAGAACAGCGCGAAGATGCCCAGAGCAAACCCAAAATCGCCAACCCGGTTGACCACGAAAGCCTTGATTGCCGCCGCATTGGCCGAAGGCTTGCGATAATAGAACCCGATCAGCAGGTATGAGGCGACACCCACGCCTTCCCAGCCAAAGAACATCTGCACCAGATTGTCCGCCGTCACCAGCATCAGCATGGCGAAGGTGAAGAAGGACAGATAGGCAAAGAAGCGCGGCTTATAGCTTTCGCCTTCGCGCCATTGCGGATCGTGGTCCATGTAGCCGAAGCTGTACAGGTGCACGAGCGCCGAGACGGTCGTCACCACGATCAGCATGATTGCCGTCAGTCGGTCCAGACGGATGGCCCAGCTTGTCGAAAGCGAGCCGCTTTCGATCCAGCGCATGATCTCGATCTGCTGCGTGTGGCCGTCGAAGGTGAAGAATACGAGCCAAGACAGCAGACAGGCCAGAAACAGTAGGCCCGTGGCCGTCCACATGGCGGCTTTCTCGCCAATGAACTTCCAGCCGAACCCGCAGAGCAGCGCGCCCACCAACGGGGCAAAGAGGATGGTGGTTTCCATGTTCCCTTACCCCTTCATCATATTGACGTCTTCAACCGCGATGGTGCCACGGTTGCGGAAGAAACAGACCAGAATGGCCAGACCAATCGCCGCTTCGGCCGCTGCAACGGTCAGCACGAACAGCGTGAAGACCTGCCCGACCAGATCGCCGAGGAAACTGGAGAAAGCCACGAGGTTGATATTCACCGCCAGCAGCATCAGTTCGATGCTCATCAGCAGGATGATGACGTTCTTGCGGTTCAGGAAGAGACCGAAGATGCCGATGACGAACAGCGTCGCCGCGACCGTAAGATAGTGTTCAAGTCCGATCATCGTCTTAGAGTCCCTCGAATTTCTCTTTCCCGTTGCGAAGCTCGGGAAACGCCATTGCACAGGCGCAGTTTTCTTTCGATTCAATGTAGTCGTCGATCTGGAATGCCTTTCGCTCAAAGGCTTTTGTTGCCGAAGTCCACGAATAACTTGTTTCAGCAGATGCTAGTACTTGGACAACTTCATTTGCTTCATCGACGCGATCCAAATGAGTACCGTCGAAGTCCCGTTCAAGTTTCGCTACGACGCGCATCGTTTGACCGCTTTCACAAGCCGCAAACAAAACAAACTCAGTATGTGTGCATACCAATTCGTCGGTGCAGATAGAGCCAATCTCAGAGTAAGAGACAACGCCGTTGCCAACGATTCTGTGGTTCGTCTCGAACACGTGATGCGACATAATCGGAAGAGCTTCGCAAGCTTCGATACCCGCTGCGAAAACAGTCGCGGGGAAAAAAGCGAAACTTAGCCCAGGTATCACGGCTTTGAACCTCACAACCCCTGCCCCGGTTTCACGTCCTTCAGCTCCATCGCCTTGGCCGGGTCGCGCATCATCTGGCCGATAATGTCCTGACGCTTGATGTCTTTGCGGTGGCGCAGAGTCAGAACGATGGCTCCGATCATGGCCACCAGCAGGATCAGGCCCGCCAGTTGGAACAGAAGGAAATATTGATCGTAAAGGATGAGGCCAAGCGCCTCGGTGTTGTGGCGGTCTGCCGGGACCGGCTGGGCCAGATTGGCTGCCGCGCCCTGCGCGCTGTCCCATGCACCGAAGGCCATGACAAACTGCATCAGAATGATCAGACCAATCAGCAGGGCCAGCGGCATATAGCGCGCCATTTCGGCCTTGAGCTCGGCAAAGTCCACGTCCAGCATCATCACCACGAAGAGGAACAGAACCGCGACCGCGCCGACATAGACGATGATCAGCAGCATCGCCACGAACTCGGCCCCCAGCAGCACGAACAGCCCTGCCGAGGACAGAAACGCCAGGATCAGCCACAGGACCGAGTGCACCGGCTGGCGGCTGATCACCGTGAACAGCCCGCCGGTGATGGCACTGATGGCAAACAGGTAGAAGGCAAAGACGGTCATTGATCCTCATCCTCGTTATCGCCCATGACCTCTTGCGCCAGATCCAGCGCGCGGGTCATGGCCGGGATGCCGGCAAAGACCGACATCTGACCGATCGTTTCCACGATCTCTTGTTTCTTTGCGCCCGCCTCAAGCGCATGGCGCACGGTCTGACGCACGGCCGAATCCGCCTGAGCGCCCTGACAGGTCAGCCCGGCCAGCGTCAGCAACAGGCGCGTTTTGGCATCCAGCCCGTCCTTGTTGACGGTGTTGCCGAACATCATCTCCATGATCTCTTTCGGCATGGTCGGCCACAGCGCCTCAAACCCTTTGGGCGAGAAGCTTTCCATCGCCGGGTTCATCGCCTTGGCCATGTCCTGAGCCTGTTTCATCATCAGCTCGAACGGATTTGTCGGGCTGTCAGTCATCGGTACGGTGCGTCCAGTTCCAGATTGCGCGCGATCTCGGCTTCCCAGCGCTCGCCGTTCGACAGGAGTTTTTCCTTGTCGTAGAACAGCTCCTCCCGGGTTTCTGTCGCGAATTCAAAGTTCGGGCCTTCGACGATGGCATCGACCGGGCAGGCCTCTTGGCAGAAACCACAATAGATGCACTTGGTCATGTCGATGTCATAGCGCGTGGTGCGGCGGCTGCCGTCTTCGCGCGGTTCGGCGTCGATGGTGATGGCCTGCGCCGGGCACACCGCCTCGCACAGTTTACAGGCGATGCAGCGTTCCTCACCGTTGGGATAACGACGCAGGGCGTGTTCACCCCGGAAGCGCGGGGACAGGGGGCCCTTTTCGTGTGGGTAATTCACGGTGGCCTTGGGTGCGAAGAAGTACTTCATGCCAAGTTTGAAGCCGACCCAAAAGTCTTGCAGCAGGAAGTATTTGGCAGCGCGGGTGTAGTCGATTTGGGTCATATCAGCCTCCTACGCTCCAACGCGCAAACGCGCCCCAGAACCAGTCGAATTTTGCCGCGAAGGCAACAAAAACCACCCAAACGAGGCTGAACGGCAGGAACACTTTCCAGCCCAAGCGCATCAGCTGGTCATAGCGGTAGCGCGGTGTGATCGCCTTGACCATCGCGAAGATGAAGAAGAAGAACGCCATCTTGGCGACCATCCACAGCACGCCATCGGGCAGACCCGGAATCGGCGACAGCCAGCCGCCGAAGAACAGCAGTGACGTCAGGGCGCACATCAGGAAGATGGCGATGTATTCGCCCGCCATGAACAGCAGGAAGGGCGTGGCCGAATATTCCACCTGATAACCCGCCACCAGTTCCGATTCCGCTTCGGGCAAGTCAAACGGTGGTCGGTTCGTCTCGGCCAGTGCCGAGATGAAGAACAGGAAGACCATCGGGAAATGCGGCAGCCAGTACCAGCTGAAGAAGCCGAACGACCCATCCTGTGCCCGCACGATGTCACCAAAGTTCATCGACCCGGTCGAGATGATCACACCGATGATGATCAGGCCGATGGAAACCTCGTATGAAATCATCTGCGCGGCTGAGCGCAACGAGCCGAGGAACGGGTACTTTGAGTTCGACGCCCAACCGCCCATGATCACGCCATAAACCTCAAGCGAAGACACGGCGAAGACATAGAGGATCGCAACGTTGATATCCGACAGGACCCAGCCATCGTTGAACGGGATCACCGCCCAGGCGATCATCGCCAGCACGAAAGAGGTGAGCGGCGCGAGGATGAAAACCGTGCGGTCGGCTCCTGCGGGGATCACGACCTCTTTGACGACGTATTTCAACGCATCTGCCACCGATTGCAGCAGACCGTAGACGCCGACCACGTTGGGCCCGCGGCGCATCTGGACAGCGGCCCAGATTTTGCGGTCGCCATAAACAAGGAACAACAGCGAGATCATCACAAAGGCAACAACAGCAAGCACTTGCGCCAGAATGATGATGGCTATTCCGCCGGGGGTGTTAAAGAATTCAGCCATTGGTCCTCACACCGTGGGTATTCCGTTTTTCGCGCGCGATGCAAAGGCCAGATGCCTGCGCAAACTGCGGCTGGGTCGGCGCGTTGGTGTAAACAGCATCTGCCGCCATAGCGCCACCCTTTTTCTTTCGTTTCCCGCACATTTCCGGCGCAGTCAGGTGCGACCCAACCACACCGCTGGCTTGCGATATGAAACTGCTTTCGTTCATTCCGCCGCAATCTTCTCAGCTTTGCGGGCTTGCGCCTGCGCCGAAAGCTCGGCCATCAGTTGCGAGGCCCGAGCGATCGGGTTGGTCAGATAGAAATCCTTGATCGCATTGCGGAAGGTCGCCTTGCCCAAAGACCCGGCCTCCAGCGCTTGAACCTCATTCTCGATCACCTCGTCGATGCGGGCCAGATGGGGAACCGCCTCGATCAAGGCTGTGCGCAACTGCGCAAGCGAGTCATAGGGGAGTGTCGCCCCCAACTCGGCCGACAGCGCACGCAGGATGGCCCAGTTTTCCTTGGCCTCACCAGGCGCAAACCCGGCGCGCATCGCCAGTTGCGGACGGCCTTCCGTATTCACGAACAGACCGTTTTCCTCAGTATAGGCCGCGCCCGGCAGGATCACATCTGCGCGGTGTGCGCCCCGATCTCCGTGGCTGCCCTGGTAGATCACAAACGCGCCTTCGCCAATTTCGACCTCATCCGCACCAAGGTAATAGATCACATCCGCAGCATTGATCGCTTCCATGCCGCCTGCGTTGGTCGCGTCCACATCCATCGCGCCCACGCGCGACGCCGCAGTGTGCAGAATGATCAGGCCGCTTTCCGTATTTGCGGCAATTGTTTGCGCGGCAGCCAGAACAGCGGCACCATCCGCCTCCTGCAGCGCTCCCTGCCCGATGATGACCAGCGAGCGTTTGCCCCTGATTTCATCGTCGCCCCCCATGTCGACAACCTTTTGCAGCGCCGCGCGGTCATCGCCCACATGATGGTACGCATAAGTCAGATCGACCGCTGGACCTACCAAAGCGACTTCGGCCCCATGCGCCCACGCCTTGCGGATACGCGCGTTCAAAACCGGTGCTTCATCGCGCGGGTTGGTGCCAATCAGAAGAATACGCTCGGCCGTATCGATGTCTTCAATCGCGGCGGTCCCGGCATATGCGCCACGGTTCCCAGCCGGAAGCTTGGCTCCATCGGTGCGGCATTCGACAACACCGCCCTGCCCTTCGATCATCTGCTTCAAAGCGAACGCAGCCTCGACCGGCGCCAGATCACCGACGATACCGGCTGGCTTCTCAGCGCTTTTCAGCGCCTCAGCGGCCTTGGTCAGTGCTTCGGACCATGAGGCCGGGCGCAGTTTGCCGTTTTCACGGATGTAAGGCTTGTCCAGACGCTGACGCCGCAACCCGTCCCAGACAAAGCGGGTTTTGTCGCTGATCCACTCCTCGTTCACTCCGTCATGATTGCGAGGAAGGAAGCGCATCACCTCGCGCCCTTTGGTATCGACACGAATGTTCGATCCCAGCGCGTCCATGACGTCGATGCTTTCGGTCTTGGTCAATTCCCACGGGCGGGCGGTAAACGCATAAGGTTTCGAGGTCAGTGCCCCAACCGGGCACAGGTCGATAATGTTGCCCTGCAGGTTCGAATCCAGCGTCTGGTTCAGATACGAGGTAATCTCGGCATCCTCACCGCGCCCTGTCTGACCCATCTGAGTGATCCCGGCGACTTCGGTGGTGAAGCGCACGCAGCGGGTGCAACTGATACAGCGGGTCATTGCGGTGCCCACAAGCGGTCCCAGATCCAGATCATCAACCGCGCGTTTGGCTTCCTTGAACCGCGAACCGGACAGGCCATAAGCCATCGCCTGGTCCTGAAGATCGCACTCTCCGCCCTGATCACAGATCGGGCAATCCAATGGATGGTTGATCAGCAGGAACTCCATCACCCCTTCGCGGGCCTTCTTGACCATGGGAGAGTTCGTCTTGACTACCGGCGGCTGCCCTTCCGGCCCCGGGCGCAGATCGCGCACCTGCATCGCGCACGAGGCAGCCGGTTTCGGCGGACCGCCCACTACCTCAACCAGACACATCCGGCAGTTTCCCGCAATCGACAGACGCTCGTGATAGCAGAAACGCGGTACCTCGACCCCGGCTTGTTCACAAGCCTGTATCAGGGTCATCGCACCATCGACTTCGATTTCCTGCCCGTCGATATTGATCTTGCGGAGGTCAGACATGGCTCTCAGTTCGCTCTCAAATAAACGCCAATGGCGCTGTTTCTTTGGATTTCCTTCTGCCCCAGAGAGCAGAATGTTTTGGGGTTGTCGTAGGACACGCCGTTTTTCGCCAGATAGGCCTCGCCCTTGGCCCGCATCCGATCCTTTTCAGCATCCGACTCGACATAGGAGCGGATTTCTGTGTCCGAGTACCCCAGATTATTCGCTTTGGACCGCAGTCCCCACATCACACTAATCGCTTTCAATCGCCGCCCGCTGATCGATGGGCAGAACTCGGAGATCTCATTTGCAATGGCGATGTAGTAGAGTTCGTTGTCGATCTCTTTGACATCCCTCAAGGGCGGCTTTGCTTCTGCCACCACCGGCAAGGCAATCAACGATGCGAGGGCAACTAGTTTTATGACAGACATGAGTTTTCCTTTCGTCTTGGACTGTCCAAGACGAAGCGGTTCGCTGCTGCTAGGCAATAACACCCTGCCCGCCCACCGAAGATATGGAAAAACACCGGTCATGGCCGCTGGCAGGTTCCTGCAAATGTCAATTGATCATTGCTGACGCTGAGGTTCTGCGGGTCAGTATCCGGACCCACCTTCCAAGCAATCCGAGACGATCCGAAGTTCTGGATGCAGAATTTGGTACCTTCATGACGTCCGGCCTCGCGCGCACCATCGAGTGAAGCAGAGACGCCTTTGACGACAACCGTAAAGTCCGCGGGCGAGGTTTTCTTGTTGACCACCTTCGCCTTGGCCCTGAACGACTTGCCGTCGAACAAAAGCCGGTCTGCCGACGGCTTCACCAGACCGCATGCAGAAACACCAGCCAGCGCCAACACAACAATAAGGGCTTTGGGGGCCTTCATACTTTCCCTCTTTGTTTTCTGTTCCGCTGCGTCGCCATCAAAACGCCGCCACCAATGCCATAAGCCCGATCACGACCATGCACGCCCAGCCGATCACATACAGAATTGTCCGCGGACCGCTGCTTGGCTTGCCAATCCCTTTCAGGTGCACAACCAGCATCGCCAAGCGCGCAACCAACGCCACTGAGGCCAGCAGGTTTACCCAGAACGGGCTGACGCCCAGCAAAATCGCCGCTGTTATGACAGTCACAAACGCAGGAAGTGTTTCCGTTCCATTCAGATAGGCCCGGTTCAGACGATACGCCTTGTCGGCATAGTCCCGCTCGGGCGTCGCACCGGGTGCCAGCCCTTTGGCTTGTTTGGCCAGTGCAGAAAACGGCGCCAGAAACAATACAACCAGCGTGAATAGCACAACCGACGCAATCGCGTGGCTATATTCAGCAAACACTTCCATCTTCGTTCACTCCGCTGCCATCGCACCCATACGGCCCGATTTCTGAGCCTTGATGCGGTCTTCGATCTCTTCCCGGAAATTGCGGATCAGGCCCTGGATCGGCCAGGCGGCCGCATCGCCCAAAGCGCAGATCGTGTGTCCTTCGACCTGTTTGGTCACGTCGAACAACATGTCGATCTCTTCCAGTTCAGCCTCGCCGCGCACCAGACGATCCATCACACGCATCATCCAGCCGGTGCCTTCGCGACATGGCGTACACTGGCCACAGCTTTCATGCTTGTAAAACTTCGACAGGCGCCAGATCGCCTTGATGATGTCGGTGGATTTGTCCATCACAATCACCGCTGCCGTACCCAGACCCGACCCCAGGTCGTTGCGCAGGTAATCGAAATCCATGATCGCGTCGCGCATGTTTTCACCGCGCACGCAGGGAACCGAGGATCCACCAGGGATAACCGCCAGAAGATTATCCCACCCGCCGCGAATGCCGCCGCAATGGGTTTCGATCAGTTGTTCGAACGGGATCGACATCGCCTCTTCGACGACACATGGGTTGTTCACGTGGCCCGAGATCGCAAACAGCTTGGTACCGGCGTTGTTCTGGCGACCAAATCCAGCGAACCAATCCGCACCCCGACGCAGAATGGTCGGCACCACCGCGATGGATTCCACGTTGTTCACAGTGGTCGGACATCCGTACAGCCCGGCACCCGCCGGGAACGGAGGTTTCATCCGCGGCATACCCTTCTTGCCCTCAAGGCTTTCGATCAGGGCTGTTTCCTCGCCACAAATATAGGCCCCTGCCCCGTGATGAAGGAAAAGATCGAAATCCCAGCCCGAACCAGCGGCATTCTTGCCAAGAAGCCCCGCGTCATAGGCCTCATCAATCGCAGCCTGCAATGCCTCACGCTCGCGGATGTATTCGCCGCGCAGGTAGATATAGCAGGTATGTGCGTTCATCGCGAAAGAGGCGATCAGACACCCTTCAATCAACGTGTGGGGATCATGGCGCATGATCTCACGGTCTTTGCAGGTGCCGGGCTCGGATTCATCGGCATTCACAACCAGATAGGAAGGGCGACCGTCGCTTTCCTTTGGCATGAACGACCATTTCAGGCCAGTTGGGAAGCCCGCACCGCCACGTCCGCGCAGCCCGGAATCCTTCATCGTCTGAATGATCCAGTCCCGGCCCTTTTCAATCAGGCCAGCTGTGCCGTCCCAATGCCCGCGGGCTTGCGCGCCTTTCAGCGTGCGTTCGTGCATCCCGTAGATGTTGGTAAAGATCCGGTCCTGATCCTTCAGCATCATTCGTTACCTTCAGCTGTCCTGACGCATGCGCCAGAGTTGAAAAATGTTCACACCCGCATAAATGAATGCCGCCAGAGCGGCAAAATCAAACAGCAGCGCGTGCCGGGCCGTTAAACCCAGCGCAGGGCCAATGAACAGGTTCATGGCAAGCCAGATCACCATCGTCACCGCAATGACGATGCCGATATGTCGGCCCTTTCGGGCTATAGCCTGATCCTTGTCCTTGTCCATCATCCCCCGATGCCCGGATAGGGCACCCGTTTAGTCTTTGTAGGTGCCATCTTCCTTGGCACGTTTGGCAAATTCGGTTTCCTCACCCGCCGCAAGCATGGCTGCCTGTTCAATCCAGCCATCGCGCTCGATCCGGCCCTTGAACTTCAACCGTGCATCGACCCAGGCGACCTGTTCCGGTGTCCAGGCAGCGATCTGATCATAGTGGAAGAAGCCCAGCTCGTTCAGCGTCTGCTCCAGCTTGGGGCCTACGCCTTTCAACAGTTTCAGGTTATCTGCCTTGCCGTCGCGCGCGCCTGCCAGTGTTTCGGGCTGGTCCTCTTTCGCTGCCTTCGCCTCAGCGGCCTGTTTCGCAGCAGGTTTCGCCGGGGCTGGCGCTTTGGGCGGCTTCGGTGCCGCTTTGGTCGCAGCCGCTTTGCCATCCTTGCCCAACCAAGGGGTCAGGATCGGAACCTCGGTCCCGTCGATGCGTTTGACCGTATCGCCAATACCGGTGGCCAGTTCGACGCTGGCGTTATACCGGGCCTTTCCAGCCTCATGATCGGTCAGACTGGTCAGCCCTCTGAGCGGTTCAGCCGCATAACGTCCGTTTTGTGGGCCCGGCGTCGGAACTTTCCCCGCCACCAGATCATCGAGGATCTTGCCAAAGCTCTCGGCGGTCAGGTCTTCGTAGTAATCCTTGCCGATCTGCGCCATCGGCGCATTGGTGCAGGAGCCAAGGCATTCGACCTCTTCCCAACTCAGCTTGCCATCAGCCGACAGTTCGTGCGGTTTCGCCGAGATCTTTTCCTTACAGACCGCAATCAGGTCCTCTGCTCCGCAGATCATGCAGGAGGTCGTACCACAAACCTGAATATGCGCAGCCGACCCAACGGGTTGCAGTTGGAACATGAAGTAAAACGAAGCAACCTCAAGCACACGGATATAGGCCATACCCAGCATGTCGGCGACGGATTCAATCGCCGGACGGCTCAGCCATCCCTCTTGTTCCTGTGCGCGCCACAGAAGCGGAATGACCGCGCTGGCCTGACGGCCTTCGGGGTATTTGGTGATCTGCGCTTCGGCCCATTGCTGGTTGGCAGCGGTGAAGGCAAAGCGTTCGGGTTGTTCGGGATGAAGACGGCGGAGCATTAGCGGTCAATCTCTCCAAATACGACGTCCATGGTGCCGATGATGGCGGCGACGTCGGCCAGTTGGTGGCCTTTGGCAACGTGGTCCATGGCTTGCAGGTGCAGGAAGCCCGGTGCGCGCAGTTTGGCGCGGTAGGGTTTGTTAGTGCCGTCGGCGACCAGATAGACGCCGAACTCGCCCTTGGGGGCTTCGACGGCAGCATAGACCTCACCGGCAGGCACGTGGAAGCCTTCGGTATACAGCTTGAAGTGATGGATCAGGCTCTCCATCGAGGTCTTCATGTCCGAGCGTTTCGGTGGGGTGAACTTGCCGCGGGCCAGAACGTCACCGGGACACTCGCGGATTTTGGCGATGGCCTGACGGATGATCAGCAGCGACTGGCGCATTTCCTCCATGCGGACAAGGTAGCGGTCATAGCAATCGCCGTTCTTGCCGACGGGAATCTGGAATTCAAACTCATCATAGCACTCGTAGGGCTGCGCGCGACGCAGGTCCCAGGCCAGACCCGATCCACGCACCATCACGCCCGAGAAGCCGTATTTCTGGATGTCATCCTCGGACACCACGCCGATATCGGCGTTGCGCTGCTTGAAGATGCGGTTTTCGGTCAGCAGCCCATCAATGTCATCAAGGACGCTTGGGAATTCGTGACTCCAGGCCTCGATATCGTCCAGCAGTTCGGGCGGCAGGTCCTGATGGACACCACCGGGGCGGAAATAAGCGGCGTGCAGGCGGGCGCCACAGGCACGCTCATAAAACACCATCAGCTTTTCACGCTCTTCAAAACCCCACAGCGGCGGGGTCAGAGCGCCCACATCCATCGCCTGTGTCGTCACGTTCAACAGGTGATTCAGAATGCGCCCGATCTCGGAATACAGAACCCGGATCAGCGAGCCCCGGCGCGGCACCTCGACCCCGGTCAGCTTTTCGATGGCCAGACACCAGGCATGTTCCTGGTTCATCGGTGCCACATAGTCCAGACGGTCGAAATACGGCAGGTTTTGCAGATACGTCCGGCTTTCCATCAGCTTTTCGGTGCCACGATGCAGCAGGCCGATATGCGGGTCGCAACGTTCGACAATCTCGCCGTCCAACTCGAGCACCAAACGCAAAACTCCGTGCGCCGCGGGGTGTTGCGGGCCGAAGTTGATGTTGAAGTTGCGGATCTTCTGCTCGCCGCTCAGCGCGTCCGTGCTGCCGTCATCATATCTTGAGCCGTCCATCAACGCCCTCGTTTCTTCTTTGCTTCGGCCCGAACCCGGACCTTTTCGGCCTCGACCGCCTTGACCGCAGACCCGGCCAGTAGAACCCCAAACGCGCCCAGAATGATCAACTCACCTATCATCTCAGCGGCGCTCCAACTCTTGCAGTTTCAGCCCGACCCACCACAGCAATGCGATCGTGCCGAAAGGAACCAGACACAGCAGGCACCAGTATTTGTTGATCCCGAAGAACGGCAAAATCTTCACCATCGGAATGATGGTCAGCGCAGACAGGATCAGCCACCAGATGCCACCCATTATTCGGTCTCCTGTTTCTCATCCCCTGGCAGAATGTAGTTCGCACCTTCCCATGGGGACATGAAATCAAACTGACGGTACTCCTGCACTAGACTGACCGGCTCGTAGACGACGCGTTTCTGCGCCTCGTCATAACGCACCTCGGTGTAGCCCGTGGTCGGGAAATCCTTGCGCAGCGGATGGCCACGGAAGCCATAATCCGTCAGGATGCGCCGCAAGTCTGGATGGCCCGAGAACAGGATGCCGAACATGTCGAACACCTCACGCTCGAACCAGTTGGCCGAGGGGTGGATATCGACTATCGAAGGCACCATGTCATCTTCGCGGATCGAAACCCGCAGACGGATGCGCTGGTTCTGGTACATCGACAGGAAGTGATACACCACGTCGAACCGCTTGGCGCGTTCGGGGTAATCGACGCCGGTGATATCCACCAGTGTCGAGAACTTGCAATTTTGGTCCGACCGCAGGAATTCTACGAATTCCACGAGGTTCGACGGCGCTACATCGACGTTCAGCTCACCATGGGTCACATCCCAGGACAGAACACAATCGGCTCGTTTCAGTTCAAGCTGGGTGCCGAGTTCTTTGAGTGCTTCGCTCATCTACCCTTCCCCTCAGCGTACAATTGTGCCGGTGCGGCGGATTTTGCGTTGTAGCTGTAGCAGACCGTAAAGCAGCGCCTCGGCGGTCGGAGGGCAGCCGGGCACATAAATATCCACCGGAACAACCCGGTCACAGCCACGCACGACAGAATAGGAATAGTGGTAGTAACCACCGCCATTCGCGCAGGACCCCATCGAGATCACATAGCGCGGCTCGGGCATCTGGTCGTAAACCTTGCGCAAGGCAGGGGCCATCTTGTTGGTTAGCGTGCCGGCCACGATCATCACGTCAGATTGGCGCGGAGAGGCGCGCGGGGCGATGCCGAAACGTTCCGCATCATAGCGCGGCATCGAGGTGTGCATCATTTCAACCGCGCAGCAGGCCAGACCAAAGGTCATCCAGTGCAGCGAACCGGTACGGGCCCAGTTGATGATATCCTCGCTCGAGGTCAGCAGAAAACCTTTGTCCTGCAACTCGGCATTCAGGGCCTGGGTGGCGACTTCCTTGTCGACGCCAGCGGTGTTTGCACCGGTCATCACTCCCATTCCAGGGCCCCTTTCTTCCACTCATAGGCAAAGCCGATGGTCAGCACGGCCAGAAACACCATCATCGACCAGAAGCCGACATCGCTGATATCGCGGAACCCGACGGCCCAGGGAAACAGGAATGCGATCTCAAGATCGAAGATGATGAAGAGAATCGAGACCAGATAGAATCGGACGTCAAATTTCATTCGCGCATCGTCGAAGGCGTTGAAGCCACATTCATATGCGCTGACCTTTTCGGGGTCGGGACTGCGGACAGCCAGTACAACGGCGGCAAGAATCAGGACGATTCCAAGGCCTACGGCAACGGCCAGAAACACCAGAATCGGGAGGTACTCCCGCAGCAGGTCTTCCACGAATAGCTCCTTTCTTGCGCACGCATCTTGTCGGGTGCGCCGTCAATTGGCGTGTTGACTGGACATTCTCTATCCCCGCCGGGTCAGAGGGTCAACCGAACACAGCCCCGTTCACCATCAAACATACGCTTGACAGCGCGGCATAGAATCGCATTTCGCGCGTTTTGCATTGGCTTGCGGAAACTCGGTAAACTTACTTATTCCATGCAGGTTTACGTTTTTCGAAGAACGCCGCGATCCCTTCACGCGCCTCTTCCGTTTCCCAGCGTTCGACCAGTTCGTTGATGGTCTGGTCGATTGTGGCATCATCTATACGAGGTCCCAGAGTTCGAACCAGAGCCTTGGCTGACGCGACTGCCCCCGGCGCGCACGAAAGATAGGGCCGGACTTCATCTTCTATCGCGGTCGCAAGCTGCTCGGGAGGCACAGCCTTTGCCAGCAATCCCAAATCAACCGCTTCGGGCGCATCGAACAACCGGGCCGACATGAATACACGCCGTGCCCGCGCCTCACCCATACGAGCGATAACATAAGGGCCGATTGTCGCTGGGATCAGCCCAAGCCGGGTCTCGGTCAGTCCCATCTTCAGACTATCTACACCGATGGCGACATCGCACACGGCCGCCATTCCAACACCTCCGCCAAAGGCGTTGCCTTGTAGCGCCCCGATCAGGGGTTTGGGAATCGTGTTCAACGCCTGCAACATCTCGGCCAGCTTGCGCGCCTCGACAAACCGCGTCGCCTTGTCGGCCGCCATCTGGTCCTGCATCCATCCCAGATCACCACCAGCGCAAAACGTCTTTCCCGCAGCAGCCAGAACGACCGCTCTGACAGAGCCATCCTGACCCAGTTGCGACGCGGCCTGCGTCAGCTCGGCAATCATCTGACCCGAGAGCGCGTTGTGCTTTTCCGCCCGGTCCAGAGTTAACGTGGCAACACCGCGTTCGTCTGCTGAAATCGAGATTGTTTCGAACATGTTAGCCTCTCAACGCCTTGGCCATCTGCGCGGCCTCTTCGACCACATCGATATCCAGACCGGTTTGATAGCCCAACCGGTGCAAATGCGCTGCAACGGTTTCAGTCGCGACATTACCCGCAGCCCCCGGAGCATATGGGCAACCGCCAAGCCCACCCACGGCCGCGTCGAACACACGCACACCCAGCGAAAGTGCCGCATCGATATTGTCGTTTGCACGCCCATTGGTGTCATGAAAATGCCCGGCAAGCCGCGTCACAGGAACCCTTTCCCGAACCGCCAGAAGCATATGAGCAATCTTGTCTGGCGTGCCTTGCCCGATCGTGTCCCCCAATGACACCTCGTAACAGCCCAACGCAAACAACCGGTCGGCAATTTCGGCGACTTTCTCGGGCGGGGTCGGGCCATCATAGGGGCAATCCGTCACGCAAGAGACGTAGCCGCGAACCGGAAGGTCGATATGACGCGCCGCTTCGAGAATCGGCGTGAACCGTTCGATTGACTCGGCGATCGAGGCATTGATGTTTGCCTTGGAAAACCCCTCGGAAGCAGACGCAAAAATGGCAATCTCATCCGCTTTGGCGGCCAGCGCATCCTCGTACCCGCGCATATTCGGCGTCAACGCCGCGTACCGCACTCCGTCCGCGCGGGTAATACCGGCCAGAACTTGCGCCGACCCCGCCATTTGAGGAACCCATTTAGGAGAGACAAAGCTTGCAACTTCGATCCGTCGAAATCCGGCGCGGCTGAGGCAATTGATCAGCGCCACCTTGTCGGCAACCGGTATCTCACGTGTTTCGTTTTGTAGCCCGTCGCGCGGTCCAACTTCGTAGATTTCGACCAGATCACCCATGTCAGAACCCCTTATGGCTTGTTCTCATTCCAAATACGGATCGCGCGACCGTGCCACGTCAAACCGCGCGGGTACAGATCACTCTTCTTCCAAACGCACCAAAGCCGCCCCAGCCTCGACCTGCGCGCCATCTTTGACCAGCACCTCGGCCACCACACCATCGCGCGCGGCCAGCAACGAATGCTCCATTTTCATCGCTTCGAGAATAGCCAAACGGTCGCCTTCTTGAACGGTTTGCCCCGCGGTGGCAAAGACTGCCTTGACCAGACCCGGCATCGGCGCCTCGATCACGTTGGTGTCACCCGTCGCGCTGGCATCCCGGTCAAGCGGATCGATAACGTCGAAACTGCGACCGTAGTCAGTAAATACGGTCAAAGTAGTTCCGCTGACAGCCACCCGGGGCATCGGTGCGCCGCTCAGCGCCCACCGCCCCGAGATCCGCTCGGCCACGACACGGTGTTCGCCCAGCTGCCAAAGCTGGCGATCCGACCCGTCGACTTGCACGTCCAGATCAAGAACTTCTCCCTGATCGGACAATTGCACCGCCCGATGCAACGGAGCCCAGAGCGAAAACCCGGTGTCAGGCGCGACATCCACCAGATTCAGTGCGGTCATCGCAGCCGCAACAGCGGTTGTGGCCGAAGTCGGCGATTCCTGCACCAACCCGTCAAGATCGCGCCCGATCAGGCCCGTATCTACATCGCCCGAGGCAAATCCGTCATGGCGGGTCAGCGCGCCCAGAAAGGCGAGGTTCGTAACGGTGCCCGCCACTTCGGTCTCCCGCAGCACTCGGTTCAACGTCTCAAGCGCGACGGCGCGGGTCGGACCGTGTACCACCACTTTGGCAATCATAGGGTCATACCACGGGCTGATCGTGTCGCCTGCGCGAACGCCACTATCCGCACGGCAGTTGGCCGGGAAAACCAGATGGGTCAGTGTACCTGTCGCCGGCAAGAATCCTTTCGGCACGTCCTCGGCATAAAGCCGGGCTTCGAAGGCGTGGCCCGAGATCGACAGATCATCCTGTTGCCTGGGAAGGCTCTCTCCTGCTGCAACGCGCAACTGCCATTCCACCAGATCGACGCCAGTGATGGCTTCTGTCACCGGGTGCTCAACCTGCAGGCGCGTGTTCATCTCCATGAACCAGAATCTGTCGGGGCGCAGCCCGTCCGAGGCATCGACGATGAATTCAACCGTGCCTGCACCCTTATAACCTATCGCCTCGGCGGCGCGCACACCGGCCTGCCCCATCGCCTCGCGCATCTCAGAAGTCATGCCCGGGGCTGGTGCCTCTTCGATCACTTTCTGATGGCGGCGTTGCAACGAGCAATCGCGTTCAAACAGATGCACCGCATGGGTACCGTCACCAAATACCTGCACTTCGATATGGCGAGGTTTGGCCACGAATTTCTCGACCAGCACTGCGTCATTGCCAAAAGCGGTTTTGGCTTCGCCCCGTGCGCTGTCCAATGCGGAACGGAAATCCTCGGGGCGTTCGACCAGACGCATACCTTTACCGCCGCCGCCTGCAACGGCCTTAATCAGCACCGGATACCCAATCGCATCCGCCGCACCCGCCAAATGTTCGGGATCCTGATTGTCGCCGTGATAGCCGGGCACCACGGGCACGCCAGCCTGTTCCATCAACACCTTGGCCGCATCCTTGAGGCCCATCTTGCGGATCGCATCCGCTGATGGGCCGATAAAGGTCAAACCCGCAGCCTCGACCGCGTCGACGAAATCGGGGTTCTCTGACAGGAAGCCATAACCGGGATGGATCGCCTGCGCGCCCGTATCCAGCGCAGCCTGAATAATCACATCGCCCTTCAGATAGCTTTCCGCCGGGGCGGGGCCGCCGATATGAATGACCTTATCCGCCATCTGCACATGCTTGGCCGCAGCGTCCGCATCGGAATAAACAGCCACACAGGACACGCCCATCCTCTGAGCGGTTTCCATAACCCGGCAAGCGATCTCGCCCCGGTTGGCAATCAGGATTTTGTTGAACATAGCTTACCCCTCAACCGCCAGAACTTCGACAAGGCGAAATCGTTCGCACAGCAGCTCCATCTCGGGATCAAACCCGCCATTGCGTTCGAAATACTGGCGATGCCCCTCTCTCCATCCCTCGAGCGTTTCATTTTCGCCCTCTGCCAACGCGAAATCCTCGGTTACGTCGCAGTATCGGCAGGTCGAGACGTCGACCGTTTCGATCACCAATGCCGGACGATCATCCCAATCCAGCGCAATGTCTCTCCGCCCGACAACAGGAGTGTCAGGGCTACCTTCGGGATAGTTGCGCAACGCACCGCAGGTTGCCGTTTTCCGCCCTGATCGTACCAGAGCCAGCAGCTCAGCACTCAGCCGGGCATTGTCACCAAACTTGAAAGTCTGGGCACCAGGATAGCGGGCCATGACGTCATTCAATGAAACGTTCATCTTACATCCTGAACACGCCGAAACGTGTCTCCTCAATCGGGGCATTCAGCGCCGCACTCAGCGACAAGGCGAGCACATCGCGGCTTTTGCGCGGGTCGATGATGCCATCGTCCCAGAGACGGGCCGAGGCATATAGCGGGTGCGATTGCTCTTCGAACATGTCCAGCGTCGGACGTTTGAATTCGGCCTCTTCCTCGGCCGACCAGGTACCGCCCTGTCGTTCGATCCCGTCGCGCCTGACTGTCGCCAATACGCCTGCGGCCTGCTCGCCCCCCATCACCGAAATCCGAGAGTTCGGCCATGTCCACAGAAACCTTGGCTGATAGGCGCGTCCTGCCATGCCATAGTTCCCGGCCCCAAACGAGCCGCCCACCAGCATCGTGATCTTGGGAACGCTCGTCGTTGCAACTGCCGTCACCATCTTGGCGCCGTGGCGGGCGATCCCTTCGTTCTCGTATTTGCGGCCGACCATAAAGCCGGTGACGTTCTGCAGGAAGACCAGGGGCGTTTTGCGCTGCGAACACAGCTCGACAAAATGCGCGCCCTTTTGCGCAGCCTCCGAGAACAGCACGCCATTGTTGGCAATGATCCCGACTGGGCACCCTTTGACATGGGCAAAGCCGGTGACCAGTGTCTCGCCAAAGCGGGGTTTGAACTCATCAAACCGAGAGCCATCGACCAGCCGTGCGATCACTTCACGGATGTCATAGGGCGTGCGCAAGTCGGCGGGAACGACACCCAGAATTTCATCCGGATCATAAGCTGGCTCCTCGGGTGCTTCGAACAGTAGGCCGGGCTTCAGCCCGGCACCCCCCAATGACCCGACAGCCCGCCGCGCCAATGCCAGCGCATGTGCATCATCTTCGGCCAGATAATCCGCCACACCCGACAGGCGTGTGTGCACATCGCCGCCACCCAGATCCTCGGCGCTAACAACCTCACCCGTTGCAGCTTTGACCAATGGTGGCCCTGCCAGAAAGATCGTGCCCTGTTCCTTTACGATGATCGTCACATCGGACATCGCAGGTACATAGGCCCCACCCGCCGTGCATGATCCCATCACCACGGCAATCTGAGGGATACCCTTCGCGCTCATCCGCGCCTGATTGTAGAAGATACGCCCAAAGTGGTCGCGGTCTGGGAACACCTCATCCTGATTGGGCAGGTTCGCGCCGCCACTGTCGACCAGATAGATGCACGGCAGATGGTTTTCCTCGGCAATCTCCTGCGCGCGCAGGTGCTTTTTGACGGTCATCGGATAATAGGTGCCGCCCTTCACGGTGGCATCGTTACACACCACCATGACCTCGCGCCCCTGCACCCGGCCAATCCCGGCGATCACCCCGGCACAAGGTGCTGCATCACCATACATCCCATGCGCCGCTGTCGCGCCGATTTCCAAAAACGGAGACCCCGGATCAAGCAGGTTCGCCACCCTTCGGCGGGGGAGCATCTTTCCTCGGGATTCATGCCGCGCTCGGGATTTCTCACCGCCCCCCATACGGGCTGCTTCGGCAGCAGTAGAGATTTGCGCCAGCGCATCGAGATGAGCGGCGCGGTTTGTCTTGAAGCCCTCGGAGCCGGGCATGGCTTTGGATGTGAGTTTCATTTTCTTCTCCGAGCATTGAGGAGCGCAATACGCTGCGCCGTGAATTCAGCTAGGCATACTGGGTAAATCGTGTTTCCGGCGGTTCCGCCAGCCGCCAGACTCATCGCATATCTACACTCGCTTTCACGTAACTGCTGCCATTGGCTCTCAATACTCATTATCTGGGCGAAGGCATCAATGTTTGGGCTTGCATCCGTCGCTGCATCGCGATCGGTACTTTGCGCCGTGTACAGCATGTTTAACAGAACCTCTTGGTACTGCTCTCTCCAGATAAGATATTCATGATGGATGCAGCTAGCTGCTTTGGAGCGAGAGGCAGGAACTTGCCAGTCTTTCATACAAGTTTCGAATGATACTCGAGCACAGGACTCTGGTTCGCCTAGAAAGTCCTCGTTTTCCATACAGGATACAACGTCTTGTTTCATTGCATCATAAGGTAGGAAGATCAGATTTTCGGAATCCCCAACTGCTGCCTTACCTCCAGAGAAAGTTAGCGAAACGGTCAATGAGAAACCCGATACAATACGAAGCATATTTGACGAGTTGAAACGGCTCATTTTCTCAATTCCCTTTCTGCCCGCGCTTTCAATTCCTTCCGGATTACCTTCCCGGTCACCGTCATCGGCAACTCGTCCAGAAACGCCACCTCGCGCGGATACGAATAATGCGCCAGACGTTCTTTGACCCAGTCCTGCAACTCCTGTTCCGCCGCCTCGGCCCCCGTCTTCAACACCACATAAGCCTTCACGATCTCGGTCCGCAGCGGGTCGGGTTTGCCGACCACGCCAACCGTCGCCACTGCCGGGTGGGTCAGCAGGCAATCCTCGATCTCGGCGGGGCCAATGCGATACCCGGCGGAGGTAATCACGTCATCATCCCGACCGACAAAGCACAGATAGTCGCCCTCCCATACACCGCGATCACCGGTGATCAGCCAATCGCCCCGGAACTTCTCGGCGGTTGCCTCGGGTCGGTTCCAGTATTCCAGCAGCATCGAGGCCGAGCCGCGCCGGATGGCGACGTCGCCCTCGTCCCCGGTCGGGTTTCCGTCCTCATCAATCACCGCAACCTCATGCCCCGGCACCGGTTGGCCGATACAGCCGGGGCGCACAGGGAAATCTTCGGCGCAGGAGGATACGACCATGTTGCACTCGGTCTGGCCATAGAATTCGTTGATCGTCAGACCAAAGGCCTTCTGGCCCCATGCCAGCATTTCGGCACCCAGCGGTTCACCCCCGGACGCGACCGAGCGCAGACCGGGGATCACCTGATCTGCTGCCTTGAGCATTCGCAGCGCCGTTGGTGGGAAAAAGACGTTCCGCACCCCGCCACGCGCGATGATGTCAGCGCAGGCCTCGGGGGTGAATTTCTCAAGCCGTGCCGCGACAACAGGAATGCCCAGCGCAAGACCCGGCATCAGCACGTCGAACAACCCGCCGATCCACGCCCAATCCGCCGGGGTCCAAAGACAGTCGCCTTCGCGCAAGTGATTATGGCTGATCGAAACCCCTGGCAAATGACCGGTCAGAACCCGGTGCCCATGCAGCGCGCCCTTCGGGCTGCCGGTTGTGCCCGAGGTATAGATCAACACCGCCGGATCGTCAGGGCCGGTCGCGGCAGATGGCACAGCGGGGCCATCTTCGCCAATTTCCGATGCAATCAACGGCGCGGCCAGATCACCCAACAGATCAGCCCCTTCGGCGTCGGTCAGTACAATCCGGGCACCAGCGTCACTGACCCGCGACCGCAGCGCGTCCTGCTTGAACAGTTTGAACAAAGGGACCGACACAGCCCCGATCTTCCAGATCGCCAGATGGGCCGCCGCGCACCATGGCGACTGGCTCAGCAACACTCCGACGCGATCACCGGGTTGCACATGGCGCAATAATGCGCGGGCTATTCCGTCTGTCATTTGCGACAGCTGCGCAAAGCTGATGTGCTGCGGGTCCGGTCCGGTCAAATCGATCAGCGCGACCCGGTCCCCCGCATGCCGCAGGCACTGCTGCGCCATGTTCAGCCTGTCCGGCAGAACCCAGCCTCCATCCGGGCGCAAACCCGGTATGCGCTCAGCGGTTAGCACGGCGAATTTTCCCTATATTTCCTGCACTTCGCGGTTCAACTGCACCCAATTCCTTCACATAAACTTGATGCAGATCAGAGTGGGCAGTTCCAATCGCTGCAACACCAAGGTCATCAACAGAACCAAAGGCAAGACAATGACCAAGAAACTCGCCGCATTGACCCTTTCCACCGCGTTGGTGGCTCTGGCTGCACCTGCGTTTGCCCAATCTCAGGGGGATTGGACGCTCGGTATCGGTGTGGGTTATCTGGACCCGAAATCCAACAACGGAACACTGGCCGGCCTTAGCGCCGATATCGACTCGGATACGCGCCCGATCTTCACCGCCGAGTATTTCATCCAGGACAATCTGGGGATCGAGCTGCTGGCCGCGACCCCGTTCAAACATAACGTCACCTTGGGCGGAAGCGTGGACGCTGGCAGCGTCAAGCATCTGCCGCCCACCTTGTCGCTGAACTATCACTTCCCGACCAATAGCGCCTGGAAGCCCTATGTCGGCGCCGGTCTGAACTATACCATCTTCTTTGACGAGCAATCTGCCCTTGGCAACCTCAAGGTCGATGATTCCTTCGGCGTTTCGCTGCAAGCCGGTCTCGACTACATGATCACCGACAAAGGTGCAGTCCGTCTGAATGTACGCTGGTTCGACATCGACTCGGACGTCACTCTGAACGGAGCCGATATTGGCACTGCGAACATCGACCCTTGGCTGGTCGGTATTTCCTACGTTCATCGCTTCTGATCCTTTGATCGAAACGCCCCGCTGTAACCTCGTCTGCGGGGCGTCTTCATTCAGCGCATTTCGTTCATCATTTCCCGGCCGATCAGCATCCGTCGAATCTCGCTGGTGCCTGCGCCGATCTCCATCAGCTTGGCGTCCCGGAAGATCCGGCTAACCGGTGCGTCAGACAGAAACCCTGCCCCGCCCAGCGCCTGAACCGCCTGATGCGCCTGAACCATCGCCTGTTCGGATGCGTAAAGACAGCACGCCGCTGCATCCTGCCGGGTTACGTCTCCACGATCACAGGCCTTAGCCACCTCATAGACATAGGCCCGGGCCGAGTTCATCGCGGTATACATGTCGGCAATCTTGCCCTGCATCAGTTGGAAGCTGCCAATCGGTTTGCCGAATTGCTTGCGCTCGGCCAGATACGGCATCACCTCATCCAGACAGGCGGCCATGATGCCGGTGCCGATCCCGGCCAGAACCACGCGCTCATAATCCAGACCTGACATGAGCACGGCTACGCCCTTGCCCTCTTCTCCCAGTACGTTCTCGAACGGCACTTCAACATCTTCAAAGATCAGTTCAGCCGTGTTCGACCCGCGCATCCCCAACTTGTCGAAATGGGGTGAGGTCGAAAAACCCTTCATCTCTTTTTCAATCAGAAATGCGGTAATGCCTTTTGATCCGGCATCGGGGTCCGTCTTGGCATAAACCACCAGTGTATCCGCGTCCGGCCCGTTTGTGATCCAGTACTTGTTGCCGTTCAGGCGGTAATGGTCGTTGCGTTTTTCCGCCCGCAGCTTCATCGACACCACGTCTGAACCTGCGGAAGGTTCCGACATTGCCAGCGCGCCTACGTGTTCGCCCGAGACCAGGCGCGGCAGGTATTTCTGTTTCTGCTCTTCCGAACCGTTCAGCTTGATCTGGTTCACACACAGGTTGGAATGCGCCCCATAAGACAACGAAACCGAGGCCGAAGCACGCGCGACCTCTTCGACAGCAATTGTATGCGCCAAATAGGACATGCCCGCACCGCCGTATTCTTCTGGCACGGTGACACCCAATAGCCCAAGCTCTCCCATTTCTTTCCACAGTTCATTCGGAAAGCTGTTCTTGGCATCAATCTCAGCCGCCATCGGCTTGACGCGCTCCTGCGCCCACCGATGTACCATCTCGCGCAGGGCGTTCACATCCTCACCCAGATCAAACTTCATCGTGGCCATGAACATCTGTGTCCTCCCTCCGCATTAATGAACAAGTGTTCAATAAATCTCTAACAGCGAATCTGTCTTCGGTCAATCTTTGTGAAAGCCTGGACCAAAACACAAAACGCCGCCCGGACCGGGCGGCGCTCTCAAGGGTCGAGCGTGCGCTGAAAGCGCACTCTGTTTGGCTAGGATTGATAAACTGCGCCCACTTCGGCTCGGATGATGCGCGCGATCACTCGGCAATCCTCCAGCGAAAAGGTCAGCGGCACACGCATATCCATGATGCCTGCCAGAACACGGTCACTTTCCGGCATCTGTTCACTTTCGAAATATCTCCAGCTGTCATAGCGCGACGTGAACCCTGTTGGCTCAGCCCCGCCAAACCATTTGATCTCGACCCCACGCGCGGCGCAGCGGCTGATAACGTCGGCTATCCGCTCAGGCGACCAATCCAGCAGCAGGAACTGGATCGAAGACCCGACATAGGTTTCCTCTTCGGGTCGCTCGACTATTGTCAGGCCCGGAGTGCCGCGCAGCCCGGTCTCGATCTCGCGATAGCGCTCGTTCCACCGTTTCACCTGCCGGTCCAGATCCCGCAACTGAGGGCGCAGGATAGCGGCGCGCAAATTGTCCATGCGACCGGACACATTGGGTGTGGTGTACTTTATCCGCTCGAACACTTCAGGTCCCGGCGCTGCCAGATGGCGTTCATACAGCATGTATGACCCCGACAGCATTGTAGCCTTGGCCGCCAGTTCCGCGTCATCTGTAACCAGCAAACCACCCTCGCCCGAGTTTACGTGCTTATAGGTCTGGCAGGAATAACACCCGATTGCCCCCTGCCGTCCCGACAACTGACCGCGCCAAGCCGCGCCCATCGTGTGTGCGCAATCCTCGATCACGATAACGCCCGCCGCGTCACACATCTGCATCAGACGATCCATATCACACAGATGCCCGCGCATATGGCTAAGCATCAGGACACGGGCCTGATCCAGTTTACCCTCAAGATCCTCCAGATCGATGGTCAGGTTTTCGGTGACGCCGACAAAGATCGCCCGCGCCCCGACCGAGGCAATTGATCCCGGCACCGGGGCCAGAGTGAACGCGTTGGTCAGAACCGGGTCGCCCGGCTGCACACCGACGGCCCGCAACGCGGTGGCAAGCGCATAACCGCCAGAGGAAACCGCCAAGCAATACTTGGCCCCCATCTGTGCCGCAAACTCCTGCTCCAACAGGGCCGTTTCCCCCAACTCACCGGGGACCACGTTATAACGATGCAGCCGCCCGTGACGCAGAACAGCCAGCGCTGCCTCGATTGCATCGTCTGGAAGGGGTTCCTGCTGCGTGAAATTACCAGTGAATGTTTCCGTCATGGTCTTTTTCTGGCTCTCCGACAGGGTCCGGTCAAGGTTTCAGGCTGCCGCACCAATCAGATCAGGCACAAGATCGGGCAAGTCATCAAAATGATGCAGCAGCGCTTCGGGCTCCAGCGCTGCCATGTCCTCCCCTGACGGTCCGAAAGTCACCAAAACCGATGGGACCCCTGCCGCCCGGGCGGTATTGCGGTCAGTATCCGAGTCGCCGATCAGCACGCAACAGGCCGGGTCGCCACCGGCACGGCGCGCAGCCTCGCGCAGAGGGGCCGGGTCCGGTTTGCGCACCGGCAGCGTATCCGCACCGACCAACGAGGCAAAACGATCCCGCACTCCCATGCGCGTTAGTAACAATTCGGCCAGATGTTCCGGCTTGTTGGTGCAAATGCCGACACCGTAGCCCGCGTTACTCAGCATCTCGACGGCTTGTAACGCTCCCGGATAGAAGCTTGTGTGGGTGTCGATATCCTGCGCGTAAGCCTCAAGCAGAACAGGATAATAGGTCTGAACGGTGTCCTCGTCGTAAGCTCCAACGCGTTTCAGCCCTTGGGTTAACATCATGCGCCCGCCGCGCAACGCAATGCCTGCATCCTGCCCATGGACCAGCACATCACCATGCCCCATTTCGCGAAAACAATGGTTCGCCGCAGCCAGCAAATCGCCCGATGTATCCGCCAATGTGCCGTCCAGATCGAAGATGACGGTCCGCATGTAGCCTCCTGTTTCGGCAGGTTTTCGCCGTGCCCTGTTTCAATCGGCAATCTTGTTTGATGGCCGAACAGCTTGCGCCTTTGCCCTCAGCGGATAAAACGGTCGGCAACAAAACACAAAGAGAAAACGATTTCATGACCATTGCCCTTGTCATCCTTGCCGCCGGAAAAGGCACCAGGATGAATTCGGATCTTCCCAAAGTCCTGCATCCCATCGCTCAGGCTCCGATGCTTGTTCACGCGATGCGCGCCGGGTCTGTCCTGTCGCCCGAACGTACGGTGATCGTTACCGGCCACGGGTCCGATGCTGTAGCAAAGGTTGCTCAGGACGAAGACGAAGATGCCCGGATAACCGTTCAGGAAGAACAGTTGGGTACGGCCCACGCGGTCGGTCAGGCCAGGACGGCACTGGACGGGTTCGACGGTGATATCGTGGTTCTTTACGGCGACACCCCGTTTTTACAACACGACACGCTGGAACGGATGGTCGAGGCTCGATCTGGGAACGACCTGGTCATCCTTGGGTTCGAAGCGGCTGATCCGGCCCGCTATGGCCGGTTGGTCATGAATGGCGACACGTTGGAACGCATTGTCGAATTCAAAGACGCATCAGATGAAGAGCGCACCATAACATTTTGCAACTCGGGCCTTTTAGCTTGTAATGCCCAGTTGCTTTTTTCGCTGATTGACTCCGTTGAAAACAACAATGCCTCAGGCGAATACTACCTGACAGACGTAGTTGAGATCGCCCGCAAACGCGGTCTGAACGTAACCGCCGTCGCCTGTGACGAGGCCCAGACGCTGGGCGTGAACTCACGCGCTGATCTGGCTGCCGCCGACGCGGTGTTTCAGGCGCGCGCGCGGGCAGAACTGCTGGATATGGGTGTCACATTGATGGCACCGGATACGGTATACTTGTCCGCAGACACTGTGATTGGGCGTGACACAGTAATCGAACCCAACGTGGTCTTCGGCCCCGGAGTGACCGTCGAAAGCGGTGCAACCATCCGGGCCTTTTCCCATCTGGAAGGGTGCCATGTCAGTCGCGGCGCCATTGTCGGCCCCTACGCGCGGCTGCGCCCCGGCGCGGAACTGGCCGAAAACACGCGGGTTGGCAATTTCGTCGAGATCAAGAATGCAGAAATTGCCGAAGGCGCGAAGGTCAACCACCTCAGCTATATCGGGGACGCATCAGTGGGTGCTGCGACGAATATCGGCGCGGGAACAATCACCTGCAACTATGATGGCGTGATGAAGCACAAGACCACCATTGGTGCGAATGTCTTTATCGGCTCCAATACCATGCTCGTGGCCCCGGTCACTGTGGGCGATGGCGCAATGACAGCGACAGGCACCGTGGTGACCAAAGACGTGGCGCCCGAGGCGTTGGCCGTGGCGCGTGCCAAGCAGGAAAACAAACCCGGCTACGCGAGAAAACTGTTTGATATGTTGAAGGCGAAGAAGGCTCGCCGCGATAACGAGGCCTGAGATATGTGTGGAATTGTAGGTGTCTTGGGGCAGCATGAAGCGGCTCCTATACTGGTAGAAGCCCTGAAACGGCTGGAATATCGCGGCTATGACAGCGCCGGGATTGCAACCGTTAATGACGGTGTCCTGGGTCGTCGCCGTGCGGTCGGCAAACTGGTCAACCTCAGCGATCTGTTGGTGCATGATCCGCTGCCCGGTAAATCCGGCATTGGTCACACCCGATGGGCCACACATGGTGCGCCTTCCGTCAACAACGCGCATCCCCACAAGGCGGGCCCGGTGGCCGTGGTTCACAACGGAATTGTCGAAAACTACCGCGACCTGAGGGCGGAACTGGCCAAACACGGCGTGGCCTTCAAGACCGAAACCGACACTGAAACCGTCGCGCTGATGACGGAACATCACCTCAACACAGGCATGTCCCCGGTCGAGGCCGCTTTCAAGACCATCGACAAGTTGGAAGGTGCCTTCGCCCTTGCATTCCTTTTCGATGGTGAGGATGACCTGATTGTAGCGGCCCGCAAAGGATCACCCCTGGCCATCGGCCACGGCGATGGTGAAATGTATGTGGGCTCGGACGCCATTGCCCTTGCGCCGCTGACCAACCAGATCACTTATCTTGAGGAAGGCGACCGCGCGGTTCTGACCCGAACATCGCTGGAAATCCGCAACGAAGCCGGTGAACTGGCCAACCGGGAAAAGCGCAAGATCAAGCTGGATCATGCGCGCGCCGACAAGGGCGAGCATAAGCATTTCATGGCCAAGGAAATCGCTGAGCAGCCTATCGTCGTGGCCGAGGCCATCCGATCCTACCTGCCCACGGGCGGTGATCAAGTGGTGTTCCCCGACGCCGAGCTGGATTTCAGCAAGCTGGACCGTCTGACCATGGTCGCCTGCGGCACCGCGTTTTACGCCTGCCTGACCGCGAAATACTGGTTCGAACAACTGGCCAAGATGCCGGTTGAGGTCGATATCGCCAGCGAGTTTCGCTATCGCGAACCTCCGATCACGGGTCGCACACTGGCGCTGTTTGTCAGCCAGTCAGGAGAAACCGCGGACACCCTGGCCGCGCTGCGCTATTGCGAGGGCAAGGCGGACAAGATCGTTTCTGTCGTCAATGTCCCTGAAAGTTCGATTGCTCGGGAAAGCGATATCGCCCTGCCGATCCATGCTGGCGTTGAAATCGGTGTGGCTTCGACCAAGGCCTTCACCTGTCAACTAAGCGTTTTGCTGATGCTCGCGCTCAAGGCGGCGACAGATCGCGGCACCCTGACGGATGAGGAAATCGCCGATCATGCCGCTGCGCTGCGCGGATTGCCGACCGTGCTGAACACGGCACTGGATCAGAACCGGGCGATCCGCAAGGCGGCCCAACGCCTGTCCGAGGCGCGCGACGTTCTGTTCCTGGGCCGTGGCCTGATGTATCCGCTGGCAATGGAAGGGGCGCTGAAGCTCAAGGAAATCAGCTACATCCACGCCGAAGGTTATGCGTCAGGAGAGTTGAAACATGGCCCCATCGCCCTGATCGACAAACATATGCCCGTGGTTGTCATGGCGCCCCGAGACACGGTGTTCGACAAGACCGTGTCAAACATGCAGGAAGTGATGGCGCGCAAGGGCAAAGTGATCCTTGTGTCTGATGATGATGGAATTGACGAGGCCGGAGACGGAGTCTGGAGCACGATCCGGATGCCGCATGTTCACACCAGTCTTGCGCCGATCCTTTATTCGGTTCCCGCACAGTTGCTGGCCTATCACACAGCTGTAGCCAAAGGGACGGATGTAGACCAGCCGCGCAATCTGGCAAAATCAGTGACGGTAGAGTGACCCATGTCCAAACAGTTTCCCCGGCTTGATGACGCGCATCAAAAGTTCATCGAAGATCAGCATATGTTCTTCGTCGGCACCGCCGGGACCGAGGGAAAGGTCAATATCTCGCCCAAAGGTATGGACTCGCTGCGGGTGCTGGGGCCAAACCGCATCGTCTGGATGAACCTGACTGGCAGCGGCAACGAGACGGCGGGGCATCTGATGCAGGTCAACAGGATGACACTGATGTGGTGCTCCTTCACCACGCGCCCACTGATCCTGCGCACATATGGCACAGCCCGCACTCTGCACGTCAGAGATGAGGGCTGGGATGAACTGGCCAATCTTTTCCCCAACCACCGCAGCGCGCGACAGATCTATGACCAGTCGATCGAAATGGTTCAGACCTCTTGCGGGTATGCAGTGCCGTTCATGGAATTCAAGTCCGACCGCGACACGATGCAGAAATGGGTCGATGGCAAGACGGACGGCGACATCCGGTCTTATTGGGCCGAAAAGAACAGCCAGACGATTGACGGCGAACCGACAGGCGCTCCGGTCTGCCCCCAATGCTGACCCCTTTTCTTGATCAGATCAAAGCCCATGCCGACCCCGAACGTGCGGGTCAGATGGCCAGTTATCACAAGGCGGATCGCGTCTATCTGGGTGTCGCCAATCCGGTTCTCAACGATCTGACCAAAACATGGCGGCAAGAGCTGGATGTGAACAAACGCGTCACGCTGGCCAGGGCGCTGTGGCAAACCGATATCCACGAAGGGCGCCTTGCCGCGGCCAAGCTTCTGACCCAGGCCCGCATCCGGCCCGACGATCAGGTTTGGGACCTGCTTCAAAGCTGGCTACCGGATTTTGACGCCTGGGCCGTCGCCGATCATGCCTGCATGGCGATGCAAAAACGACTGATGGCCGACCCCGAGAGACTGATTGTCGTCGAACAGTGGACTCAGTCCGATCACATGTGGACCCGGCGCGCGGCCCTTGTCGCAACACTGCCCTGGACCAAACAGAACCACCCCAAGCCCGAAGACCTGCAACGTCGCGACTGTATCCTCGGCTGGGCCGCCGGATATGTCCCTGACCGCGACTGGTTTATTCAGAAATCAATCGCCTGGTGGCTGCGGGAACTGTCCAAACACGACCCCGAACGCGTGATCGCGTTTTTGGACAGACATGGTGGTGCCATGAAGCCGTTTGCCCGCCGCGAAGCAGCCAAATACCTGAAAAGTCAGTCGGCATAAACCGCGACTTCGACCAGTTCGTCCAATGGCACCAGAAGGGCCCGCATGGCATCCAGCGACAAGCGACTGCCGCTACTTTCCGGGCCTGCGGCAGGAACCAGAGTGATATAGGCCTGCGCGCCGGTTTTGGGCACAACAACCCGCGCCGTTACCTCGCTATCGACCAGCGGCGTCTGCATCCAGCGTCCTGGCGTGGTCGGATCACCAAGCCCGGCAATGGTTGTTTTGGCCCCGACCCAACTGGGGCGTGCCGCAACCGGTTCGGGCTGAAGAACCTCCTCAGCGACAACCGGCGCAGTTTCGACATCCGATACGGCCTCAGCCGCCTCACCCCCGGACCCGAATACACGTTCCGTCGTTGCCCGGACAGTGTCGCACCCGGTCAAAACAACGCATAGAAATACAAATGTCTTTTTCATGCCCGGAAACTACAACCCCATGCTGGCGTGATCCAGTGCAAAGCGCAGTTCGCACTTGTCGCAGGCAGGTTACAGCTTTACCTATGTCGCATGTCTGCTCCGCTCATCGACCCGTTTGCCCGCGCCATCACATATCTCCGCGTCTCCGTTACGGACCGCTGTGATTTTCGTTGCGTCTACTGCATGTCCGAAAACATGACCTTTCTGCCCAAGAAAGACCTTCTTACGCTGGAAGAGCTGGATCGCATGTGCTCGACCTTTGTAAGAATGGGCGTTGAGAAACTGCGCATTACCGGCGGTGAGCCATTGGTTCGTCGCAATATCATGACTTTCTTCAACGCCATGACTCGCCACTTGGACAGCGGTGCGTTGAAAGAGCTGACGCTGACGACAAACGGTTCGCAATTGCATCGCTTCTCCGAAGATCTATATGCCGCCGGTGTGCGCCGTGTGAATGTATCCCTGGATACTCTGGATGACGACAAATTTGCCAAGGTCACACGCTGGGGCCGCCTCAAACAGGTACTGAACGGCATCGACGCGGCGCAGAAGGCAGGGCTGCGGATCAAGATCAACGCTGTTGCGCTCAAGGGTTTCAACGAACCCGAACTGCCCAAGATCACTGAATGGTGCGCCGAGCGCGACATGGACCTGACCTGGATCGAGGTCATGCCGATGGGCGATATCGGCAACGAGGATCGCCTGGACCAGTACTGGTCGCTCAAGGACGTGCGCAAAGAGTACGAAAACCATTACACAATCACGGATCTGGCCGAACGCACTGGCGGCCCGGCCCGCTATATCAGGCTGGAAGAAACCGGTCAGAAGATCGGCTTCATCACGCCCCTGTCCCACAATTTCTGCGAAAGCTGCAACCGCGTGCGCCTGACCTGTACTGGCGAGCTTTATATGTGTCTTGGGCAGGAGGACATGGCTGATCTGCGCGGCGCATTGCGGGATCACCCCGATACAGAACAGCCGCTTGAAGATGCCATCCGCGCGGCGATCAACCTGAAACCAAAAGGTCACGACTTCGACTATTCCCGCCAGTCCGTCGATGGCCGGATGAGCCGCCATATGAGCCATACAGGCGGCTGATACATGCCGGATCCCCAAGACCGACCCACAGCGCTGTACTACCTGTACTGCGCTCTGATCTCTCTGGCCGCACCTCTGGTCTGGAGAACCGTCCGAAAGAAACTTGAGGCTGCGGGCGTAGCAGCCAACCGCCAGCACGAGCGTCTTGGCCATGCCAGTCAGCCCCGCCCCGCAGGGCAGTTGATCTGGTTCCACGCCGCCAGCGTCGGCGAAAGCTTGTCGGTCCTTACTCTGATCAATCGGCTGGGCACCCGCCTTCCCAAATCCGAGTTTCTGATCACCTCAGGCACGCCAACCTCAGCGGCCCTGATCGAAAAGCGCCTGCCGCCCCGCACCCGGCACCAGTACCCACCGCTTGACACAGCCGGCCCGGTCCGGCGCTTTCTGGACCATTGGCAACCCGATGCCGGGATCTTCGTCGAAAGCGAGATCTGGCCGCGGCTGATTGTCGAAAGCGCGGCGCGCGACATTCCGCTGGCTCTGCTGAATGCACGATTGTCGGACAAATCTGTCACCGGATGGAAAAAGCGCCCTAAAACGGCAAGGTTTATCCTGGATAAGTTTCGCCTGTTCCTGACGCAAAACGACAAAACAGCTGCCGACCTGATTGCCATGGGTGCCCCTGCCCAACGCGTGCAGCCCGGCACCAACCTCAAGGCCATGTCCGACCCTTTGCCTGTGGACCAGAATACGCTGGATGACATTCGCGCGCAATTAGCTGCCAGACCGGTCTGGATCGCCAGTTCCACCCATGCCGGAGAAGAAGACAGCGTTCTGACAGCCCACAAGGCATTATTGCAGCATTGGCCCGACCTTCTGCTGCTCCTGATCCCACGCCACCCCGAACGGCGCGGCGAGGTGGCGGGCCTTCTGAACAACGCCGGGCTCAACGCGTCTTTCCGGTCAAAAAATGAACCCATCACAAATACGACGCGCGTGTATGTTGCCGACACACTGGGCGAAACCGGAACCTGGTACGCGCTTTGCCCGATCGTTTTCCTTGGGGGATCACTGAAAGAGATTGGCGGACACAACCCATTTGAACCGGCTCAGGCCGGGGCCGCCGTGATCACCGGCCCGGGGTATTTCAACTTTGCAGAAACCTTTGCCCCGCTGATCGACGCCAAGGGCGCTGTCGAGGTCCAAACATCCACTGACCTCTCTGAGGCCGTTTCACATTGGCTGTCGGACCAGAATGCCCTTCAAGCCGCCCGAAGGGCTGCACAATCCTGCGTCAATACACAGTCGACCGCCTTGGATACCGTCGTCGAAACCCTCTGCACGGTGCTTGATCTGCAAGCAGAGGATCCCGCTTCATCTGGCTAGAAATATCCCGGGGGTGTGGGGGCAGAGCCCCCACCCTCTCCATCAAGCGGCTGGCATCCGCTGTTCGACAATCTCCGCCCACCAGCTGCATCCGGCCGGAATGGCTTCGTCGTTGAAATTGTATTCCGGGTGATGAACCATTGCGGTGTCACCGTTGCCCACAAGAATGTAGGCGCCTGGACGTTCCTCCAGCATAAAGGCAAAATCTTCGCCCCCCATGACCAAAGGTGCCTCGTCGCAATCACCGGACACCGACCGGGCCACATCCGCCGCAAACTCTGTTTGCTCGTCGCTGTTCACCATCACCGGATATCCACGAATATAGGTCACGTCAGCGGTACCGCCAAACGTGCCCGCAACACCGTTGCAAATCTCGTTGATCCGCTTTTCAGCCAGATCCCGCATGCCCTTGCTCATGGTGCGCACCGTGCCTTTGATCTGCACGGTCTGAGGGATCACATTGAACGCCTTGGATGACGTCTCGAACGATGTCACTGACACCACAACCTGATCAATCGGGTCGGCATTGCGCGAAGAAATCGTTTGCAGCGTTAGGACAGCCTGCGCTGCCAGAACTGTGGTATCCACGGTCTCATGCGGTTTGGCCGCATGTCCGCCGCGACCCTCAAAGGTGATGTCGAACTGATCGGTCGCCGCAAAGAACGACCCCGGTCGGATTGCGAACTTGCCGACAGGCTGTCCCGGCCAGTTATGCATTCCGTAAACTTCCTGAATGTTCCAGCGGTCCATCATGCCGTCTTCGCACATTTCGCGCCCCCCGCCGCCCCCTTCTTCAGCAGGTTGGAAGATCACGACAACGGTGCCGTCAAAGTTGCGGGTTTCCGACAGGTACTTTGCCGCCCCCAGCAACATCGCTGTGTGCCCGTCATGACCACAGGCATGCATCGCACCCGGCGTTTTCGAGGCATAGTCCAACCCCGTCGCCTCATGTATCGGCAATGCATCCATATCTGCGCGCAGGCCGATCACCTTTCCCTTGCTGTCCGACTTGCCTTTGATCACCCCCACAACGCCGGTACGTCCGATACCGGTTACAACCTCATCGCATCCGAACTCCTTCAGCTTCTCGGCCACCTTCGCGCTGGTGCGGTGGGTCTCAAACAGGATCTCTGGATTTTCGTGAAGATCCCTTCGCCATTCCGTGATTTCATTCTGCAATTCGGCAAAGCGGTTCTTGACTGGCATGTCTTTTCTCTCTCCTGATTCAGGTCACGCCGCCGGCATCCGGCGCTCGACCATTTCCGCAAACCACGAGCACCCAATGGGGATGATCTCGTCATTGAAATTGTATTCGGGGTGGTGCAGCCCGGCACTGTCACCGTTGCCCAAGACGATGAATGCCCCGGGCCTCTCTTCCAGCATGAACGAGAAATCCTCGCCCCCCATCACCATCGGCGCTTCAATGCAACTGCCCCCGACCGACACCGCAGCCTCTGCTGCATATCCCGTCTGGGCTTCGGCATTGATCGTCACTGGAACACCGCGCGTATAGGTGACGTTCACGGACCCGCCAAATGTTGCGGCGGTCCCTTCCGAGACTTCCTTCAGCCGTTGTTCGATCAGGTCGCGCAACTCGTTGGAATGGGTCCGAACGGTGCCGCGTATCCGCGCCGATTGCGGGATCACGTTGAACGCTTTCGAAGATGTCTCGACCGAGGTCACAGACAGCACGGCCTGCAAAATCGGATCCGCGTTGCGCGACACGATCGTCTGCAACGCCACGATCAGCTGCGACAGCATCACCGTTGTATCAATCGTCTGATGAGGTTTTGCCGCGTGGCCGCCGCGCCCTTCAAGTTGGATGTCAAACTCGTCCGCCGCTGCCAGCAACGGGCCTGAGCGAATGGCAAACTGCCCGGTGGGAACACCCGGCACATTGTGCATCGCATAGATTTCCTGAATGCCGAACCGATCCATCAGACCGTCCTTGCACATGGCCTCGGCGCCATTCCCACCCTCTTCGGCAGGCTGAAAGATCACAATTGCCGTGCCATCAAAGTTGCGGGTTTCCGCCAGATACTTGGCGGCCCCCAAAACCATCGCAGTATGCCCGTCATGACCGCAGGCATGCATCGCATTCGGTATTTCTGAGGCATAGTCCAACCCGGTCTGTTCCTGCATCGGCAGGGCATCCATATCGGCGCGCAAGCCAATCACACGGCCCCGCGTGTCGCTTTTGCCGCGAATGACCCCGACGACTCCGGTGCGACCGATGCCGGTCACGACCTCGTCGCAACCAAACTCGTTCAGCTTTTCCGCAACCAGCGCACTGGTGCGGTGGGTGTCGTACAGAATTTCCGGGTGTTGGTGAATGTCACGCCGCCAACCGGTGATCTCATCATGCATCTCTGCGAGACGGTTCTTGATCGGCATGTCATTCTCCCTGTTTCATGCGACAGGCAATCGTCGTTCCACAAGCTCGGCAAACCAGCTGCAACCGGCGGGGATCGCGTCGTCGTCAAAGTTGTATTGCGGGTGGTGGCACATGGCCGTATCCCCGTTCCCGATAAAGATGTACGCGCCGGGGCGTTCTTCAAGCATATAGGCAAAATCTTCGGACGGCATGACCGGGTCCGTGCTGTCATTGACCTTGCCCGCAACCGCTGCTGCCGCCTCGGCCGCATAGCCCGTCTCAGCCTCGGAATTCACTGTCACCGGGTATCCCGGTGTCCAGATAACCTCCGCCTTCGCGCCAAAGGCCGAGGCCGTATCCTCGGCGATCCGGCGCACGCGTTCTTCGGCGATTGTGCGATATTCGGGGTCAAGTGTCCGCACGGTTCCCTGCAAACGAACCGTATGAGCTATCACGTTTGACGCTACGCTGTCCGTCACAAACGTCCCAACGGTGAGGACAACTCGCTTGATCGGGTCAACGGTCCGGGACACCACCGATTGCAAGGCAACAACGATGTGCGAGGCCACCAGCGTTGTATCCACTGCCTCGTGCGGTGCAGCGGCGTGTCCGCCCTTGCCAGTGACGGTGATTTCAAACTCATCGGACGAGGCCAGCAACGCGCCAGGGCGAATTGCGAACTCTCCCACCGGAAGACCGGGCATATTGTGCATGCCATAGACCTCGTGAATGCCCCAGCGGTCCATCAACCCGTCCTGACACATGGCCAGACCGCCGGCCCCGCCTTCCTCGGCAGGCTGGAAGATCAGAACTACGGTGCCATCGAAATTGCGCGTTTCGGTAAGGTACTGCGCGGCCCCAAGCAGCATCGAAGTATGCCCGTCATGACCGCAGGCGTGCATCTTGCCCGACACGGTCGAGGCATAGTCCAGCCCTGTCGCCTCTTCAATCGGAAGCGCGTCCATGTCTGCACGCAGGCCGATGACGCGCCCCTGCGTGTCCGTGCGCCCTTTGATCACCCCGACAACGCCCGTTTTGCCAACGCCCGGAGTGATCTCGTCCACTCCAAATTCTTTCAGACGGGCAGCGACAAACGCCGCAGTTTCATGGACGTCATACATCAGCTCCGGATGGGCGTGCAGGTGGCGACGCCATTCGGTGATCTCGCCATGCATTTTTGCAAGTCTGTTTTTTACGGGCATCTCAAGACCTCCCTCTCAACCGCTGACACCATTTTAGACCGGGCTAGGCGCATAGTTTTTCAACCAATCGCTGCATGAATTTATGACCGGCTTCGAATTGTTCAATCGTAATGAACTCATTCGGCTGATGGGCCTGCGCTATGTCTCCGGGTCCGCATATCACGGCAGAATACCCGGCCTCCTGAAATTGGCCTGCCTCGGTCCCATAACTGACCACATGGCTTGCGTTGTCTCCGGTCAGGGCGCGTACCAGAGCTTCGGCTTCACCATCCTCTTCCGGGATCAACCCCGGAATCGCGAAGTTTTCAGTCAGTTCGATGCGGGTATCCGGGTGAACGGCCTGCATCTGAGCCTCAACTTGCCGAACCTGTTCGAAATAGGCATCGCGCCATTGGGCCTGCGTTTCATCGGGCACAGTCCGGAAATCCATCATGAACCGGCAGTCTTTGGCGGTAATGTTATGGGCTGTTCCGCCTTCAATCATACCGACGTGGCAGGTTGTCCAGGGTGGATCGAACACGGCAGCAACGGTACTGGGTTGCGCCGCCATGTTTCGCGCGTTCTGTTGGTTGGCCCAGTCGATCAACGGGGCCGCCGCCATGATGGCGTTGACGCCTGTGTGCATGATCGAGCTGTGAACTTCGAACCCGACCATATGGGTGTCAAAGCCGAACCCACCCTTGTGACCCGTCACCGCCTGCATCATCGATGGTTCGCCCACAACCACCGCCGAGCCTTTGGGAAGAACGCCCTGCATCGCCTCGATCATCGGCGGCGCCCCGGTACACCCGACTTCCTCATCAAAACTCAGCGCAAGTTGGAGCGGTCGTTTCACACGTGCGTAATGCGCCTCGACCAGCGCCCAGATGGCAAGCGCATCAAATCCCTTCATGTCACAGGTGCCGCGCCCGAAATATTTGCCGTCCTCCTCGGTCACGGTGAAGGGGTCGGTGTCCCAGGGTTGCCCGTCAACCGGTACGACATCCGTGTGCCCGGACAGCACAACTGCGCCTTCTTCCAAAGGGCCAACATGCGCAAAGATCGCCGCCTTATGCGGCTGATCCGGATCAGGCCAGCGGTGCGACGTGATCCCATGGCTTTGCAGGTATTCTTCCACCCAGTCGACCAACGGCAGGTTGGTGTCACGACTCACGGTTGGGAATGAGATCAGCTTGGTCATGATCTCAAGCGGCGTCAGGCGCTTGGCCATCGTGTCAGTACCCACTGTCTGTGGTCAGGATAAAGTGACCCGGTTCAACCTCTTGATATTGCGAGGGTTCCGGTTTGTAATCGACAGGATGGATCGGTGACGGGATCGGTTTGAAGTTCAGGTCTTTTTCAGTCTTTCGCTTGTTCGGATCAGCAATTGGAACTGCCTTCATCAACGCCTGCGTATAGGGGTGTTGCGGGTTTTCAAACACACGTGCACGCGGGCCCAGTTCCACAATGCGGCCCAGATACATAACGCCAACATAGTGGCTGACACGTTCAACCACGGCCATGTCATGGCTGATGAACAGATAGGACAGCCCCAAATCGGACTGCAGCTCCATCATCAGGTTCAGAACCTGCGCCTGAACCGACACGTCGAGGGCCGAGACTGCCTCATCCGCGATGATCAGCTTGGGGTTCAGGGCCAGTGCGCGGGCAATCGCGATCCGCTGGCGCTGTCCTCCGGACATTTCATGCGGGAAACGACGCATGAAGCTGCGCGGCAGCTGCACCTTGTCAAACAACTGCGCGACGCGGTCCTGCAACTCTGATCCCGACGCCACGCCATAGTTGCGCATCGGCTCGGCAACCTGATCGACCAACTGCATCTGTGGGTTCAGCGAGGCGAACGGGTCCTGAAAGATCATCTGCATGTCCAACCGCGCCTTGCGCAGGCCGGACGGGTCCAGCTTCATGATATCGACACCGTCCAGATTGACCTCACCCGCCATCGGCTCGACCAGCCGCAGGATCGAACGCCCGGCCGAGGACTTGCCGCACCCGGATTCGCCCACAAGGCTGAGTGTCTGACCTTTGTTCAGTGTGAATGACACATCCTCGACCGCATGAACGTTCGAGATCGTGCGCCGCAGAAGACCACCTTTGACCGGGAACCGCGTGGTCAGGTTCTTTACGGTCAACAAAACTTCTTCGGTTCCGGGAATGGGCGCAATTTTCTGCCCCTCGACACCCAGCAACTTCATCGGTTCAGGTGCCGACTTGCCCTGCATTTCACCCAGCTTCGGTACTGCGGCCAAAAGGGCCTTGGTGTAATCATGCTGCGGGTTTTCAAAGATTTCCTTGACGGTCCCCTCTTCGACCTTGTTGCCGCGATACATGACAACAACACGGTCAGCCATCTGGGCAACCACGGCCATGTCGTGGGTGATGAACATCACCGCAGTTCCGGTTTCGCGCTTGAGACGATCCATCAGGGCCAGGATCTCGGCCTGAATGGTCACGTCCAGCGCTGTGGTTGGTTCATCGGCGATCAGCAGGCGGGGTTCGCAGGCCATGGCCATCGCGATGACGACACGCTGGCGCATCCCGCCCGACAGCTCGTGCGGGTATTGTTTCAGACGACGCTCGGGCTCGGGGATGCGAACCTGGCGCAGCAACTCAAGCGCCCGGTCCTCGGCCTGTGCCTTTGACATCTGCTTGTGGATGCGCAGACCTTCGGTCAACTGGCGGCCAACGGTAAAAACCGGATTAAGCGCCGTCATCGGCTCCTGAAAAATCATCCCGATCTCGTTGCCGCGAATCTGTTTCATCAGATCCGGATCGGCTTTGGACAGGTCCATCTCGCTCCCGTCGCGGCGGTCAAACAGAAGTTCACCACCCGCGATTTCGCCACCTCCGAACTCGACCAGCCGCATCAGCGACAGCGACGACACCGATTTCCCCGAGCCCGATTCGCCAACGATACAAACGGTTTCACCCGGTTTGACCTCGAACGAGACATCCTCAACACCGACAACGGGGCCATCCTTCGTCTGAAACTCCACCCGCAGTTTTTTAATCTGTGCAATAGGCTGATCCAGCACGCGCGCGCTCCCTTGACGACGGTATTCTTTTTCTGAATTCCGAACGCTAAGGCGGGCCGCCGGGAAAAGTCAAACCCATTACACATTTTCGCGACGGCACTACTTGCATTTTTCTCAGGTTCTGTTTCGATACGCCATGTAACCGACCTGGGGAGGCGGCGCAGACCGAAATCGTTAGCGCTATTATCTTTGTTGATCAGAACCTTACCTTGGGGCGGCAACGCCAAACCCGCAGGCCTTGCGGAGATAATCGAGACACGAACGTGTCCAACTTGGGAGTAACTTATGAAAATCAAAACCCTTTTGCTTGGTGCGATTGCAAGCACGGCGATGGCCCCTGTGGCTATGGCCGAGCGTGGATCGGACGGCAATGTCAGCATCATTTACTGGCAGGCTCCGTCGATCCTGAACCCGTACCTGTCCTCGGGCACCAAAGACATCGAATCGGCTTCGTTGGTGATTGAACCGCTCGGTCGCTATGACCAAGACGGGAACCTTGTAGCCTATCTCGCCGAGGATATCCCGACCGTGGAAAACGGTGGTGTTTCGTCGGATCTGAAATCGATCACGTGGAAGCTGAAATCCGGTTTGGTCTGGTCCGATGGATCGCCCGTGACGTCGGCCGACGTAAAGTTCACCGCGGATTATTGCATGCATCCGGAAGGTGGTTGCGCCCAGCTTGCCAAGTTTGAAGGCGTCGAAAGCGTCGAGGCAATCGACGATCTGACCATCAAGGTCAACTTTGCCGAACCAAAGCCGAACCCCTATGGCCCATTCATGGGTGGCCAGTCCCCAATTATCCAGATGGCCCAGTTTCAGAACTGCATGGGCTCCAAGGCGCCCGAATGTACAGATCAGAACTTTGGCCCGATCGGAACCGGCCCGTTTGTGGTGGACGAATTCAAGCCAAACGACGTGATCACCATGTCGGCCAACCCGAACTATCGTGACCCGAACAAGCCCGCTTTTGCCACGCTGACCTTCAAAGGTGGCGGTGATGCGACAGCGGCTGGCCGTGCTGTGATGGAAACCGGCGAATTCGACTATGCGTGGAACCTGCAACTGGCGCCCGAAGTCATCGAGCAGATGAAAGAAGGCGGCAAGGGTACTCCGATCGCGGCGTTCGGGACCTTGGTTGAACGGATCGAAATGAACATGACGGATCCGTCCCCCAGCCTGCCTGAAGGTGAACGTTCAACCGCAAAACATCCGCACCCGGCCTTGTCGGAACTGGCGGTTCGCAAGGCACTGTCGATGGCAATCGACCGTGATCTGCTGGTTGAGATTGGCTACGGCCAAGCCGGTCGCCCGACCTGCAACCTGGTACCGGCCCCGGCATTGTACGCAAGCGACAACACCGAATGTCTGACACAGGACATCGACGGCGCGAACCAGATGCTGGAAGAAGCCGGTTGGGTGAAAGGTGCTGACGGTGTCCGCGCCAAGGATGGTGTAAGACTGTCGCTGGTCTATCAAACCTCGACCAACGCTGTTCGTCAGGACTTCCAGGCGCTGATCAAGGAATGGTGGAGCCAGATCGGTGTTGAAACCGAGCTGCGCAACATCAACGCGTCGGTCTTCTTTGGTGGTGACCCGGGCAGCCCGGACACGTTCCAGCGTTTCTATGCAGACGTTGAAATGTACGCCAACAACTTCGATGGCACCGATCCGGAAAGCTATCTTGCGCAGCACACCTGTGACAAGGCACCGAAACCGGAAAGCCAGTGGCAGGGCGAGAACATCAACCGCTATTGTGATGCCGAGTACGACAAGCTGGTGGCCGAACTGGGCCGCACCGGCGAGCTTGAAAAACGTGGCGAAATTGCCCGTAAACTCAACGATATGCTGACCAAGGACAGCTATGTCGTGGTTCCGCTGGTTGATCGTGGACGGGTCTCTGCACATTCCAACACATTGGGTGGCGTGATCCTGAACACTTGGGACAGCGAGCTTTGGAACGTTGCGGACTGGTACCGCAAGACCGGGTCCTAAGCGTTAAACCTGCCAAGCCGCGCCCCGATCTTCGGGGCGCGGTCATTTGCAGGCCGCTCCAACAAGAAGACGCATCAACAAAGGCGCCTTTGAATGCTCAACTTTACAATCAGACGACTGGTGTTGGCCGTGCCCACACTGCTGTTCATCAGCCTCGTCATCTTCCTGCTGCTCGAGCTTGCCCCTGGCGACCCGATGGCACAGGTTCCACTCACCGTTCCCCCGGAAGTCAAAGAGAAGATGCGCGAGGCGCTTGGCCTCGGCCAGCCGATGCATATCCGGTTCTGGAAATGGATCGTGCAGTTCTTCTGGATTGAACCGCAGGTATTGGTCGATTCTGTATTTGGTACAACCTTCTCCGAAGGCGACCTGCGCGTGATTTCCTGGCAGACCCGTTCGCCGGTAATGGACATCGTCGTTCAGCGTATCCCGCAGACCCTGTGGGTTGTCGGCACCGCCTATGTGGTCGCCATCCTGATCGCGCTGCCCATCGGCATCTATTCGGCCTACCGTCAGTATTCCTGGTTCGACCAGATGGGTACTTTCGTGTCGATGGTCGGCTTTTCCGTTCCACCCTTCTTTTCGGGCGTGCTGGTAATCGTGATCTTTTCAGTCCAGCTGGGCTGGTTCCCGTCGATCTATGACACCACGCTGGTGGTCAACAGCTGGGACAGCTTTGTTGTGCAGCTCAAACAGATGATCATGCCGGTCATGGTTCTGGCCTTGCAGATCACCGCACAACTCAGCCGGTTCATGCGCGCGTCCATGCTGGATAACCTCAATCAGGATTACGTTCGCACCGCCCGCGCCAAGGGTCTCAGCGAATATACCGTGGTCATGGTTCACGTCCTGCGAAACTCGATGATCCCGGTGGTCACCGTGATCGCGCTGGGTATTCCGTCCATCTTTGGTGGCGCCATCATCACCGAGCAGGTGTTCAAGGTGAACGGAATCGGGCAGTTGCTGATCGGCGCGATTCAGGCCAATGATCTGCCGATGGTGCAAACCCTGACCTTTATTTTCGCCGTACTGATCGTGTTGTTCAACCTGATCGCTGACGTACTTTATGGCATTCTGGACCCGAGGATTCGATATGACTGATCATGATCGTACCGATACGCTGGTCCCGGACGAAGGACTTGCACCAGCTTCAACCGCCTTGCCGACAGCCGACGTGATGGAAGAACTGGCCACCCCTCCCCGCAGCCAATGGCGCGATGTTTGGGATCAGTTCAAGACCCACAAAGGCGCAATGGTCGGGGCGATCCTGTTTATCATCATCGTTGCCGGTGTCTATCTGGGCCCGTATCTGTGGAGCATTGATCCAACCCAGATCGATATCCGGTCGCGCAATCAGGGGCCCAGTTGGGCGCATCCCTTTGGCACCGACCAATTGGGTCGCGACATTCTTGCGCGCATGATGTCGGGTGGTCAAACCTCAGTCTCGGTTGGCATAACCGCAATGTTGCTGGCGCTGTTTCTGGGTTCGTTCATCGGCGTTCTGGCGGGATTCTTCAGGCGGCTCGATGGGCCGCTGATGCGCCTGACCGACCTGTTTCTGGCCCTGCCCCTGCTGCCTTTGCTGCTGGTCATGATGCTTCTGTTCCGCGAGCCCCTGTCAGCGGCTTTCGGGCTGGAGCGCGGGATCTTCATCCTGATCGTCTGCGCCATCGGCATCACCTCATGGATGCCGACTGCACGGATCGTGCGCGGTGACGTCCTGGCCATCAAGGAACGTGAATTCGTTCTGGCCGCACGCTCCATCGGCACCAGCAACAGCCAGATCATCACGCGGCATATCCTGCCGAACGTTCTTTCGCCGATCATGGTGTCGGCAACACTGGGGATTGCCACAGCGATCATCACCGAAAGCGCGCTGTCCTTCCTTGGGCTGGGCTTCCCGCCCGACTTCCCGACATGGGGCCGCCTGTTGTTTGATGGTGTCGACTATCTTCAGCAATACCCCGAGCGTGTATTCTGGCCCGGTCTGGCAATCTCGCTGACTGTTCTGAGCGTCAACTATCTGGGTGATGGTCTGCGCGACGCGCTGGATCCCCGCATTCGCGGACGCTGAAACAAGTTAGTCGGCGCGCTTCAGCGCGCCGGCCAACAGCACGATCAGAACGGCCAATGGCAACAGCACGGCGAACGCCAGACGCAGGCCGAACAGTTCCGCCAAAAATCCGATCAGCGGCGGCCCAATCAACAGCCCGCCATATCCCAGCGTAGCTACACTCGCGATGGCTTGCCCCGGCGGCACATGCGGATCGCTGGCTGCACGGCTGAACGCCAGCGGCATGATCACCGCATACCCTATACCCATCAGCGCAAACCCCGCCAATGCGGGCAAGGGCACGACCGAAGAAACCACAACGAAAACGCCCAGTGCCGCGCAGATCCCGCCAAACCGAGCCGTGGCGGCAGGACCAAACCAAGTGATGACAACAGCACCTGCAAGTCGAAACGCAACCATCGCCACGGAAAACACGGCATAGCCCAATGCGGCAACACTTTCGGGCGCACCGGACACGTCTCGCAGGAAAATCGCGCTCCAGTCCGCGACGGCGCCTTCACCCAATGCACCGCACATGGCCGCGAATCCGACCAGTATCAGCGCGCCCGAGGGCAAAGCAAAAACCGAGCTTTTTGACCGTTCGGACCGATTCGACGTCCAACGCACCCACGACAAGGCCAGCGCGAAGGCAACAACCGCGCCACCCGCCAATAGGAAATGCACCAGAACCGTCAGCCCCATCTGAACTGCCACATACCCGCTGAGCGCGCCAAGACCGGCCCCAAGGCTCCACATGGCGTGGAATGACGACATTACGGGTTTGTCATAAGCTTGCTCGACCTCGGCGGCCCAGGCATTCATTGCCACATCCATCGATCCGTGGAACGCGCCGAAAACAAACAAACAAAACGCCAGCGCCCAAAACCCGCCAGCAACAGCAAGCAGAACCAGCGACAGCGTGTACAGAACGGCCACTATCCGGGTTACCGAGACTGCGCCATACCGATCCGTCAACCGCCCTGTGACCGGAAACGAACAGACAGCCCCGGCTGCCATGAACAACAACCCGTACCCCAACGCGTCATGGGACAGCTCCAACCGGTCGCGCACGGCCGGAATGCGCGAGGCCCAGATGCCAAACAAGGCCCCGTTCAGGATGAACATGGCCGCAACTGCCCGCCATGCCGAGAAAACGCCTATCAACAGAGAACCTCGTGCTGTCCGCCCGCCCCACCTGTTCTACAGGTTGGGCGCAAATTGGCAATTGCAGCTTAACCCAGGCGTTTGCGGATACGCCGAACGGCGAACCATACGCCCGCTACAACCGGGATCGTCGCCGCCGCCGTCAGCATTCCCTTGCTTATACCGGTGGCCGTCAACGGATACAGAAGGTAGCCAACCAGTGAGACCGCGTAATAACTGATGGCCACCACAGAAAGCCCCTCGACCGTGTGTTGCAAGCGCAAGGCAAGATCGGCCCGACGATCCATGCTTTCCAACAGGGCCTGATTTTGTGCACTCCGCTCGACGTCCACCCTTGTGCGCAGCAACTCACCCGCACGGATCGCCCGGTCAGACAGCGCCTGCAGGCGGCGTTCGGTTGATTTCACGGTACGGATCGCAGGGTCATAACGGCGCATCATGAAATCGGCAAAGCTTTGGCCGCCTTCGAACCTTTCCTCGCGCAGGACGTCGATCCGTTGATTCACCAGCGCCTCGTAAGCGCCGGTTGCCCCAAACCGGAACGAACTGCGGGCCGATATGGTCTCGAGCTCGGTCGATGTGGCCAGCAATTGAGGCAACAGCGCATCTGGTGGTGTGGTGTCATCTGTCATTTCAACCATCAGCTTCGCCAGCTGGGCGTCCAGTTCCTCGATCCGGGGGGCCAATTGTTTGACGCGGGCAAAGCCAAGCATCGACATCGCCTTGTATGTCTCGATCTCGCACAGCCGCTGGATAATACGCCCTGTTCGGCGCGTGCCCGTGCCTTCGGTCACGAACAGGGCAAAACGCATGTGACCAGCCGGGTCGATGCGGAAATCACTGGCGCAAATCGCCGAAGCATCCAACACCCGCGACACCGCCAGACTTTCAGGTTCGAACCAATCAGCCAGAGCGACCTTTACAGCTGCATCTTCCGGGCGCGGTACCACCCGCATTAGCAGCGAAGTGATCCTCTGGCCCGGGCTGGCCATCAGCCAATCTGGGGGAAACACTTCGAAATCAGCCGGGTTGAAAGGGCGGCCGCTGACGTTCGGCACAATCGCCGTATAGGTGACAAACTCTGTGTGCTGCTCCCATTTCAGCCAATGGCGTCCTATCTGCCCGGCATAATGCGTGGCCCCCGGCTGCGGATGTTGCGCCCCATGCCGGTCAAGCAGATCGATCAGATGCGCAATATCCTGATTGCGGTCCCGAGCGACGGCTGCTTCAGGCTTCTTGATCGCAATAAATGCGACCGTGCACGGCGTATCGGCGGCCGGAAACGGGCGGGCATGAAGTTCATTGGCCAGCGCATAGCGCAGCGGGTGATCATCGATTGGCGTCATTCAGAGGCTCCGATAGCGGTGTCCGCACTATACGTCACAACTCGGATACATCAATTCTTATTTTATTTCATATACTTACACGAATACAAAGGTATACAAACCGACTATCTCATTGATTTGGCTGCCACAGCTCGATCGGATTACCTTCCGGATCGTGAAGCCGCGCGAACTTTCCGATCTCACTGTCCCAGTCGGGGCGGGTCTCAACAGCGATTCCGGCAGCTTCAAGCTGCTGTATCATCGCGCCCAGATCGTCGACCCGAAAATTGATCATCCATTGCTGATCCGGGTTTCCGAAATACTCAGTGTCTTTCGCGAACGGCGCAAACACCGTATACCCTTCGCGTTGCTTCCAGGGCACCGGATCATAGTGGTTTACGCCCAGATGTTCTTCGTACCAGCGGCTTAATGCCTCGGGATCACTGGCCCGAAAAAATACGCCCCCGATACCGTTCACTTTCTCCATGCTTCGCTCCAACAATACGCATGTCTATTATACCACAACCCGCCCGCTTCATCTGGCCATAAATATCCTGGGGGTTTGGGGGCAAAGCCCCCAATAGTACAAGTAAAGAAAAGGGCGCCCAAAGGCGCCCTTTGCAATTGGATCAGACCGGTGGATCAATCGATCATCGGCAGCAGCTTGTCCAGCGATGCTTTGGCGTCGCCATAGAACATGCGGGTATTTTCCTTAAAGAACAGCGGGTTTTCGATACCCGAATACCCTGTACCCTGACCGCGTTTGGACACGAAGACCTGCTTGGCCTTCCAGCATTCCAGAACCGGCATACCGGCAATCGGGCTGTTGGGATCTTCCTGCGCCGCAGGGTTCACGATGTCATTCGAGCCGATGACGATGGCCACATCCGTATCCGGGAAGTCGTCATTGATCTCGTCCATTTCCAGAACGATATCATAGGGCACCTTCGCCTCGGCCAGCAGCACGTTCATATGGCCCGGCAAACGGCCCGCGACCGGGTGGATCGCAAAACGCACCTCTTTACCCTTGGCGCGCAGCTTACGGACCAGTTCACTGACCGATTGCTGTGCCTGCGCCACCGCCATCCCATAACCGGGAATGATGATAACGCTGTCGGCATCGTTCAGGGCTGCAGCAACGCCATCCGCCTCGATGGCCACCTGCTCGCCCTCAACGGCCATCTGTTCACCCTGCGGGCCACCAAAGCCGCCCAGAATCACGCTGACAAAGTGACGGTTCATCGCCTTGCACATGATGTAGGACAGGATTGCACCGCTTGAGCCCACCAGCGCACCGACCACGATCAGCAAGTCATTGCCCAGCGAGAAACCAATCGCCGCCGCGGCCCAGCCCGAATAGCTGTTCAGCATCGACACAACCACCGGCATGTCCGCGCCACCGATACCCATGATCAGATGATAACCGATGAACAGCGCCGCCAGGGTCATCAGGATCAGCGGCAACAGCCCGCCAGACGCAGTGTACCAGATCAGACAGATCAGCGAGAGACCCGCTGCCGCCGCGTTCAGCGCATGACCACCGGGCAGCTTTGTCGCCGCCGAAGTCAACTTACCCGCCAACTTGCCATAGGCCACGACCGAGCCGGTAAAGGTGATCGCACCAATGAAGATGCCAAGGAACAGTTCCACATGCAGGATTGCCAGTTCGGCCGGCGTCTTCTTGGCGATCAGTTTGGCAAAGGTGCCCAGATCATGCAGATCCGCCTCTTTCGCCGTATCCGCAATTGCCATGACTTGTGCCACGTTGCCGATTTCAAAATGCGCGTTGAAGCCGACGAACACAGCCGCCAGACCGACCAGTGAATGCATCGCGGCCACCAGCTGCGGCATCTCGGTCATCTGGACGCGCTGCGCCACGTATTGACCGATCAGACCGCCGCCAATGATCAGCAGGATCGACAGCAGCCACAGCCCAGAACCGGGGCCAACCAGCGTGGCAAAGACCGCCAGCGCCATACCGACGATGCCGTACCAGACCGCGCGCTTGGCGCTTTCCTGGTTCGACAACCCGCCAAGGGAAAGGATGAACAGAACAGCCGCAACAACATAGGCGGCAGTGGTGAAGCCAAATTCCATGTGCCCGGCCTCCTTAAGATTTCTGGAACATGGCGAGCATGCGCCGGGTTACGAGGAAGCCGCCGAAGATGTTGATCCCGGCCATGAAGACAGACAGTGCCGCCAGCAGAATGACCAGGAACGACCCCGATCCGATCTGCATCAAGGCCCCAACGATGATGATCGACGAGATCGCGTTGGTGATCGCCATCAGCGGCGTATGCAGGCTGTGCGAGACATTCCAGATCACCTGGAAGCCCACGAAAATGGCCAGCACGAAGACGATGAAATGCTGCATGAAGCTGGCCGGGGCAACCAGCCCCACCAGCAGCATCAGCGCACCGCCGACACCCAACAATGTAAACTGCTGCCTGGTCTGCGCCTTGAAGGCCGCAATCTCCTGCGCCTTTTTCTCTTCCGGGGTCAGTTCCTTGACCTCGGGCTTTTTCTGTGCGGCGATCGCCTGAATCTTGGGCGGCGGTGGCGGGAAGGTGATTTCACCTTCATGCGTCACGGTCGCGCCGCGGATCACATCGTCTTCCATGTTGTGATTGATCTGACCGTCCTTTTCGGGCGTCAGGTCTGTCATCATGTGACGGATGTTGGTGGCATAAAGCGACGAGGATTGTGCCGCCATCCGGCTGGGGAAGTCGGTATAACCGATTATGGTCACGCCATTGTTGGTGACAACTTTCTCATCCGGCACGGTGCCTTCGACGTTACCGCCACGCTCGGCTGCAAGGTCGATGATGACCGAACCCGGCTTCATCGCCTTGACCATATCCTCTAGCCACAGCTTGGGCGCCGGACGGTTGGGGATCAGGGCGGTGGTGATAACGATGTCCATCTCGGGCGCAAGTTCGCGGAACTTGGCCAGCTGGGCGTTGCGGAATTCTTCCGACTGGACCGAGGCATACCCGCCTGTGGCCGCGCCGTCCTGCTGCTCTTCTTCGAAGTCCAGATAGACGAACTCAGCCCCCATCGATTCGACCTGTTCGGCCACTTCAGGGCGCACGTCGAACGCGTAGGTGATCGCGCCCAGCGACGTGGACGTCCCGATTGCGGCCAGACCGGCCACACCGGCCCCAACGATCAGCACCTTGGCAGGAGGAACTTTACCGGCGGCGGTCACCTGGCCGGTGAAGAAACGGCCAAAGTTGTTGCCTGCCTCGATCACGGCGCGATAGCCTGCGATATTTGCCATCGACGACAGCGCGTCCATCTTCTGCGCGCGCGAGATGCGTGGCACCATCTCCATGGCGATCACGTTGGCGCCCTTGGATTTGGCCAGCTCCATTCCTTCTTCGTTGCCCGCAGGATTGAAGAACGAAATCAGGGTCTTGCCCTTGGTCAACCGTTTCAGTTCGGCCTCAGTCGGGATCCGAACCTTGGCAATGATATCCGCAGTCTTCCACAGCGACGCTGCGGTCTTGACCACCTCAACGCCTACGGCCTCGTATGCGGCATCCGAAAAACCGGCAGCCGCGCCCGCGCCTTTCTCGATCAGGCACTCATAGCCCAGTTTCTGCAATTGCACGGCCGAGTCGGGCGTCATTGCAACCCGGTTCTCACCGTCCAGTATTTCCTTTGGCGTGCCTATCTTCACTGGCAGTCCCCCTAATTTTTACTCTGTCCGAGCGGGTGGTCGGTATTCTTTGTTAAGCAAAGATGTATCCTGCGCAACATTATTTCGCAAGCGCAGCATTTTTTACGTGACATCACAAGATCAGCCACTTTAGATCCAACGCCGCGTCTTGCGTTCATAGCGTGCGAAATCCGTGCGGAACTGCCGGCGCAGGCGGTCTTCTTCCGGCAGGATAAACCGGCGCTCCAGCACCCAGACGAAGACCGGAACCAAAACCAGTGACAACACGGCGTCAAACCGCAGAATCAAACCCGCAAGAATCAGTACGTCCCCGACGTAGATCGGGTTTCGACTGCGTTTGTAGATGCCCGTTTGCACCATCGCGGTCGGTGTCTCATGGGGAATGACGGTTGTTTTATGGCGGCGAAACTCGACAATGGCCAGAACGGCCATCAGAACGCCACCGCCGATCAGAACTCCACTGAGAAGGTCGGTCAGGCCGCTCTCTAGTGACAGGCCCAGCGCCATGTATCTGGCTTGTGCCCATGCCAGCACCGCAAAAGCGATCAACCAAACTGGCGGTACATCTATCCAGCGCATTCTAAGCCCTCATGAACGACGACGGTGTCGGGTGTGTGTCGCTTCTGACCGACGTCCTACCGTTTTTCGGCCAGATTAGCAAAAGACCAGTATGTCGCATCGATAGACAGACATGTCAGGATCGGCTACCCCAAATGCAACAAAAGACGACCACACAAGTGAGTGAGCCTTCATGACCGATTTTGCAGCAACCAAAGCCATGTTCGACCTGCCCGAGGGCGTGATTTATCTGGACGGCAACTCTTTGGGCCCGCTGCCTAAAACGGCTGCGTCTCGTGTGCAGAACATGCTGACCGAGGAATGGGGGCAAATGCTGATCACCGGCTGGAACAAAGCCGGTTGGATGGGCCTTCCCATGGGGCTTGGAGATCGAATTGGCCGCCTGATCGGAGCCGAGCCAGGCAGCGTCGTGACCGGCGACACCCTGTCGATCAAGGTTTATCAGGCCGTGTCCTCTGCCCTTGAACTGAACCCGACCCGCAAGGTTGTGCTTTCCGACAATGGGAACTTTCCGTCAGACCTGTACATGGTCGATGGCCTGCTGCGATCCCTTGGGAGCCCATACGAACTGCGCGTCGTCGACCCGCAGGACGTCGCAGATGCAATCACCGAAGAGGTCGCAGTCCTGATGCTGACCGAAGTGGATTACCGCACGGGCCGGATGCACGACATGAAGGCACTGACGGAACTGGCCCACGCCAACGGTGTCGTGACGGTTTGGGATCTGGCGCATTCCGCAGGGGCCATTCCCGTTGACCTTGCAGGGTGCAATGCGGATTTCGCAGTCGGGTGTACTTATAAATACCTCAATGGCGGCCCCGGTGCGCCCGCGTTCATTTATGTTGCGCCCCGACTGGCAGATAGTGTGCGCCCGGCCCTGTCCGGCTGGCTGGGGCACGAAGAGCCCTTTGCCTTTGACCTGGACTATCGCCCCGGAAGCGGGATTGAGCGTATGCGCGTGGGAACACCTCCGATCATCCAAATGACCGCGCTGTCGGCGGCCATGGATATCTGGGATATGGCCGACATGGCGGATGTGCGCGCCAAGTCCATTGAATTGACCGAGCTTTTCATTCGTCAGGTCGAGGCGACCTGCCCAGACTTGCAATTGGACAGTCCGCGCGCGCCCGAGCAGCGTGGCAGTCAGGTTTCATTCCGCTTCAAGGAAGGCTATGCCGCGATGCAAGCGCTGATCGCGCGTGGTGTCGTCGGAGATTTCCGCGCACCTGACACAATGCGGTTTGGTTTCACGCCGCTGTATATCGATGAAAGCGATGTCGAGCGTGCAGTCGGGATTCTGGCGGATGTCATGCAGAACAAGCTTTGGGACACGCCCGAGTACAAAACCCGGCAGCGCGTTACCTGATTTCCAGCCCGGCCCCGATCAGGGCCGCCAACTGGTTGGTGCGCCTTTCAAATTCCTCGGCGTCTGACGCAGTCAGCTTGATCCCCTTCAGCGTGACCGTAAGTGTTTTCGCCGTTTCTTCAGGCGTGTCGAACAGACGAACGCGGCCAGCACCCTGCTCTCGCCTCAGCCATTCGGCATAAAGCGCGGTTAGTTCACCTTCGCCCCGTTCGACAATGTCGATGGCCATGGATTTGGTCGTGTCCAGCATCTCAAGCCCATGCGGCGACGCCAAAATCGCAGCCATGCCCTCGGTCTGGGCGTGGATCGCCTTTCTGGCAAGTTCTGAAACCGAGCCTTCGCTGTTCAGCGCCGCGGCCACCACTGCGGACTTTTCCTCGTAATGCCGTTCAGTCAGCTTGCGAACGATCGCTTCCTTGTTCCTGTAATACAGATAAACCGCTGGCCGTGACATCCCCGCACCGCGCGCAATGTCATCCATCGAGGTCTTGCGGAACCCGTATGCGGAAAAGGCCTGAAAAGCAGATGCTAGGATCGCTTTCTGCCGGGATTCGTCACTCGTATCTTTCATGCGCAAATCTCTGACATTTTTTGTGTAATTTGTCAATTGACAGACTGACACTTCACAACCATTATGTCAGAACCTGCCACAGTTACAAAAGGTGCGCCATGGCGACGGCCCTGAAGATTAACGGAACTCCTCATCAGATCGACCTGCCGGATGATGTCCCCCTGCTTTGGGTTCTGAGGGATGAGGTTGGCCTGACCGGCACCAAGTTTGGCTGTGGCGTCGCCGCTTGCGGCGCCTGTACGGTTCATATCGATGGCGAGGCGGTACGTTCGTGCCAAGTGGCGCTGTCGGATGTCTGGGGTGACGTGACCACAATCGAAGGCGTCGGCACGCCAGAAGCACTGGCTACGATCCAGCAATCCTGGGCTGACCATCAGGTGGCGCAATGTGGCTATTGCCAGTCGGGCCAGATCATGCAGGCCGCTGCCCTGCTTGCGGAGAACCCTGCGCCCACGGACGCAGAGATCGATGAGGCGATGCAGGGAAACCTGTGCCGCTGTGGCACCTACCCCCGCATCCGGGCCGCGATCCACGACGCAGCCTCCAAGTTGAAGGAGGCGTAAGAGATGGCTTCTGTTGGCAAAATTATCCGCCGCACGTTCCTGATCGGCTCAGCCGCAATTGTCGGCGGCGTCGCCTTTGGCGCGTATTATGTCACCCGCCCTGCCCCCAACCCGCTGAAACCGAAAGAGGGTGAAGCGGCCCTGAACCCCTTCGTACTGATCGATCAGAATGGCATCACCCTGTTCGCGCCCCGTGCCGAGATGGGACAGGGCGTGAAAACCACGTGGGCCGCGCTGATCGCCGAAGAACTGGATGTCGATCTGGATCAGATCACCGTTCTGCACGGTCCGGCAGCCGCCGCCTATTACAACTCAGCCATGATGGGCGAGGGACTGCCAAACAAGGGCTACGACATCTCGGACTTCCAGCACAACTTAGGTGAAGCACTGGGTGTTCTTGGCAAGGCCCTTAGCCTGCAGGTCACAGGCGGCTCCACCTCGATGAAGGACGGGTTCGAGAGGATGCGGCAAGCCGGTGCTTCGGCCCGTGAAACGCTGAAACGCGCCGCCGCTGATCGGTTGGGTATCGACCCCTCGGATCTGAAAACAGCTTCAGGCCATGTCATCGCGCCGACCGGTGACAAGATCGCTTATACCGATCTTGCAGTGGAAGCGGCCGGACTGGAACCCGTCGAGGTACCTTTGCGAGACCCGTCCGAATGGCGTTATCTGGGACGGGCACAACCGCGACTGGACATGGTGGGCAAAGTGACAGGCACTGCCGAGTTCGGCATCGATGTTCGCCTGCCCGGTATGAAATTTGCTGCCGTGCGCATGAACCCCAAACTGGGCGGCGCGATGAACAGCTTTGACGACAGTGCTGCAATAACCATGCCCGGGGTCGAAAAAGTTGTTGATCTGGGCACAGGTGTTGCCGTGATCGCGAACAACACATGGCTGGCCAATCAGGCGGTTGAGGCTGTTGAGATCGACTGGGGCGATGCGCCATATCCACCTGATACCGATGGCATTTTCTCAAAGATTGCCGAGGCGTTTGACGAAGCGCCGAACTCGACCATGCGCGATGATGGCGATGTCAGCGTGACGCCGGATGGCGCAACCGAGGTCACTGCCGAATACCAAGTGCCCTATCTGGCGCACGCCACGATGGAGCCGATGAATGCCACCGCGCTCTATACCGGAAACGCTCTGGAACTGTGGTGCGGCAATCAGGCCCCGACGCTGATCCGTTTTCGCGCTGCGAATACCGCAAATCTGGACACTGAGGCTGTTCAGATTCACACCACCTATCTGGGGGGAGGGTTTGGCCGCCGGGGCGAACTGGATTTCGGAGAAATCGCCACCAAGGTCGCCATGGCCATGCCTGGCACACCGGTCCAGACAACCTGGAGCCGCGAAGAAGACATGCGTCACGACTACTTCCGCCCCGGCGCCATCGCCCGGATGCGCGGCGCTGTTCAGGACGGCAAGGCCGTTCTTATTGACGGCAAGGTTGCATCGCAGTCCTGCACGCAACAGGCGGTCGAGCGTTACACCGGCTTCCCCGGAGGCGGACCCGACAAAGTGCTGGTCGAAGGGTTCTTCAACCAGCCTTACGCCGTGCCAAACTACCGGATGAGCGGCCACGTCGCTGATCTGGCTGTCCCGGTGGGCTTCTGGCGTTCGGTCGGCAACAGCCACAACGGCTTTTTCCACGAGACCTTCATGGACGAATTGGCCCATGCCGCAGGGCGCGACCCGCTGGACTTCCGGCTAGAACTGATGAGAACCGAACATGCCCCATCTGCAGGATGTCTGGAGGCGGTCAGGGAAATGTCCAACTGGACCGGAAAAACACCTGACGGTGTAGGCCGTGGCGTGGCCTTCACCTACAGCTTCGGCACTCCGGTGGCTCAGGTTATCGAAGTGGTCGACGAAAACGGTGCCATCCGCATCCACAAGGCCTGGATCGCCTGCGACATGGGGCTGGCGCTGGACCCGGAAAACGTCAAGGCGCAGATGTTTGGCGGCATGATGTATGGCCTGTCAGCCGCGTGTTTCGGCGAGATTACCTTTGCCGACGGGGAAGTCGAGCAGTTCAATTTCCCCGACTATGACGCCCTTCGCATGCATTCCGCGCCACAAGTCGAGGTGCGCGTTCTGGAAACCAACCGCCATATGGGCGGCGCTGGTGAGCCCGGCACGCCCCCCTCGATGCCCGCACTGGGCAACGCCCTGTTTGATTTGACGGGAAACCGCGCGCGCAGCCTGCCGCTGGTCAATCAGTTCAACCTGCTGGTCTGATTGCCATTCACCTTCCCCTGCACCGGTCCGTCGCGCGCCCGCACGGTCCGGTGCCCAAGTCAGGCTGATTTCTGAACTGCCTGACAGGCAATCCCCGCCGCCCATCCCCGCACAGCCATGCCGAAGGCTTCGAACAAGGGGCGTGAAACCGGGTCGTTGATCGCATCCCATTCGGGATGCCATTGCACGGACAGCGTAAATCCGGGCGCGTCCTTGATGTAGATCGCCTCGGGCGTTCCGTCCGGCGCATGCCCATCGATCACCACACGCTGTCCGATGCACTTGATCCCCTGCCCGTGCAGCGTGTTTGTCATGACCTCCTGCGCACCAAACAAGTCGTGGAACACACCGTTTTCCGTCAGTTTCACCACGTGGCGCAGCGCAAATTTTTCCTCAAGTGTACCATCGGGCGGCATCCGGTGGTTCATCCGCCCCGGCAGATCACGAATTTCCGGATAGAGTGTTCCGCCCATGGCCACGTTGACCTCTTGAAATCCGCGGCAAATGCCCAGAAACGGCTGACCCCGTTCCACACAGGCCCGAACCAGCGGCAGGGTGATCGCGTCACGCGCGCGGTCAAACTCTCCATGCGCCTCGGTAGCCGGTTCACCATATTCTTCGGGATGCACATTGGGGCGACCGCCGGTCAGAAGAAAGCCGTCGCAAACCTCCAGCAACTCCTCAACCGACACATAACGGGGATCGGCGGGGATCAGCAGCGGCAAACATCCCGATACGTTCGCCACAGCGTCCGAATTCATCGTCCCCCCTGCATGGGTCGGGTATTGATCGTTCATGAGGTATGAGTTGCCGATAATACCAACAACGGGTCGAGACATTCCGCTTTCCTTGTTATACATCCCCTTGAAAAGGAAGCTAACCGCAGCTTCACAGTCGTGCAAGAATACACCTCCTGCGTGACAGCGCAGGGACGTGTTCAGGGGTGCACAAATACCCCCCGCGATCAGTCAAGTCACGGCTCGTTTTCCCCGCCTAAAACTTCAAGTCGGAAACATGCGCCAAGTCATTGCTTTGACGGAGCTGCTCTCAATGGTCGGACTTAAATCTCGCCGTCCAACCCGGCGGCCTCAATTCCCGCCATCGCAACGGCAGCATCGTTTTCTGACGTGTCGCCGGTTACCCCAACGGCACCGATCACGTCCCCTTTTCGACCCCGCAGCAAGACCCCGCCCGGAACTGGTACGACCTGCCCGCCATACACTCCGTTTACCGCCGCCATAAAGTAGGCTTGCGCCTCGGCCCGTTGCATCTGTGCCGTGCCCGCCATTCCCAGCATGACAGAGCCATATGCCTTGCCATGCGCAATCGCAAAGCGGCCCGGTGCTGCATCATCCTCACGCTCGAACGCGATGACGTGGCCGCCTGCGTCCAGAACAACCACCGAAAGTGGCTTAAGCTCCATCTCGCGGCCTTTCTCAAGCGCTTTGCGGATAATGGTGCGGGCTTTGCGAAGGGAAACTTCCATGTGCATTCCTGTGTCTGCATGTCGAAAGAAGAAAGGGGGCGGATCGCCCCCTTCGTTTTACGCTGTGGCCGCCTTCAATTCCAGACGGCGCGCGTGCAGGACCGGCTCGGTGTAGCCCGAGGGCTGCACACGACCTTTGAACACAAGGTCACAAGCCGCCTGAAAAGCGATTCCGTTAAAGCCCGGCGCCATCGGGACATAACCCGGATCACTTGCATTCTGGCGGTCCACAACAGCCGCCATTTTCTGCATCGCAGCCATCACCTGTGCTTCGTCGACAATGCCATGATGCAACCAGTTGGCCAGCGCCTGAGACGAAATCCGGCAGGTCGCACGGTCTTCCATCAACCCGATGTCGTTGATGTCGGGCACTTTGGAGCATCCCACGCCCTGATCGACCCAACGCACGACATAGCCCAGAATGCCTTGTGCATTATTCTCGACCTCGCGCGAGATTTCCTCGTCACCAAGGTTGCGGCCCCCCAGCAGGGGAATGGTCAGCAAATCGTCAAGCGTTCCTCGGGCACCCGCCGCTGCGATCTCGTCCTGACGGGCCAGTACGTTGACCTTGTGGTAATGCGTGGCGTGCAACGTCGCAGCAGTAGGCGACGGCACCCAGGCGCAGGTAGCACCGGCCAGCGGGTGACCGATTTTGGCCTCAAGCATATCGCCCATCCGGTCCGGCATCGCCCACATGCCTTTGCCGATCTGCGCCTTGCCCTTAAGGCCACAGGCCAAACCGATATCGACATTGCGGTCTTCATAAGACGCAATCCAGGGCGTGTTCTTGATGTCGCCCTTGGGCAGCATCGGGCCAGCCTCCATTGAGGTATGAATCTCATCCCCCGTGCGATCCAGGAAACCGGTATTGATGAAGGCGACGCGCGATTTTGCGGCGCGGATACATTCTTTGAGGTTGACCGAGGTGCGGCGTTCCTCATCCATGATGCCCAGCTTCACGGTGTTGCGCGGCAGGCCAAGGATGTCTTCGACCATGTCGAAAATCTCAACCGCAAAGGCAACCTCTTCCGGACCGTGCATCTTGGGTTTCACCACGTAGACCGACCCTTCGACCGAGTTACCCCCATCCCGTTGCAGGTCATGCATTGCGATCAGAGTGGTGCAGAGCGCGTCCATCAGCCCTTCGCCAATCTCGCGCCCTTCGGCGTCCAGAACGGCCGGGTTCGTCATCAAGTGGCCGACATTCCGCACCAGCATCAGCGAACGGCCTTTCAGGGTCGCCTGCTCACCTGTCGGTGTGGTGAAGCTCAGATCTTCTGCCAGCTTGCGGGTAAACGTTGCGTCGCCCTTGGTGACGTCTTCAGTCAGATCACCCTTCATCAAGCCCAGCCAGTTGCCATAGGCCGCGACCTTATCTGCTGCATCAACACAAGCGACCGAGTCCTCGCAGTCCATAATCGTTGAAAGAGCGGATTCCAGCCGGACATCGGCGATACCTGCGGGATCAGTGGCACCGATAGCGCCAGTCGGATCGATCATGATCTGAATATGCAGGCCATTGTTTTTCAGAAGCACAAAATCCGGCTTGTCTGCCGCGCCACCGAAACCAACAAATTGAGCAGGGTTTGCCAGTGCTGGGGAAAGAACACCTTCTTCGACATGCAGTCCCGACACGTCGACCCAAGACCCACCAGCCAGAGGAACAGCGTCATCCAGAAAAGCTTTCGCCCATGCAATCACCCGTGCACCGCGCGCCGCATCATACCCACCGCCTGTTGGCAGATCGCCTATCGCATCGGTGCCATAAAGCGCATCATACAGGCTGCCCCATCGCGCATTCGCCGCGTTCAGCGCAAAGCGCGCGTTGGTTATCGGCACAACCAGCTGCGGACCCGGCGTCAGCGCAATCTCGGGGTCGACATGCGTCGTGTCGACCTGAAACCCGTCGCCTTCCTCGACCAGATAACCAATTTCCTTTAGAAAAGCCTGATAGTCAGTGGGATCAATGCTCTGACCCTTGCGCGCTATTTGCCAGCTGTCGATGCGCCCTTGAATATCGGCCCGCTTGGCCAGAAGCGCGCGGTTCTTCGGCCCCAGTTCAGACACCAGTCGCGCCAGACCCGCCCAGAAATCCTGTGCCGACACACCCGTACCCGGCAATGCCTGCGTCTCGATAAACTCTGCCAGTATTGGATCGATCTGCAGCCCGCTCAGGGTTTGTCTGCCACTCATCTTCCTGCTCTCCTGCGATTGTGTGCCATTGTATGCGTAAGTGACTTAGGCCGAAAGTTTCCGATAGGCAACTTTCGACTTAGCGTTTGGGTTATTCGGATCGAACGGAAGCTGTTTCAAAAACATCAAGGGAATGGCGGGGGCCAGTTGCAGCTCTGGAACGATACCCCTAACGTCGCGCCAGACACGAACCGATGCGAGGTCCCCATGCGCGACGCTGCCCCCACCACGATCTTCCTGAAAGACTACACTCCGTTTGGTTATCTGCTGGACAGCGTGCACCTGACCTTCGATCTGTCTGCACATGCCACACGGGTCAAGTCGCGTATCGCGTTTCGTCCAAACCCCGACGCGACCGACCGCACCTTTTTTTTGCACGGCGAAGATCTGAACCTGATCCGCGCGTCCATCAACGGATCCGAAGTTTCACCTGACGTCACGGACAAGGGCCTGACCGCCGGTGTTCCCGACGCCCCGTTCCTCTGGGAAGCCGAGGTTGAGATCGATCCGGGCAACAACACGGCGTTGGAGGGGCTTTATATGTCGAACGGCATGTATTGCACCCAGTGCGAGGCGGAAGGTTTCCGCAAGATCACATATTTTCCGGATCGCCCCGATGTCATGTCCACCTTTACCGTGCGCATCAATGGCGACCTGCCGGTTCTTCTGTCGAACGGCAACCCCTCGGGCAAGGGCGAAGGATGGGCCGAATGGACCGACCCGTGGCCCAAGCCTGCCTATCTGTTTGCGCTTGTCGCTGGGGATCTTGTGGCCCATCCTGATCGGTTCACCACCAGATCAGGCCGGGATGTTGAGTTAAACCTGTGGGTGCGTCCGGGGGATGAAGGCAAGTGCGCCTTCGGCATGGAGGCGCTGAAGAAGTCCATGAAATGGGACGAAGATGTCTATGGCCGGGAATACGATCTGGACGTCTTCAACATCGTCGCCGTCGATGACTTCAACATGGGCGCGATGGAAAACAAGGGGCTGAACATCTTTAACTCTTCGGCTGTTCTGGCCAGTCCTGAAACCTCGACCGATGCCAATTTCGAACGGATCGAGGCGATCATCGCGCATGAGTATTTTCACAACTGGACGGGCAACCGCATCACCTGCCGCGACTGGTTCCAGCTGTGTCTGAAAGAAGGTCTGACCGTCTTCCGCGATGCACAATTCACATCCGACATGCGCTCGGGCCCTGTGAAACGCATTCACGACGCCATCGACCTGCGCGCGCGGCAATTCCCCGAGGATAACGGCCCGCTCTCGCACCCGGTCCGGCCCGAAAGCTTTCAGGAAATCAACAATTTCTACACGGCCACGGTTTACGAAAAAGGTGCCGAAGTCATCGGCATGTTAAAGCGGCTGGTCGGGGATGAGGCCTATGCAAAGGCGCTGGACCTCTATTTTGACCGCCATGACGGGCAGGCCTGCACGATCGAGGATTGGCTGAAAGTGTTCGAAGACACCACGGGCCGCGACCTGACCCAGTTCAAACGTTGGTACAGCCAGTCGGGCACACCGCGTTTGACCGTATCTGAAGATTGGGCCGACGGGACCTTTACCCTGACGCTGAAACAGCGCACCGATCCCACACCGGGTCAGGCAGAGAAACTGCCCCAGGTGATCCCGGTCGCCATTGGCCTGCTGGGGTCAAACGGGGATGAGGTCCGCGCGACCGAAGTGCTGGAACTGACAGAGGCCGAGCAGAGTTTTCAGTTCACCGGGCTTGCGACAAGGCCCACAGCTTCGATCCTGCGCGATTTCTCGGCACCGGTCATTCTGGAACACGATCATTCAAACGCCGAACGCGCGTTTCTGCTGGCGCATGACACAGATCCGTTCAACCGCTGGCAGGCTGGCAGATCGCTGGCGCAGGACACCTTGCTGCGGATGATCTTGGACGAAGCAACCCCGGACGCCGATTACCTTGACGGGCTGCTGGCCGTGCTGCGCGACGACACGCTGGACCCGGCCTATCGCGCCTTGATGCTTGGGCTGCCGACGCAATCCGAACTGGCTGCGGCGTTGCATGAACGCGGCCAGACGCCCGATCCGATGGCAATCTGGTCAGCGGTCGAAACGCTGCGGCAGTCCACGGCGCAGCATGTGCAGGATCTGCTGCCCCGCCTGCACAGCGAGGCGTTGGTTGATGGCCCCTACAGCCCGGATGCCCAGCAATCCGGAAAACGCGCCCTTGGCAGTGCGGCACTGGCACTGACCTCTCGTCTGGACGGAGGGGCAATGGCGGCCACTGTGTATGCCAAAGCGGATAACATGACCCTGCAACTGACAGCCCTGTCCTGCCTGCTGCGCGCCCGCAAGGGCGAGGCGCAGCTGGCCGCCTTCTATGACCAATGGCAGCATGACCGGCTGGTCATGGACAAATGGTTTGGCTTGCAGGTGACCATGGCCGCCCCCGAGGCGACACCGGAAGCAGCGAAGGCATTGACCTGGCATCCCGACTTCAACTGGAAGAACCCGAACCGGTTCCGCGCTGTCATGGGGGCCTTGGCGATGAACCACGCGGGGTTCCACCAGTCGGATGGCGCCGGGTACAGCCTGCTGGCCGATTGGCTGATCCGCCTTGATCCTGTGAACCCGCAAACCACGGCACGGATGTGTTCTGCCTTCCAGGCCTGGAAACGGTACGACACCGGGCGTCAGAACCTGATGCGCACGCAGCTTTCTCGCATTGCGGAAACGCCGAACCTGTCGCGCGACACGACGGAAATGGTATCCCGCATCCTCGGCGCATGACACCCTACAGCTTTACCCGCCGCAACCGGAACACACGAACACTGGTCATTCTGGCCAATGTCTACGCGGCCCTGCTGGCGCTGGTCATCCTGTTCGACGCGGCTTGGTGGGTTGTCGGTCTGCTGTCTCTGGCCACCCTCCCCGCGCTATGGGACGTGATCCAGAATACCAGCGCAGGCGTGCAGCTGGACCGGGATGCCGTACGCTGGTTCACGGGCAATCGGCAGGGCGATATCCCAGTGCGGGATATCGACCATTTCCGATTTGACACCCGGTGGGACTTTTCCGTTCGCGTATCCATCGTCCTGAAATCCGAGAAACGAATCCGGCTGCCAGATGAGTCTCTGCCACCGCATCGGAATCTGGAAACCATTCTAAAACAGGAAGGTTTTCGCGTAGACCGTCATCATTTCACTGTTTTCTGAAACACTGCGTGATCTACGGGCTCATTGGACACAAAAAACAAAGTTTATTAAGCAAATTACTTGAATTGAACCCAAGACCTCGCCAGAATTCGGACTCAGTTAAGTGTTTTTACAGTTTTGAGTTTTACCATGTTTCGGTCGATAAGGGCGCTGTTTGCCCAGCCTTCATCCAATCCCACGGACGCCTCAGAAGATCTGTGCGCAACGAAATCCGCGTTGGCTGCTGCACTGCCTGAACATGGGCAGCTCAACATTCCAGTGGCAACGTCGAATTGCGACAATCTGATTGGACACTCAACAATCGAACATGGGCGCTATCTGGCCAGACAGGATCGCTGGACCGAGTTGTCCGACGAAATGCGTGCAGCGGATCAGGATCGTGCTGCCGTGTCGGATGGTATGCCGATTGCCGATCTTTTGGCGTTCGGGGCCCGATCTGACGTGGTTCTGGCTGCGGAACATGCGCTGTCGGACGGCAAGGCCATATCTGACTACGATTTGCTGGGTGGTATTTCGGAACTGGAAGGCGAGTTGTCAGACAATCCCGGCGATCCGATGATCGCTGCTGTTGTGGCGCTGGCCCATATCGATCTGGCCTGGGCTTGGCGCGGGAACGCCACGGACACGGCCTTGCCGCCCTTGCACCGCTCGCGATGCGCCGCTCATTTCGACCGGGCCGCTGCGATCCTTCCCAAATGCAAGGCGGATGCACCGGACAGCCCTCTGATTGCGGCCGCCGGTTGTGCCCTGTTGGCCGGGCAGCGCAAGTCAAACGCCCGCGTTGCCGATGAGTACGAGCGCCTGATCACACTGGACCCGCGCAATCAGCGTCACATGCGCGCGATGGGCAGCCACCTTTTGCCCCGGTGGTTCGGCAGCTACGCAGAACTGGAATTGCAAGCCTTGCGCAATGCCGTCCGGACACAGGATGTCTGGGGCGCAGGTGGATATACGTGGGTGCAATTCGATGCCATCGCTTTGGACGAAGAGGCCTGCGCGCAGGTCGATGTCGAATATTTCCTTGAAGGATTGCGCGATATCGTAGGTTTGCGCCCTGACCAACAGATGATCAATATGTTGTCGGCCTATTGTGCAATCACCATTCAGAATGGTCGCGGGCTGAACGAAAAGGCAGACAATGTCCGTGCCCATATGCGCGACACCGCAAACTGGCTGATCCGCGATCACCTGACCGAGCTTCACCCCCTGATCTGGGCCCATGCCGCCAACGGGTTCAACAACTCTGTCCGCATCAACTCGCCCGAGCGGTTTGCTGCGCGCGGTCAGCGCGACGCGCTGCGCGCCATCTCGGATTTGTTCCGGGATGAACTGCGCAGCGGCAAGGATGTAACCTTCACACCGTCCGGTCTGCAGTTTTCCAAGAACTGAACGCGTCAGGATTCCCCCTTGCCCCTAGGCCCTGCCGGGCCTAATACGCAGGTTTAGACTTCTGCGGAAATGAGGCGCGCCATGCTCGACCTGACATACGAAATGCCCAAACCCAAAACCATTGCCGGGGCCAAGCACGATTGGGAACTGGTGATCGGGATGGAGGTGCATGCGCAGGTGTCATCCAATGCCAAGCTGTTCTCGGGCGCGTCCACAAAATTCGGGGCCGAGCCGAACTCGAACGTGGCTTTCGTGGATGCGGCAATGCCGGGAATGCTGCCGGTGATCAACGAGTTCTGCGTGGAACAGGCAGTGCGCACCGGGCTGGGCCTGAAGGCGGATATCAATCTGAAATCGGCCTTTGACCGCAAGAACTATTTCTACCCTGACCTGCCGCAAGGTTACCAGATTTCCCAGCTTTATCATCCCATTGTGGGCGAAGGCGAGGTTCTGGTCGAGATGGGTGACGGCACTGCGCGCATGGTGCGGATTGAACGTATCCACATGGAGCAGGACGCCGGCAAATCGATCCACGACATGGACCCGCACATGTCTTTTGTCGATCTGAACCGGACCGGTGTCTGCCTGATGGAGATCGTCAGCCGCCCTGATATTCGCGGGCCGGAAGAGGCCGCTGCATACATTGCCAAGCTGCGCCAGATCATGCGCTATCTGGGCACCTGTGACGGCAACATGCAGAACGGCAACCTGCGGGCGGATGTGAACGTCTCGATCTGTTTGCCGGGCGCGTATGAGAAGTATCAGGAAACACAGGACTTTTCGCATCTAGGCACCCGTTGCGAGATCAAGAATATGAACTCGATGCGGTTCATCCAGCAAGCCATTGAGGTCGAAGCCCGCCGCCAGATCGCTATTGTCGAAGCCGGTGGCAAGGTCGAGCAGGAAACCCGCCTGTATGATCCGGACAAGGGCGAAACCCGGTCGATGCGGTCCAAGGAAGAAGCGCATGATTACCGCTATTTCCCCGATCCCGACCTGCTGCCGCTGGAGATCGAACAGGCATGGGTGGACGATATCGCCGCCCATCTGCCAGAGCTTCCTGACGACAAAAAAGCGCGCTTTATCAGTGAGTTCGGCCTGACCGACTATGACGCCTCGGTACTGACTGCCGAAGTTGAATCGGCGGCCTATTTCGAAGAAGTCGCGCAGGGCCGCAATGGCAAACTGGCCGCGAACTGGGTGATCAACGAGCTGTTCGGACGTCTGAAAAAAGAAGACCACGACATCACGGAGTCGCCGGTTTCTCCGGCGCAGCTGGGTGGGATTATCGACCTGATTTCCTCTGATGCTATCTCGGGAAAGATCGCCAAGGACCTGTTTGAAATCGTCTATACCGAAGGCGGTGATCCGGCGCAGATCGTCGAAGATCGCGGAATGAAACAGGTCACCGACACCGGCGCAATCGAGGCCGCTTTGGACGAGATCATCGCGGCCAATCCGGCACAGGTCGAGAAGGCCAAGGTAAACCCGAAACTGGCGGGTTGGTTCGTGGGTCAGGTGATGAAAGCGACCGGCGGCAAGGCCAACCCGAAGGCCGTTAACGATTTGGTCAGCAAGAAGCTGAGTTCCTGAACCTTACATTTTGTACAAGCCTGCCAGTGGCAATTGTCAGGTTTGTACAATCAGATTTCCACGATTTCTTAAGAAATGGGGTCAGCTCATCGGCTTGACTTCGCCTGTGATTGCACCCTTTCTTCCGACCCAGAGAGGTGAGGTATCATGCAGAACAGATTTGATCAGGAACTCAAAGATCGGCTGGTGCGTTACGCGGCGATCGACAGTCAGAGCGACGAGACCTCGGCGACCACGCCGAGCACACAGATACAGTTCGACATGCTGAACCTGCTGAAGCAGGAACTGACCGAGATCGGCGCCAGCGATGTGACGCTGACAGGTGACAGCGTGGTCGTCGCGACCATCCCCGGCACCGCACCCGGCCCGACGGTAGGCTTTCTTGCGCATGTGGATACGGCCCCCCAGTTCAATGCAACGGGCGTCAAGCCGCGGGTGATCAAGGGGTATAACGGTGGCGACATTTCCTTTCCGGACGACCCGGATCTGGTGCTGTCTCCGGACGAGAACCCCTATCTGGCCGAAAAGATCGGACATGATCTGATCACGGCATCGGGCACCACCCTGCTGGGCGCGGATGACAAGGCCGGGGTGTCGATCCTAATGACTATGGCCCGGCATCTGATCGAAAACCCGGATATCCCGCACGGGCCTATCCGCATTGCCTTTACCCCGGATGAAGAAATCGGGCGCGGCGTTACCGAACAGCTGCCCAAGGATCTGGGGGCGGATTTCGCATATACTCTGGACGGTGCCGAAGTGGGCGAGATCGAATATGAAAGCTTTTCGGCCGACCGTGCCGTGATCCGGATCGAGGGGGTATCAATCCACCCCGGACTGGCCAAGGACAAGATGGTGAACGCGACCCATCTGGCGGCAAAGATCGTGCAGACCTTGCCGCAGGCCACCATGACACCCGAAACAACCGATGGCCGCGACGGGTTCATCCATGTCACCGACATGAGCGGCGGGTCGTCCGAGATGGAAATCAAGCTGATCCTGCGCGATTTCGAGATGGAGGGCCTTGAGGCGCAACGTGACATCGTGCGGCAGGTCTGTGCGGCCGTGCAGGCCACGGAACCGCGCGCGACCATCACCTGCGATATCAGCCACCAGTACAGGAACATGCGCTATTGGCTGGAAAACGACATGACACCGGTTGATCTGGCGCGCGACGCCTGCCGCGAGCTGGGGATCGAGCCGCTGTCGGTCCCGATCCGCGGCGGCACCGACGGGTCGCGCCTGACCGAGTTCGGCACCCCCTGCCCCAACCTGTTCACCGGAATGCAGTGCATTCACGGGCCGCTGGAGTGGATATCGGTACAGGACATGGCAGTGGCGACCGAGCTGTGCCTGTCGGTTGTGACCAAGGCGGCACAGGCTGGCGGCAATAATCAGGGCTGAAAACCGACGGTCGGGCGACGGCTCTTTCACCCGGGGGTCAGCGTGGTAAGTTGGCGTGAACAGGTATTTAGGAACACTTGATGCAGCTTTTTGAATACAAGGTCGTCCCCGCGCCGCAAAAGGGCGTGAAAGCCAAGGGCGTGAAAACGGCCGAGGGCCGCTTTGCGGTCTCGGTCGAACAGGTTCTGAACCAGATGGCGCAGGACGGCTGGGAATACCAGCGCGCCGAGCTGCTGCCCAGCGAGGAACGCTCGGGCCTGACCGGATCGACCACAAACTGGCGCAATGTGCTGGTGTTCCGGCGGGTCGTGGCCGAGGAAGTCGATGCGTCGGTGATCGGAGACGTACCCGAGTTTGACGACACCCCATTGGCCCAACCGATCCCCGGCCCCGGTGTGGTGGCCGCGCCGAAACCAATTTCGGAAGACGCGCATGAGCCGCCCTTGTCGTTGAAAAGCCGGGAACAGGTTGACCAGGACACGGATACCGCGGGCGACAAGAAAGACGCCTGAGACGGATCAGGGTTTGACCCGCGGTCACACCTGAAACACGCTGTCGACCGGAGATTGAGCAGCTGTCCTGCGGGCAGGTTTGGCGCTGCGGGCGCGATATGTGCTTATCAACCCAGCGAAATCTGTGGCATGTTAGCCGGACAACCGGGAGGGACTTTGAAATGGGTATTCGGCAGACACAGGGGCGGGCACGCCTGTATGACAGCATCCTTGATACAGTCGGCGACACGCCCTGTATCCGGATCAACCGGATCGCGCCGGAGCATGTGACCGTTTATGTGAAGTTCGAAGCGTTCAATCCGGCGGGGTCGGTCAAGGACAGGCTGGCGCTGAATATCATTGAGGCGGCAGAACGGGATGGGCGGCTGAAACCCGGCCAGACGGTTGTCGAGGCGACATCGGGCAATACCGGGATCGGGCTTGCCATGGTCTGTGCGGCCAAGGGATATCCGCTGGTTGTGACGATGGCCGAAAGCTTTTCGGTCGAGCGGCGCAAGCTGATGCGCTTTCTGGGCGCGAAGGTTGTTCTGACCCCCAAGGCACAAAAGGGGTTCGGCATGTATACCAAGGCCAAGGAACTGGCCGAGGAAAACGGGTGGTTTCTGGCCAGCCAGTTCGAGACTGCCGCCAATGCCGATATTCACGAGAACACGACCGCGCGGGAAATCCTTGCGGATTTCGAAGGCAAGCAGCTGGATTACTGGGTGACAGGGTATGGCACCGGCGGCACGGTCGCCGGAGTGTCACGGGTTTTGCGCAAAGAGCGGCCCGATACGAAAATCATCCTGACCGAACCGGCAAATGCCGCCATCGTGTCATCAGGCTATGTAAACACGCGCAACGACGATCACCAGCCCACCGAAAGCCACCCCAATTTCGAGCCGCACCCGATTCAGGGCTGGACGCCGGATTTCATTCCATGGGTCCTTCAGGAAGCCATCGACAACGCCTATTACGACCAGCTGATCCCTGTTCCGGGGCCGCAAGGGATTGAATGGGCGCGCCGCCTTGCCTCGGAAGAGGGGATATTCACCGGGATCTCGGGCGGGTCGACCTTTGCGGTGGCCATGAATCTGGCGGAAACCGCGGCGCCGGGATCCGTCATGCTGGTGATGCTGCCGGATACGGGCGAGCGTTACCTGTCGACGCCTCTGTTCGAGGGGATCGAAGACGTCATGACGGATGAGGAATATGCGATCTCGGCCTCGACCCCATCCGCGCAGATGAGCGCAGAATAGGGCGCAGCGTCAGGTTCCGATATCCAGCGCCAGCGCGTGGATGCGGGGCACGATATCGCCCAGCGCCTTGTGCACGGCCCGGTGGCGGGCGACGCGGGATTGACCGGCGAATGCGGCGGCGCGGATGCGGACGTTGAAATGGCTTTCGCCGCCTTCCCTGTGGCCTGCATGGCCGCGATGGCTTTCGCTGTCGTCGATCACGTCAAGTTCATGCGGGTCAAAGGCGGCTTGCAGGCAGGTTCGGATTTCGTCGGTCACGCTCATTTTTTTGCTCAGCGGCAAAATTTTTGCCGCCCCCCTCTTCTACTTTCGGCTGCTTAGACTAAACTGCTGCCTCCGAGTCGAAAAGATGCGTTCGTGAGGATAGAGCATGGCGAAATCAGACCCCTTCGGATTCGATATGTCCGTTTCCAGCGCCAAGAAAAAGAACCCGCGTGGGCGCCGGGGCATGTCGGGCGCGTCCGAGACCTCGGTCCGGATCTGCGATCACGACGGGTGTGACGAGCCGGGCAAGTTCCGCGCCCCCAAGGCACCGGATGTGCTGGATGACTATTTCTGGTTCTGCCAGCAGCACGTGCGCGAGTATAACCAGAAGTGGAATTTCTTCGACGGCACCACCGAGGCCGAGCTGAACGCGCAACGCTCGAAGGACAAGGTTTGGGAACGTGAGACCAAGCCGATGGGAGACCCGGAGGCGCGCGCCTGGGCCCGTCTGGGCATTGAGGACCCGCATCAGGTTCTGGGCGCTAACAGCACGCAGAACAAGGGGCGCACCTCGGGTGGTGGCGGACGTCGCCTGCCCCCCACTGAACGCCGTGCAATCGAGATTCTGGAAGCCCATGACAGCTGGTCCAAAACCGAAGTGCGCAAGGCGTACAAGAAGCTGATCAAGGTGCTGCATCCGGACATGAACGGCGGCGACCGGTCGCAGGAAGAGCAGTTGCAAGAGGTCGTCTGGGCCTGGGACCAGATCAAGGACAGCCGGAATTTCAAGTAGGGCCGCCGTCAGTCGCCAGCTGTTTACACAGTTTGAACGGATTGTGAGGATGCTGTCTGGAAACCTGTTTCAATTCCCGCAATAGTAGTGGGAATTGAAACAGTGCTTTTCCCGGAGCAACCGCTGTGCGTATGCCTTTCTTTTTGCTGCTTGCCTCACTTTGCGGGCTGGTCGTGGCGCAGTTCTATCCAACCGAGATGGACTGGCTGTTCCTTTTGGCCCTGCTTTGTGTGTTCGCCAGTACGATCCTTCTGATCCGGGCCTGGTTCGGCTGGCGCAGGGCCAACACATGGATCATCGTCGACGGGTCGAACGTGATGCACTGGAAAGACGGCGCACCGGATCTGGCTACGTTGCGGCAGGTTCTGGCCAGCCTGAAGCAAGCCGGGTTCAAACCGGGCGTCGTGTTCGATGCGAATGTCGGGTACAAGGTCGAAGGGGAATACATGAACGACCGGGCGCTGAGCCGCGCCCTGGGCTTGCGGGCCAAGCGAGTCATGGTGGCGCCCAAAGGCACGCCGGCAGATCCCCTGATCTTGCAGGCCGCGCGGGACAGCAGGGCGCGTATCGTGACAAATGACAGGTTCCGCGACTGGGAGGACGAGTTTCCGGATGTGTTGAAAGCGGATCGCCTTGTGAAAGGTGGTTTTCGCAAGGACGAGCTTTGGTTTTCGCTTTGAACACGCGACCACAGCTTTACGCAACGATCCGGGTTTCGTAGCGTTCAGGAGTGATACCGACGGGCCCCTGCCCCGAAATAACCGTGTTGGATGCAAGCACCGTGGCACGCAAAGAGCAGAAACCGCCAAAAGCCAAGATCCCGCCGGATCATCCGTTTTCTGACATCGTCAGCGAAGCCTACAGGGTTTTCGCCTATCCAAAGCCGAGCAGTATCGAAGTTTGCGAAGGCTGCTGCATGGACGCCGATATTGAGGCGGATTTCTTCACGCCGCCCATTGCCGAGCTGCCCCTGCATTACGTTCAGGACTGGTTCTTTGCCGCTTGTGATCCTGCGGGGATAGCCCGCAACACATGGGGATACCTGCTGCCCCGGATCCTTGAGATTCTGGCCGTGGACGAAGACCCCGCCAGCGTTGGGCTGGAGGTGAGCCTGAACCGGTATGAAACCGGCAACCCGAAGAACTGGTCGCCCGAGGAATGGCAGGTTCTAGACCGGTTCCAGCGCGCATATCTGAAACGCGAGATGGCACGGGATCGCGGTTGTCTGGACGATACGCTGTGCATGTTCGCCCTGGCAGGATGGCCGCTGGAGTCGCTGTTCGAACAGGTCGCCGCAAGCCCGGATACCGAATTGGTGCTGCGTCTGTGGCGCGATTGGTGTGCATATTGTATTCCGGGGCGGGACTCGATCTGGATTACCGCATTCTGGAACAGCCCCGGCAATACGCGGGCCTTTGAGTTTTACACCTCGGAAGCGATGCACGACAGGATGACCCGCATTGCGTTCGCAGAGGACACACCGGAGGATATCGCGGAAAAGGCACTTTCCGTGGCCAGTGTTATCGAGACCCATGCCGATTGGGCAATGGGTGGGATGAGCGGGTCTTGAAACCTGTGCCATGCCGGTGTGATCCCCGGCGGATGAAGACGTCAATCCTTGTTTGATTGGTCCCTGATTAGCAACTACTGCGCCATAGCGTCCAACAGCGAGGTATCGTCCGGGTACGCGCGCCTATCAGTGGCGCCACGATTTCCGCAACGCGGGACTAATCTGCGAACACGTCTCGCAACGCGCGTGCCTCGCGCCCGGTCAGGCAGCTTAGGCGCGTTTGGGGGGGCGGTCCTGCGTCTGAAAGCAACCCCGGAAAGAGCGCGCGCAGTTCCTCGACATCGTCGCGGTGCAGCGATTTCAGCGCCATGTCGCCCGGAAACAGGCTTTCGCTTTGCAGACCGTGCGAGGTGAGGATCACATGTTCGGCGCAGGCGATATGGTAGTATGTCACCGCCTCATCCGTCGTCACCTGCCGGATGGTATCATCGTTGACCAGATGAATGGCCGCGCAGAACACGCTTGGCGCGCCAAAATAAAGCTCGGCCCGCCAGCCCCCCAGCACAACCCGGTGTTGCGGAGAGAGGTAAAGATCCCTGTCCGGCAGGCCCTTGCCCAACGCATCGCGCCGGATGCAAACCGGGTTGTATTGGGGCCGGATGCGCAGGATTTGCGCGCTGAGTGTTCGTTTGCCGATCCATTCGATGGGCAGCGTGGTCCCACCGGCCACGCAAACCCGGTCGCCCACAGCCAAATCCTCGACCGGGCGCGGGCCGCAATCCGTTTCGATCAGGGTGCCCGAAACAAAACAGGGCGGATCGGTCGGGTTCAGATCATTCGGGGTGATCTTCCAGTTGCCCGTGGTCATCGGACCGGTTGGGTTATTGGCATCCCAGGCGTAGATTTGCCCGCCGACCTGAATGAATTCTCCGGTTTCCCCGGTTCCGCGGTAGTTTCCTTGCCCCAGATAGGTGTAAGGCTGGAAAGTCGCGCCCCCGTCAAACGACACCATCGATCCGCTGATGATCGCGGATTGTGTCGTGTTCTGGACGATGAGATCGTTCTGGCCCGTTGTCTTGGCCGTATGGAGAAGAACGCTAAATGCCACCTGGCGTCACCAAGGCCATGTTGGCAGATATCGACGCCTGCTGATCACTCGACCCAGAGCAACATTGCAGACGGAGCCGCACCCGGCATTCCCGTTTCACCAACACCCGATCACTTATAAAACGCCCCATAAGACCATTTTATATGTCTGATAAGGTCACTTTCCACAACATATAGTTTGCCGAATGCCCACCTGCATGCAGCATTTCGGACACATGGTTCGGCATCTGCATCCGATCAGGCCGCGCTGTCATTGAGAAACGCGGCGTGATCTGTGCCTTGTACCCGTCGCAGTTGAGGATCACCCGCGCGTCAATAGGGCCAGTTTGAAAGAAAAACCTGCTCACCTTTCCGAGCGGGCGGCTTTCCCTTGCCCTTGCCCGCAATATGTTGCACCACACACGGGTTCAAACCCGGCAATACGGGCCAAAGGATAAGGACAAGGCGAATGGCTGACGGATCGATCGATGTAAACGCAAAACCCACCGAAGATATCTCGGTCCGTGACGTATTTGGCATTGAGACGGATATGAAGGTCAAAGGGTTTGCCGAAGCCACCGACCGTGTGCCCGTCATCGACCCGACCTACAAGTTTGACCCCGAGACGACATTGGCGATCCTGGCGGGCTTTGCCCATAATCGCCGGGTGATGATTCAGGGCTATCACGGCACCGGCAAATCGACCCATATCGAGCAGGTCGCCGCCCGCCTGAACTGGCCCGCCGTGCGCGTGAACCTGGACAGCCACATCAGCCGGATCGACCTGATCGGCAAGGACGCGATCAAACTGCGCGACGGCAAGCAGGTGACCGAATTCCACGAGGGCATCCTGCCCTGGGCCCTGCGCAACCCCGTCGCCATCGTGTTCGACGAATATGACGCGGGCCGTGCCGACGTGATGTTCGTGATCCAGCGGGTGCTGGAACATGATGGCAAGCTGACCCTGCTGGACCAGAATGAGATCATCACGCCGAACCCGTGTTTCCGCCTGTTTGCCACCGCAAACACCGTGGGTCTGGGCGATACCACGGGTCTGTATCACGGCACGCAGCAGATCAACCAGGCACAGATGGACCGCTGGTCGCTGGTCTCGACCCTGAACTATCTGAGCCATGACGCCGAGACGATGATCGTGCTGTCGAAGGCGCCGCATTACAACACCGCCGAGGGCCGCAAGACCGTCAGCCAGATGGTCACCGTGGCTGATCTGACCCGGACCGCCTTCATGAATGGCGACCTGTCGACGGTTATGAGCCCGCGAACCGTGATCAACTGGGCCCAGAATGCCGAGATTTTCCGCAATGTGGGTTATGCGTTCCGCCTGTCGTTCCTGAACAAGTGCGACGAGTTGGAACGTCAGACCGTGGCCGAGTTCTATCAGCGCTGTTTTGATGAAGAGCTGCCGGAGAGCGCCGCGAGCGCGAGCTTGGGCTAATTGGTGATACGACTAACGATAGGTGCAGCGTTAATTTCGTTGCCCACTCTGGCGCACGCCGAACTATCTTCAAGCGTTTTTCCGACCGGTGCTTCAGAAATCGAGAAGATCAAACACTGTGTGGCTGTGAACTATGCCAACGCACTAGCTGGACTAGTTGGTTCGGAGATAGCCAACTTGTCCTCCAAGCCACGCGAAATCTACTTTGGCGACACAGTTCAGACCAACCTACCCGCCGACTGGATACTTGAGGCCATAGGAGGAATGTCGGTTTTAGCAGATGCGCAAAAAGTAGCACTCGGCTGGGAAAAAAACTGGCGAAGCCAAGGCGAAACCTACTGGGCACCAATCAAACTTAACGATGGCGAACCTTACAATGCTCACGAAGGCAGACTTCTCGCTGCCCACACAATTGCATGTGCGGAATTCACGCACGCTATCACTATTAAGTATGGTCGCGATTTCTACTCGAAAAACACCCAGGAAGTTTCGCTACCTGAGTATCTCCCAACTGGTGAGTGATTAGCTGGGACTATAGGTTAAATGGGGCAAGTGCATCTGATTGCATAAGAACCTGCTGTACAGGTGTGCTGGTTCGATGGGAAAAGGGGGTTGGCCCTATGGTCAAGGCCCCTGAATAGCACTAGGTTGCCGGGACAGAACAAGACCGGACCTGCCTGATGAGCAAACCCAACGACAACCCCGCTGATCCGTTCAAGAAAGCGCTGGCCGAGGCCACCAAGGTCATGGCTGATGATCCTGAGCTGTCGGTAACTTATACCGTCGATCCGTCGGGCCTGTCGGGCGAGTCGATGCGGCTGCCGCAGGTGTCTCGGCGTATGACGCGGGAAGAGGTTCTGCTGGCGCGCGGCACGGCGGACGCTTTGGCGTTGCAGCGCCGGTATCATGATGACGCAACCCATGCGCGCTATGCGCCTCCGGGGGATATGGCGCGGGACTTGTACGAGGCGATGGAAACGGCGCGTTGCGAGGCGATGGGCGCGCGGGACATGCCCGGCACTGCCAGCAATATCGACGTCAAGATCGGGCATGAGGCGATCCGGCGCGGATATGACCAGTGCAAGCAGCCTGCCGATGCGCCCTTGTCGGTGGCGGCGGGATATCTGATCCGGCATCTGGCCACCGGGCGCGATCTGCCGCCTGCGGCCGAGAACATCATGAACCTGTGGCGCGGGTTCATCGAGGAACAGGCCGGTGGCGTGTTGGAGAACCTTGATGACGTGCTGTCGGATCAGGCGGAGTTTGCCAAGTTCGCGCGGCAGATGATCAAGGATCTGGGCTATGGCGACCAGCTGGGTGATGACCCCGACGAGTTGGACGACGAGCAGGAGGATCAGGCCGAGGACGACGCCGAGGAACAGCCCGATCCCGACAGCACCGGTCAGGATGATCAGGACGAGCAGGACGCGGATGCGACGCCTGAGCAGACGCAGGAAGAGCAGCAGGATCAATCTCAGGCGCAGGTCTCGATGGATGAGATGGCCGAGGATGAGCTGGGTGACGAGGCCGAGATGCCTGATGGCGAAGCGCCGCTGGAGCCGCCTGCCCCGCCGCCCGCATCCGAGGCCGATCCGGATTACAAAGTCTATCTGAGCACGCATGATGAAGAGATTGCCGCTGAGGATTTGGCGGAACCGGCCGAGCTGGAACGTCTGCGGGCCTATCTGGATCAGCAGCTTGAGCCTTTGAAAGGGGCGGTTTCGCGCCTTGCCAACAAGTTGCAGCGCCGGTTGCAGGCGCAACAGAACCGCAGTTGGGAATTCGACCGCGAGGAAGGCATTCTGGATGCGGGCCGTCTGGCGCGCGTTGTCGCCAACCCCACCACTCCGCTGAGTTTCAAGGTCGAAAAAGACACCGAGTTCCGCGACACGGTGGTGACGCTGCTGCTGGACAATTCAGGGTCGATGCGGGGGCGTCCGATCTCGATCGCGGCCATCTGTGCCGATGTTCTGGCGCGGACGCTGGAACGCTGCAATGTGAAGGTCGAGATATTGGGCTTTACCACGCGGGCGTGGAAAGGCGGACAGGCGCGCGAGGCATGGCTGAACGATGGCCGCCCGCAGCAGCCTGGCCGTCTGAACGACCTGCGCCACATCATCTACAAGGGCGCCGATGCGCCGTGGCGGCGGGCGCGGCCCAATCTGGGCCTGATGATGAAAGAGGGCCTGCTGAAGGAAAACATCGACGGTGAGGCGCTGGAATGGGCGCATCGCCGGATGATCGCGCGGCGCGAGCAGCGCAAGATTCTGATGGTGATTTCGGATGGGGCTCCGGTTGATGATTCAACCCTGAGCGTGAACCCCGCCAACTATCTGGAAAAGCACCTGCGCGATGTGATTGCCATGGTGGAGAAGCGCAAGATGGTCGAGCTGCTGGCGATTGGCATCGGTCATGATGTGACCCGGTATTACGACCGTGCGGTGACGATCACCGATGTGGAACAGCTGGCCGGTGCGATGACGGAACAACTGGCGGCCCTGTTCGACAGTGATCCGCGCGCGCGGGCACGGGTGATGGGGATGAAGAAGGTCAGCTAGGCTGGCCTTGCCTCCGGCGGGAGTATTTCCCAAAAGATGAAAAGGCGGCGATATCGACCGCCCGGCTGAGGGAGGTGTAGCATGTTCCAGTCCTTTGAGGTGACCGCGCGGCCCGAGCAGGGGCCGCCGCGTCTGGCTGCGTTGCGCGCTGAGCTGGTGCGCGAAGGGTTGGACGGGTTTCTGATCCCGCGTGCGGATGCGCATCAGGGCGAGTATGTGGCCCCGCGGGATGAGCGTCTGGCCTGGTTGACCGGGTTTACGGGATCGGCCGGGTTCTGTGCTGCGCTGACCGGCATGGCCGGTGTGTTCATCGACGGGCGGTATCGCACGCAGGTCAAGGCGCAGGTCGCGGATGTGTTCACGCCGGTGCCGTGGCCTGACATCAGCCTGAGTGCATGGCTGAAGGAGCAGTTGCCCGGTGGTGGTAAGGTGGGCTTTGATCCGTGGTTGCACGCGGCAGGGCAAATCTCGTCCACGCTTGGCGAGCTTGAGGGTACAGGCATCGAACTGGTGCGCTGCGGCAATCTGGTGGACCGCATTTGGGTGGATCAGCCTGAACCGCCGATGCAGGCGGTCAAGGCGCATCCGATCGAGTTTGCGGGCGAAACCGCTGACAGCAAGATTACCCGACTGGCCGCAGACCTGCGGCAGGCCGGGCGAAAGGCTGCGGTGATTACATTGCCGGATTCGATCATGTGGCTGCTGAACATTCGGGGGTCGGATATCGCTTACAACCCCGTGGCCCACGGGTTTGCGACCCTGCATGACGACGGCCGGGTCGATCTGTTCATGGCAGCGGCAAAACTGTTGGAGGTGCAGGATCATCTGGACCCGAAGGTGACGGTGCACAACCCTGCGGAGTTTCTGGACGCGGTGGCAGCGCTGGACGGTGCGGTACAGGTGGACCTGAGCACGGTGCCGCAGATCGTGGCGGACGCGTTGGGCGATGCCATGGTGGATGGCGGCGACCCCTGTGCCCTGCCCAAGGCCTGCAAGAACCCGGCCGAAATCGCGGGCAGCGCCGAGGCGCATTTGCGCGATGCGGTGGCGGTGGTCGAGACCCTGTGCTGGCTGGACGCACAGCCCCCCGGCAGCCTGTCCGAGACGCAGGTGGTCACGCGGCTGGAAGAAAACCGCCGCAGGGACAATGTGTTGCAGGATATCTCGTTCGATACCATTGCCGGGACGGGTCCGAACGGCGCGATCATGCATTACCGCGTGACGGACGAGACCGACAGCCGGTTGCAGGACGGTCATCTGCTGGTGCTGGACAGTGGCGGACAATATCTGGATGGCACCACCGATATCACGCGGACGCTTGCCATCGGCTCTGTCGGGGCGGAGGAAAAGACCTGCTTCACCCGCGTGCTGAAGGGCATGATTGCCATGTCGATGCTGCGCTGGCCCGCAGGGCTGGCCGGGCGCGATATCGAATGCGTGGCCCGCACGCCGCTATGGGCGGCGGGGCAGGATTTCAACCATGGTGTCGGACACGGCGTCGGGGCCTATCTGAGCGTGCATGAGGGGCCTCAGCGCCTGTCGAAGGTCAGCCATGTCCCCTTGCTACCCGGCATGATCCTGTCGAATGAGCCGGGATATTACCGCGAAGGGGCCTTTGGCATCCGCATCGAAAACCTTGTGGTTGTGGAAGAAGCCCCGGCCCTGCCCGGTGGCGATGCGGAACGCGCGATGCTGTGCTGGCGCACCCTGACATTTGTGCCAATTGACCGCAGGCTGATCATGGTTGATATGTTGACGCCTGACGAACGCCGCTGGCTGAACGCCTATCATCGCGACGTCGCGGAAAAAATCCGCCCAAGGCTGGGACATGACGCGCAACTGTGGTTGGATGCCGCAACTGCGCCGATCTGACACCCGCCTGTTACATAGAACGGGCAGAGGAGAGGCCCCAATACGTCGACGGAAGGAATAGAAATGACTGAGATCACGATCCAAAAAGCGCCGGGCAAATGGACTGTCCGTTCGGGCGGCGCGATTCTGGGCGAAACGAGCAACGCGCTGGAACTGCACGAAGGCGACAAAGCTCCGGTGATTTACTTTCCGCGCGGCGATGTTGCGATGGCGTTTCTGGACCAGACCGACAAGGTGACGCATTGCGCCGGCAAGGGTGACGCGACGCATTTTTCCATCGTCAACAAATCCTCGGTGACCGAAAACGCGGTCTGGAGCTATGAGGACCCGATTTCCGCCGTGGCCGAGATCAAGGGATATCTGGCGTTTTATCCGGTAGACTCGGTGAAGGTGGAGCAGATCTAGAGGTGCCGGACAGGGTTTCAGCGGAGGCTTTGGGAACGCTTGTCCCGGTCGCGGGAGCCTTATGAATGTTCCTCGGCCGCGGTGGCTGCAAGGGCCCGGTTGTACGCCTTGAGCGCGTCGACATGGTAGAGCGCGCCGACGGGTGTCTCGGACCCGTCCTGTTCCAGAACGATAACCGGAATGCAGGGTATGTCGTCGCGGTCGAAATAGAGCATCGCGGCCTCAAGCGTGGCGCTGGCCTGAATGCACAGGCCCTGTTCGATCAGGGCGCGCGCCTCGTCCGCAGTGATTGAGCGGTCATCCCCGATGGGGCGCATCACCGCCCCGGCGCGCAGCATCGCCAGCAGATAAGCCTGCGGCCCGGCGGCCAGGTGGACATCGCGGCGTTCCAGCTGGGTCAGGAAGAACGACCGGTCCACAAGGCGCGACGCCAATGCGGTGGATATGGATACAGTCACCATCACGGCAAGGCCGATCTGCCAGTCTCCGGTCAGTTCAAAGACGATCAGAGTGGTCGAGATCGGGGCACCCAGAACGGCAGCAGCCACCGCGCCCATTCCGGCAAAGGCATAAAGCGTATGCGTGCCGGACACATCCGGCAGCAGCCCAGTGGCGATCAGTCCGAACGCCAGCCCGGTCAGCGCGCCGATCATCAGGGACGGTGAAAACACCCCGCCCCCCATGCGCCCGCCCATGGTGATCGCCACAGCCACTGTCTTGGTCACCGCAAACAGGATCGCGGTAGTCAGCACCAGATCACCGGTCAGGGCGCGGATCGTGGTTTGGTAGCCGACACCGATGATATGCGGGAACCAAATCGCCATCAGCCCCAGCATCGCGCCGGACACGGCCGGGCGCAGCCAGCCCGGAATGGACAAGCGGTTCTGGATATGGCTGCCGATATCTTCAGCAAAGAAGATCGACCGCATAAGCAGCAGCGCGACAAAGCCGCAGATCAGGCCGAGGATCAGGAAGGCGGGAAGTTCGACATAGAATTGCAGCGATCCGGGCGTTTCCAGCGTGAACTCGGTAACGTCGCCATATTCCAACCGGTTGATCACCGTTCCGGCGACCGAGGCGATGACGATCGGGGCAAAGGCATGCACGGCGAAGTGGCGCAGCACGACCTCGAGCGCGAACAGGGCCCCGGCGATGGGGGCGTTGAAGCTGGCTGATACGGCGGCGGCGACAGCACAGCCCAGCAAGTCGCGGCCCGTGATCCCGTCGGCATGGATGCGGTTGCTGACCCAGGTGGAGATGACCCCTGCCATATGCACCACGGGGCCTTCGCGGCCCGTTGACCCACCCGAACTGAGCGTGATCAGCGAGGCAAAGAACGAGGCAATTCCGGCCTTGACCTCGACCCGCCCGTCGGTGATGGCGGATCCTTCGATCACATCAGCGACAGACCTGACGCGCCCGTCACTGGTGAACCGGTTCAGGATCACGCCCACGACCAGCCCACCGATGATCGGGATGATCAGGACCATGAACCACGGCAGTTTCTCGGCATGGCTGTGCAGCAGCAGAACGTCGTCGGTGTCGTAGAGATAGGCCTGCAACGCGCGGATGGCCTTGCGGAACCCAAGCGCCATGAATCCGGCAGCGATACCAATGACCAGCGCGATGAACCAGAACTGGATCTGGCTTGGCCCCCGGCGCAGCATCACCCGCCACGCATCCCTGATCGCGGCCAGAGCCTGATTGAGCTGGTTGCGCAGAACGGTGCGGGTCGACTGGGTCATTGGCTCTCGGGGATCATCACGTAACCCTTAGTAAGCCACGGAGCACCCTAATAAAAGTGAGATAGCGACAGTGTGAGGCCAATTCGTGCCACGGGCGCATCAGGCCTGCAGCAGAGCCCGGGCGGCGGCGCGGGCCTCGTCCGTGATGGTGTCGCCCGCCACCATGCGCGCAATCTCGTCCACCCGGTCGGGTTGGGCCAGAGGGATGACGGTGGACAGGGTTTGTCCGTCCGTGACCTGTTTCTGCACCCGCCAGTGATGCGCCGCACGGGCAGCGACCTGCGGGGAATGGGTGACAACCAGCACCTGCCCGCCCTGTGCCAATGACGCCAGCCTGCGCCCGACCGCGTCGGCAGTGGCCCCGCCGACGCCGCGGTCAATCTCGTCAAAGATCATCGTGCGAGCGCTGTCATCGCCCGACAGGCACACTTTGAGCGCCAGCAGGAAGCGGCTGAGTTCACCCCCCGAGGCGATCTTGTTCAGCGGCCCCGCAGGCGCGCCCGGATTGGTGGCCACGGTAAAGGCCACCGCGTCGGTCCCTTCGGGGCCGGGTTCCGCCGGGGTGAGTTCGGTCCGGAACACCGCGCGTTCCATCTTGAGCGGGGCCAGTTCCGCCATGACGGCAGCGTCCAGCCGCCCCACAGCCGCTGCGCGGGCCGCGCTGAGGTCGGCGGCGGCGTTGTCATAAGCCTTTTGTGCCGCGTCCACGGCAGCACGTCTGTCCGCCAGGTCGGCGTCGCCTGCTTCCAACTGGTTGAGGCGGGTGCGCAGAGTGTCAGCAAACGCGCCCAGATCATCCGGGGCCACGTCATGTTTGCGGGCCAGTGCGCGGATGGCAAACAGGCGTTCCTCGGCCTGTTCCAGTTCCGAGGGGTTGAAGTCCAGCGCCTGAAGGCAGGCGTTCACGCCATCCTGCGCCTCGCCTAGCTCAATCATCGCGCGCCCCAGCGCGGCAATCGGTTCGTCCAGCTGACCACCTGCGTTGCCGGACACACCTTCCAGCCAGCGGATAGCGTCGGACATCGCCCCTTCGGCACCGTCCCCGGTCAGCATGGCATAGGCGCGGGCGACATCATCGCGGATACGCTCGGCCCCCTGCATCATGCGGCGACGGGCATCAAGTTCGGCATCCTCACCGGGCTGAGGATCAAGCTGATCCAGCTCGGCAACCGCGTGGCGCAGGAAATCTTCCTCACTTCGGACGGCAGCCAGAGCGGCCTCGGTCTCGGCCAGTGCCTTGCGGGCGCGTGACATGTCGGTCCAGGCCGCACGAACGGATGTCAGCCGGTTCGAAACCCCGGCGAAATCGTCCAGCATGGCCCGGTGGCCACGCGGGTTCAGCAGCCCGCGGTCATCGTGCTGGCCGTGCAGTTCGATCAGGGTTTCCGACAGCGCCCGCAGCACATCGCCCGAGCAGCGGCGGTCATTGACCCAGGCGGTCTTGCGCCCCTCGGCGGTGTTGATCCGGCGCAGGATCAGCTCATCCCCGCCCGGCAAGCCCGCTTCGGCCAGTATCGCATGTGCGGGATGATCGGCGGAAAGTTCGAACTCGGCCACAACCTCGCCCTGCGCCGCACCCTGCCGCACCAGTTCGGCCCGCCCGCGCCAGCCCAGAACAAAGCCCAGCGAATCCAGAAGGATCGACTTGCCCGCGCCGGTTTCGCCGGTCAGCGCATTCAGGCCCGGCTGAAAACTGAGTTCCAGCCGGTCGATGATCAGCATGTCGCGGATATCAAGGGCGCGCAGCATCGGGTCTTCAGCGTCCCAAGCCTAATGCCATGGCGATTACAACCACTCACCCTTGATGGTCTGACGATAGATCGTGCTGAGCCAGTTGTTGCCACGGCTCTTGAGCTGGAGCCCGCGTGAGGTCAGCAGCTTGTAGGCATCGTCATACCATTCCGAGGATTGGTAGTTGTAGCCAAGGATGGCACCTGCGGTTTGCGCCTCGTCCAGCAGGCCGAGGGACAGATAAGCCTCGACCAGACGATAAAGCGCTTCGGCGGTGTGGGATGTGGTCTGGAAATCCTCGACCACGACGCGGAAGCGGTTGATGGCGGCAACAAAGTGATCCTGACGCAGGTAATAGCGCCCGATCTCCATCTCTTTGCCGGCCAGATGGTCAAAGGCCAGATCGAATTTCAGCACTGCCGAGGTGGCATATTCGCTGTCGGGATAAACCTCGATCACAGTGCGCAGCGATTGCAGCGCCTGAAAAGTCAGCCCCTGATCGCGCCCGACCTCGTCAATCTGGTCATAATAGCTGAGCGCCAGCAGATACTGGGCATAGGCCGCGTCTTCGTCCGTTGGATAGAAGTCGATATACCGCTGGGCCGCGGCCCGGCTTTCTTCGTAGTTCTTGTCGGAATGGAAAGAGAACGCCTGCATGATCAGCGCACGCTTGGCCCAGTCGGAATAGGGATACAGACGCTCGACCTCGGAGAAATACCAGGCCGCGTCATCCGAGCGATTCTGCGACAGTTCGTATTCGCCACGGGTGTAGATCTGTTCCGGTGTGAACCCTTCCAGATTCTGATCCCGGTCCGCGCCCTTGTTGCCAAAAAGGCCGCCTGCGTTTCCACATGCCGTCAAAACTGCTGCCAGAAGAACCGCGCCTGCGAATCTGACTGCCGCCTTGCTGCCAACCATACCGCCCATCCTTGTCGTCTTACTTAAGGGGGTTCGCCCCGAATTGAGCCATGGTCTAGCACAGAAAATTCCGGTGCAAAACGCCTTATGCAACATCTGGCGCAAATGTCGTCAGAGTTGATCTGATCAGGCGACTTCGGGAATTTCGTTTACGATCAGGCCCTGCCCCGGCAGGCGTGCGGCCTGTTCCGGCGTGCACAGAACCGGACGCACCGCGCCGGGTGTTTCAAACAGATTGCGCAGCAATGTGTTGGTCAGCGAATGACCCGACTTGTCGCCCGTGAAATGGCCCAGAATCGGCCCGCCTGCCAGATAGAGATCACCCAGAGCATCCAGCATCTTGTGGCGCACGGCTTCGTCGGCGCGGCGGAACCCGCCGGGTGTCAGCACCTCGTTGCCCTGCACGACCACGGCGTTATCCAGGGTACCGCCAAGGGCCAGCCCGTTTTCGCGCATGGCTTCGACATCAATGCGGCGGCAGAAGGTGCGGCAATCGCTGAGTTCGCGCGCGAACGACCCGTTGCGCATATCCAGTGTCTTGGTCTGGCTGCCGATTGCGCTGTCTTCGAAATCAATGTGGAAATCGATGATCAGCCCATCCGCGGGTGCGATGCTTGCGCTGGCGCCTTCCCGCGATGCGGTGACGGTCTTCAGCACCTCATAGGCCAGCACCGGGCTGGCCTGACGACGCACGCCTCGGGCCATGATACCGCGTACGAAATCGATCGAAGACCCGTCCATGATCGGAACTTCGGGGCCGTCGATTTCAATCAGCGCGTTGTGAACGCCGCACCCGGCCAAAGCAGCCATGATATGTTCGATTGTGGATACCGACACCCCGGCGTCATTGACCAGACGGGTGCAAAGCGGGGTCCGTTCGACCACGTGATAGATCGCCGGGATCATCGCATCGCCCAGATGGATATCCGTCCGTTTGAACCAGATGCCATGACCAGCTGCAGCCGGTTTCAGGATCATGGTCGCAGGCTTGCCGCTGTGCAGCCCGACGCCTTTAAACGTGACCGGAGATTTGAGCGTATGTTGCAAAATGGGCCTCGGCGAGTGGTGTCCAGCCTTCTGGGGCTGTGTTGGACACTCAGTTAAGGAAGCCCGCGTCAAGGCTCAACTCACTCTTTGTAACCGAATGAAACATGTATGTAACAGATCGGCAAAACCCTGCTTACCTATTCGTAAGCCACTGTTTTAAAACGAATTAGGGCCGCCAAGTGGCGACCCCATGAGTGGATTTTGTTACCGCGATCAGTTGGCCTGACGGCGCAGGAAGGCCGGAATTTCGATACGATCCTGATCCGGGTCGGCCTCATCGTGAATCGGTGCCGTGGCCTCGGACTGGCGCAAAACGGGCTGCTGACGCGGCGGTTGAGCCGGTGTGTCAGAGGCGTGCCCGGTCATCCGGTCGATCAGCCGATTGAAGCCAAACCGCGAGCGTTCTTCGGGTTCGTGATGCGAAACCGCCGCTTGCGGGCGGGTCGCAGCGGCGCGCTGAGCTGCCGTGGGAACCTTCTGAACCGCTGCCTGCAAACGCTGGAGCGCTTCGGGCGACGGGGTGCCTGCGACAGGCGCGCGCGGGGCAACAAAAGCCTCGGGTGTCGGTTCGACGTGCTCGGGCTGCGGCTCGAATTCGGCGACGCGCGGCTGATAGGCCGGGGGCGGCAGATCGTCCTCATCCCGCTCGTCGAACGGTTGGAACTGCGGCTGGGCGGGCTCTTCCGCGGCTTCAAACAGCGAAGGTTCGCGGTTTTCTTCCATCTGCGGCGCGGGCTCTGCCATTTCGGCGGCTGCGGGCGCTTCTTCGCGACCGTATTCTTCGGCCGAAACGGTGCGGGTCAGCGGCTCGGACATCGAGCGGCGCGCGACCGGGACATCAGCCGTTTTTTCGGTGGCGTCGATGCCGGTTGCAACAACCGACACGCGCATACCGCCTTCCATGGCAGTATCCAGCGTCGAGCCGACGATGATGTTCGCCTCGGGGTCCACTTCCTCGCGGATGCGGTTGGCGGCTTCGTCCAGCTCGAACAGGGTCAGGTCGTGCGAACCGGTGATGTTGATCAGAACGCCTTTGGCGCCCTTGAGGCTGATTTCGTCCAGCAGCGGGTTTGCAATGGCTTTTTCCGCCGCCTGGATGGCACGGTCTTCGCCTGTTGCCTCGCCGGTGCCCATCATGGCTTTGCCCATCTCGTCCATTACGGCGCGCACATCCGCAAAGTCGAGGTTGATCAGGCCCGGACGCACCATCAGGTCGGTTACGCCTTTGACACCCTGATACAGGACATCGTCGGCCATCGAGAACGCCTCGGTAAAGGTGGTCTTTTCATTGGCGAGGCGGAACAGGTTCTGGTTCGGAATGATGATCAGCGTGTCGACGACCCTTTGCAGCGCCTCAACGCCGTCTTCGGCCTGACGCATCCGCTTGGCACCTTCAAACTGGAAGGGCTTGGTCACGACACCCACGGTCAGCACACCCAGCTCACGCGCGGCCTGCGCGATGATCGGAGCAGCGCCGGTGCCGGTGCCGCCGCCCATGCCCGCGGTGATAAAGCACATATGCGCGCCTGCCAGATGATCGACGATCTGTTCGATGCTTTCTTCGGCAGCTGCGGCACCCACGGCCGGACGGGCCCCCGCCCCCAGACCTTCGGTGACCTTCACACCCAGTTGCACCCGCGCCGAGGACTGGCTTTGCTGCAGCGCCTGCGCGTCGGTGTTGGCGACGACAAAATCGACGCCGTCCAGCTGTTTTTCAATCATGTTGTTGACAGCGTTACCGCCCGCACCGCCAACGCCAAATACTGTAATCCGAGGCTTCAGTTCGTCTTGCCCGGGCATCGAAAGATTCAATGTCATGCTCTGTCCGCCTGTATTTATGTTCCGCCAAAGCGGTGTTTTTCTTACCTATCCTTGCTCGATTCTAGCGGGCTGATGCGAAAAGGTCACGTCAAAAATCGCGATTCACCACAAAATATGGAGGAAATAAGGCAGAAACCGGCGGCATTTCGCAAGTACTGCCAGATATAGCGGAAACAGCGGCGACCATCACAAGCCAGACGACCCCGGCGCGAGGACTCAGCCGTTCGTCACGCTTTCGTCGACCATCATTTACACTGCGGAAAACTGCTCAGGTCCTGCCGCGAGGCCTCTGCCGGGCCTTGTGGATATCTTGAGGGATAAATCGATGCGCTGCAACCGGATTTTTCAACTGAGCGGTGCACTTGGACAGTTCAGGCTGGTTTCGGTGATGCTGCGCACCTCCTGGATTTCGCTTTCTGCAAACGAGGCCAGACGCACCATCAGACGGCCTTCGTGCAGAAAGGGCCACCAGCAGACGGGAATACCATCCGGGTCGTTGTCATAGAGAAAGCAGATCTGACCGTTTGGCGTGGTGATCTGCCCATAGACACAGCCCTGCCCCTCTTGCCGCCAGACCGAGATGTGACGGTTCAGAAATTGCTCGGTCCCGACGAAATAGCCGCTGCGAATCTCATGGAAGGTGAGCGTTTTGCCGACGGCGGCATCCAGAAATGCCTCGGGTGTGATGATGGTCTGGGCCGAAACCCACCCCGGCAACAGGGCCGCACACAAAGCGGCCCGGTACAGGGGGCTACCAATTGTCACGGAACCACCGGACGGCCCGCTTGAACGGGCGCGCGGCGTAGGTGTCGACCGGGATTTCGAAATCCCACCATTCGTCCTGCGGGTGCGCCGCAAACAGGCTGAGCCCCACGGAGGACGAGAACGCCGGACCTGTCGCCGATTGCGGCAGGCCATGCACCCGCAGCGGGCGGCCCAGACGCACGCGTTGACCAAGGATGCGGGTTGCCAGACCGTCCAGCCCCATGATCTGACTGCCGCCACCGGTCAGAACGATCTGCTGGCTTGGCATATGTTCAAACCCGGCCGCATCCAGACGCACGCGGACCTCTTCAAGGATCTCCTCGACGCGCGGGCGCATGATGCCGATCAGTTCGGCCCGGCTGACGGTGCGGCGGTCGTGTTCCCAGTCACCGGTATCGCCGCCGATATCGATCATGTCGCGGTCATCAGCGCCGGTCGCATGAACGCCGCCATTGAATGTCTTGATCCGTTCTGCAACTGCCGCGGGCACGCCCAGCCCCATCGAGATATCGGCGGTCACGTGATCGCCGCCCATACGCACGCAATCGGCATAGATCATGTGTTTCTTCATGAAGATCGAAACGCTGGTGGTGCCGCCGCCCATGTCGATACAGGCCGCGCCCAGTTCCTGCTCATCCTCGACCAGCGCCGAAATTCCCGAGACATAGGCCGAGTTTGCAATCCCGGCGAGTTCCAGATCGCAGCGCTTGATACAGCGCACGATGTTCTGGATCGCCATCGCATCGACGGTCAGCATGTGCATATCGACCGCAAGGCTTTGACCCATCTGCCCGCGCGGATCGATCAGGCCCGAGCGGTTGTCGAGCGCAAAATTGACCGGCTGTGCGTGCAGCACTTCACGCCCGTCGCCGTAATCCGGCACGTCGCAGGCGTTCAGAACACGGCCCACTTCGGCCTCGGACACCAGTTGACCATCCAGATCGACCTGCGCGTCCAGCCCGTAAGAGCGCGGGTTGGCCCCCGAGAAACAGGCGATGACGTGATCGACGCGAATATCGGCCATCTTCTGCGCCGCTTGCAGGGCGGTGCGGATGGCGCGTTCGGTTTCCTGCATGGCGGTGACTTCGCCAAACTGTACGCCGCGCGAACGTGTCGTTGCGGCCCCGATAACCCGAAACCCCGTCTGCCCCGCCATTGAGCCGATGGTGTTATCTTCACTCAGCCGGCCCGATCCGTCAAAACGCAGAACGAGACAGGCAATCTTGGAACTGCCCACATCCAGAATCGCGATCACACCGCGTTGCAATGCCTGGCGCCGCATCTGACGCATGGCGCGTTGGGACTGATAAAGATCGGTCATCATGCTCGTTACTGCCCGTTACTCATTGTCACTTTTGTATTCCACCAGTCTTCGCTGGCGGCTTTGGTCATTCGAATGGTGGGACGCTGGCCAAGGCGCATGTCGACCACGGCCACGTCGCGTTCCAGAAGGTCCTGCACCTCGTTCACCGCAAGCACGCGTTCCAGCGCGCGCACCGGGCGTTCGGTCGGCAGCATGATGCGCTGGCCACGGTCCAGGACCAGATCCCAGCGCCGTTCACCCACGCGCACCAGCCCGCGCACACGGTTGCCCAGGCTGCGGGCGGTCTGGAAAATCTCGAGTGCCTGCGCCACATGGGCATCCGCGTCCGCGCCCGCGATCAAAGGCAGGTCGGCATGGTCCTTGCGAGAGGTGGTTTCCTTGACATGCGCGCCGGTCTCGTCGAGCAGTTCGAGCCCGTCATGCGTCCGCCAGACAATCACGGGCTGACGCTCGACCACGTTGACCTGAAGGATGCCGCCCGGACGGATGCGGACGGTGGCCGACTTCACCGGATCGAGCCCGGTGATCGTGTCGCGCATCTGTTCGACATCCAGATCCCAGGAACTGATCGGAAAATCCAGAGGCACGACCTCGCGGATATCATCGGACAGGCTGGTGCCTGCCCCGTCGATGGCCATCAGGTTAACCATGAACTCGGGGCGTTCCTGAATCGAGGTGCGAATATCGGCGACATACGTGCCAAGCGCTTCGCGCCGGTCCTGAGAGGCAAAATAGACACCAACTGCCGCAGCAATGGCACAGATCGGCAGGCCAAGCTTGACGCCCAGACGGATACCCGGTGTCAGCATCCAGCGCTGAAGACGATAGCTGAGGCGCGACGGGGCCGGATCGCTGCGGCGTGCGGTGCGGGAAAACACCCGCGCCCCGCGCAGACGCAGAATGGGCTGGGTGTCATGCGGTTCCGTATCGGCCGAGGCAAAATCGGCATCCGGACCGGCAAGGGGTTTGGTGCGATGGATTTCCAGAGAGCGGCTGGCGATTAACGGTTGCATGAGGCGTCCTTAACCATCCAGGCGCAGAGCTGGCCAAATGTCATGCCCAGATGCGCGGCTTGTTCCGGGGCCAGCGAAGTGGGTGTCATGCCCGGCTGGGTGTTGGTCTCCAACAGAAACAAACCATCAGCACCCGCGCTGTCATCCCAGCGAAAATCGGTGCGGCTGACACCCTTGCAGCCCAAAGCATCATGCGCGCGCAGGGCATAATCCATGCAGCGATCAAAGATGTCCTGCGGGATATCGGCGGGGACCACGTGCCATGATCCGCCGGGTTTGTACTTGGCGTCGTAGTCGTACCAGCCGCCATCGGTCATGATCTCGGTTACGGTCAGGGCGCGGTCGCCCATCACGGTCACGGTCAGTTCGCGCCCGGCCACGTATTTCTCGACCATGATCTGGTCGGGCATGTCTTCGGACAGCTGCGGCGGGCCATTGGCGTTTTCGTGGACGATGTAGATGCCGACGCTGGACCCTTCGTTATTGGGTTTGGCCACATAGGGCGGTTCCATCACATGGGCGCGGGTCACCGCGGCCCGTGGAACGATCACGCTGGGGACAACGGGCAGACCCTCGGCCTGATAGACGTCCTTGCTGCGTTGCTTGTCCATGGCCAGGGCCGAGGCCAGAACGCCCGAATGGGTATAGGGAATCCGCATCCATTCCAGCATTCCCTGCACGCAGCCATCTTCGCCCCAGCGGCCATGCAAGGCGTTGAAAACCACATCCGGCTGAATATCCAACAGGCGCGCATAGAGGTCGGGACCAGCGTCCAGTTCGACCACTTCAATACCTTCTCCCACAAGGGCGGCCGCGCATTCGCGCCCAGAGCTGAGAGACACCTCGCGTTCCGCCGAGGGGCCGCCCATCAATACCGCCACTTTGGGGTTTGTCCTGCTCGACATACCCAATGTGCGCCTCAATGTCCCCGGACCTTATGTGGTGGTCCGTACTGCGTTTATGCCTTTGATCCGTCGCCTGAATTTGCCTGTTTTGGTCTGACGGTCGGGGCTTTATTCTTTTAGCGGATCACCGATCCGCATGATTTCCCACTCTAGCGTGATGCCGCTTGTTTCGTAAACCTTTTTTCGCACCTCTTCGCCCAGACCTTCGAGGTCGTCAGCGGTGGCGGTGCCGGTATTGATCAGGAAGTTCGAGTGTTTCGGGCTCATCTGCGCCCCGCCGCGTGCCGCACCGCGCATTCCCGCATCGTCGATCACTTTCCACGCCTTGAGGTCATGCACGTCATCGGCCTGCCCGGTCGAGGAAAACCCGGCCGGGTTGCGGAACGTCGATCCGGCGCTGCGGTCCTTGGTGGGCTGTGTTTCGTCACGCTTTTTCAGTTGCGCTTCCATTCGGGCATGAAGATCATCGGGATCGCCGGACGGGCCTTCGAACGTGGCCGAAATCAGAACGGCGCCTTCGGGCAAGTCGGACTGGCGATAGCGAAAGTTCAGATCCTCGGGCGTCAGGTCCCGCAGGTCGCCCTGCCGGGTGACAATGGTGGCCTTGCGCAGCACGTCCGCCGTGTAGCTGCCGTAACAGCCCGCATTCATCCGCACCGCGCCCCCGATCGAGCCGGGGATGGTGCGCAGAAAGGTCAGGTCCACACCCGCATCCGCGGCCTTGCGCGCAACATGCGCGTCCAGTGCGGCAGCGCCCGCGATGACCGTATTGCCCTCAACCGAGATGGCGTTGAACCCGCGCCCCAGCCGGATCACCACGGCCCGCAAGCCACCATCGCGCACGATGAGGTTCGAGCCGACCCCCATCGGGAAGACCGGCACACCATCCGGCAGATCGCACAGGAAGGCCTGCAAGTCTTCGATATCGGCAGGTTGAAACAGGTAATCCGCCGGCCCACCGACGCGGAGCCATGTGAGGTCAGACAGGTTGCGCGCTTTGGCCAGGCGGCCCCGGACATCGGGAAGAACAGGGGGAAGCGGAGTCATGTAGTCGCGCGCACCGCCAGGCTGCGCCCACCGACCCCGCCCATGATTGCGGCAAAAAGGAAGGGGAGTACACCGGCAGTCAACCAGACCAGCGGGCCGAACGCCTTGTCTTCTTCACCCGTTCCGACACCGGCCAGCACGACGATCAGCCCCAGACCAACCGCGGATGTCAGCCCGATCAGCCACAGAAGGCTGCGCAGGCCAAGCCAGCGGCCCGCTGTAAACCCGGCAGCGGCACCCAGAACGAAGGAAACAAGCGGCAGATAGGCAAATGTGGCGATTGTCGCCATGACAGATCTCCTGAAGTTGGCCGGTTATTCTTTGGCCGCCTTCATGCCCTGCATTTTCGACTTTGTCCAACGGGTCAGATAAATCACCGGCCAGCGCAGCACGGACATGCCCATTGCCAGCACCAGCATCCCGATCCAGGGGCCATTTTCATAGGTGACATAGCCGACGATGGGAATGCCCACGATGATCAGGATATAGGCGCGCGTCCAGTGGTTGTCGGTGCTGGGGATCAGCGCAAGAACGTTGGCAGCAAAGCCCCACAGGGCCGCCAGAGCGATAGACCATGTCATTCCGCGACCTCGCGCCCTGTCCATTTGCGCCAGTAATACCGGATGGGGTTGCGGAACATCGACACGAACCCGGCAAATGCCGCGACCGACCAGAACCAGCCGTGGACATATCCAAGCCATACGACCAGCAACGGTGCGCAGACCAACAGGACAAACCCCGGCGGGAATTGCAGCCGCATCGGCAACATTGCCACGATGGTGGCGCAGATCACCCAAAGCGCTGCCAAGATCATCGAATAGTCCATTCGCCCCTCCGAGGACACGCGACTGTTGCGGTCAGAGTATCACACTTTTAAGTTGTGCAACAAACAAATGACGCGTCAAACAGCTTGTTTTCTTTGCAATCTCTCGGGCAGGCCGTTGGCCCAGGCGCTGATCGTACCGGCCCCGAGGCAGACGACCATGTCGCCCGGTCGGGCCTGTTCGCGCACGAGGCGTTCAAGGTCGTCTTCATCCAGCAGCGCGCGGGCGTGGCGGTGGCCGTGACGGATCAGGCCCTGCACCAGATCGTCGCGCGAGGCGCCTTCGATCGGGTCTTCACCAGCGGCAAAAACCTCGGCAATGGCCACGACATCGGCGTCATTGAAACAGGTGCAGAAATCGTCAAATAGGTTGGACAGGCGCGAATAGCGGTGCGGCTGATGCACAGCAATCACGCGGCCTTCGGTCGCCTGACGGGCGGCCTTGAGAACGGCGGCTATTTCGACCGGGTGGTGGCCGTAATCGTCGATGATGGTGACACCGTCGATTTCCCCGACCTTTGTAAAGCGACGGTTGACGCCGCCGAAATTGGCCAGCGCGTCGCGGATTTCCGCAGCTTTCATGCCCAGATGACGGGCGACGGCAGCGGCGGACAGCGCGTTTGAGACGTTGTGATCGCCGGGCATCGGCAGGGTGCAGCCTTCGATCATCTTGTCTTCGTATTGCAGATGTATGTCGAAATGCGCCACGCCGCCTTTGTAGGTCAGGTTCACCGCCCGCACATCCGCCTGCGCGTTGAACCCATAGGTTCGCACACGGCGGTCGGTGATGCGGCCGACAAGGGCCTGAACCTCGGCATGATCGGTGCAGCAGACGGCCAGACCGTAGAATGGCAGGTTCGAGACGAATTCGTAAAAGCCGTCGCGCAGCCTGTCGAAATCACCCCAATGTTCCATATGCTCGGGGTCGATATTGGTGACAATGGCAATGGTTGCGGGCAGGCGGTTGAACGAGCCATCGCTCTCGTCGGCTTCGACCACCATCCATTCGCCCTGCCCCATCCGCGCGTTCGATCCATAGGCGTGGATGATGCCGCCATTGATCACGGTCGGATCGAAATCGCCTGCCACCATCAGTTCGGCCATCATGGTCGTCGTGGTGGTCTTGCCGTGCGTTCCGGCAATGGCAATGTTCGAGCGCAGGCGCATCAGTTCGGCCAGCATGTCGGCGCGGCGGACAACCGGCAGACCTTGGGCGCGGGCTTGGTCCAGCTCCGGGTTGCCCGGTTTGATCGCAGTCGAGACAACCACGACGGCGGCGTTTTCAAGGTTTTCGGCGCGCTGGCCGACGAAAATCTCGGCCCCCAAACTGGCCAGACGGTCAGTGATCTTCGAGGCTTTCAGATCGGAGCCCTGCACCTGATACCCCAGGTTCAGCAGCACCTCGGCGATGCCCGACATACCAATCCCGCCGATGCCCACGAAGTGGATCGGCCCTACGTCCTGCGGCAGTTTGGTTGCTGGGTTCATGTGGTCTCCTTCTGCGCCAGCTGCTCGACCAGAGCGACCAGACGCTGGGTGGCATCGGGCGCCCCGACCGACAGGGCACCATGGGCCATTTTCTGTGCGGCTTCGGGGTTCGTAAGAACCGTGGTGATTTGCAGTGTCAGCGTGGGAACGTCAAGCGCATTTTCCGGGATCATGATGGCCCCGCCGGCCTGCACCAGCCCGCGCGCGTTGGCGGTCTGATGATCCCCGGCGGCAGCAGCAAGCGGAATCAGGATCGAAGGGCGACCGATGACCGAGATATCGGCCACGCTGGACGCGCCCGAGCGCGAGATCACAAGCTGCGCATCCGACATGCGGCGGGGAATGTCATCGAAGAAGGGCTGAACGTCGGCGCGGATACCATGGTCTTGATAGAATGCGCTGACCCGTTCTCCATCTTCATCCCGCGCCTGATGCGAGACACGGATATGCGCGCGAAGGTCTTGGGGCAGCGCGGCAATCGCTCCGGGCACTATATCGCTGAGGATGCGCGCGCCTTGCGAGCCGCCCATCACCAGAACCGACATCGGATAGTCACCCGGCGGGATATACCCGGCGGCGGCACGGTCCAGGACCGCGGCACGCACCGGGTTGCCGGTGTGGATGCCATGCGCGCCTTCGGGCAAATCCGTCGGCCAGACGCCGCAGGCCACCTGTGCAACGCGGGTTGCGAACAACTGGTTCACGCGGCCCAGAACCCCGTTCTGTTCATGGATCATTCGCGGTATTTTCAGCAGGGTCGCGGCGCCCAGCGCCGGGATCGACGGATAACCGCCAAAGCCCACGACAACATCGGGTTTGTCGCGCATCATCTGGAAGATCATGCTGGTGACACCACCAGCGATAATCGGGCCAACCATCGCCTTTGCCGCCAGACCGCCACGGGCGAAGGTGGCCGAGGACGCCTCGACAATTTCGGTCGAACGGGGAAAGCCACCGGTATAGCGCGCACCGCGCGGGTCGGTGGACAGGCGCACACGCCAGCCCTTGTGCAGCATCGCCTCGGCCAGCGCCTGAGCGGGGAACATATGGCCCCCGGTGCCGCCAGCCGCAATCAACAGGTAAGGGTTCCCCATTATCCTCGTCCGCGCAGAATATCGCCTAGTTCGCCCTGTGGGCGGGTTCGGGTGAAGGCCAGCAGCATGCCAACGGCAATACCGCCAGCAATCAGAGACGAGCCGCCATAGCTGACGAACGGCAAAGTCATGCCCTTGGCGGGCAGCAGACGCACCGCAACACCCATGTTGATCATCGCCTGAACGCCAAACATGCAGGCCAGACCGGTACCGGCCAGACGAATGAACATGTCGCGTTCGCGCATCAGCCGCAGCAGCGAGCGCACGACGATCAGCGCATAAAGCGCAATGATGATCATGACGAGGATCAGGCCGTATTCCTCGGCCGCGACGGCGATGATGAAATCGGTATGGGCATCGGGCAGCGACCATTTCACCTGTCCCTCCCCCACGCCGACGCCGAACAAGCCGCCCTCGCGGATGGCGTTGGTGGCATAGCCCAGCTGGGTTGTGGGATCGACCTCTTGGTTCAGAAAGCCGTCGATGCGGCGGGCAAAGTGTTCAGAATTCGAATAGGCCAGCATCCCGCCCAGAACGACAACACCGGCCATGCCCAGCAACAGCAGCATCGGGGCCCCGGCTACGAAATACATGACGCCCCAGCCGAACAGGATCAGGCAGGCCTGACCGAAATCGGGTTGCATCACCAGCATGGCCACGATGGCCATGCAGAGCGCAAAGGACCACAACCGCCCCGGAGGGCCATTGATTTCCTGTGAGGCCGCCAGCAGCCATGCGGCCACGACGACAAAGCCGGGTTTCAGAAACTCGGACGGTTGCAGCGAGGCAAAGCCCAGCGAATACCAACGCACCGCACCCTTGCCGAAATCCGTTCCAAACACCGGCAGGAAGACCAGAGCGACGAAGGCCCCCAGAAAACCCAGAACGGCCAGACGCCGCACCAAGGTTGGAGACATCATCGAAGTCAGCAGCATCGCGATCAGCGCCAATCCGCCGAACAAGGCCTGACGCTCGACATAATGGAAAGGGTCGAACCCGTTGCGACCGGCCAGTGGCGGTGAAGAGGCCAGCCCCAGCAACAACCCGATGGTAAACAGGATCAGAACGCAGGACATCGTCCAGCGATCGATAGTACGCCACCATTTCGGTAGAATCGGTTCTCCGCGCTGGTCCTGGACCGCGCCATACACCATCTCAGTCATGAGATACCGCCACTCTCTGCCTCGTTAACGCCCCGTTTTCGGGATCTGGCTGAGAGTCTACATGCAATTTGGCGATCAGGCCAGCCTGTTCAGGGGCAAATCGGGATTTCCCGCCCAAGACCCGCGCCGCACGCCCGGATCGCCGGTCAGCCGTTTTACGACGGCCACCGGACGGGAGGAGGTGGGCATCAGACCTTGCTTAGCAGCAGCGGCACATCCAGCAACCCCGCCACACCGAACAGATCGGCCCTGGGGGGCGGCGTGTAACCGTTGATCGCGTCAGCTTGCAGGGTTCCTGCGGCAGAGGACCAATACCAGTGGGTGTTGTCGAAACGCGTTGCAGATGTTTCGAGGTTCTTGAAGATGGCTTTGATCTGCACCCCATTGAGAACATTGGGCGACTTTCGCTGCATCATCGCTATTGCCCCGGCAACAAGGGCCGAAGCCCCCGAAGTGCCGCCGAATTCAGTATACAGCCCGGCGGGATCGTCCACCGCCTTTTTTCGGGTTTTGACCGCCGCGGCAAGGCTGCCTTCGACATAGCCCCGCGGGCCCGGCACATCCAACGTCACCAACCGTTGAGGCGCGAATTCGACAATCGGGATCGCGTCACCACTGCCGTCGCGTTTCAGGTGATGTTTCGGGTTTTCCATATGGAAGTCAGTGGCCGAGGCTGCATCACGGTCCAGACGAATTTGATAGCGGTTGTAGATCTCACCGTCATCCGAGGGGGCGGACACGGTCAGATCAGCAGAGTGGTTCGAATACCCGGACCGGGTGCCATTGTAGTTGACGGCCCCCACCGAGATGATCCCGTTGGTTGGATCACCGGACAGGCTGGCAGGGTAAATCAGTTCACTTCGACCGTCATTGCCAGCGGCACAGACCACCGGAATTCTCGTGCTGACCCATTTGATGATCTTGTCCAGCGCCGACCATGCCACCGAGATGTCGCGCGCGTCGCCGTCGGGTTCGTCGCGCCTCGTCTCGTGCAGGCGCGTCTTTTCGTGCGAGTCCAGACCCGGATAGAACGGCTCGGTGCCAGTGGCAGGGCGAAATCGATATCCCGGCCAGTGGTCCGGGTTCGCGGCATCGCGCGGAAACAGGATGACATGCGCGCCTTTGTGGAGGGCATAAAGAAACGCCGCAATCAATTCTTCCGGGCTGGGCGAGATAGACGTCGTGATCGGAATAATCCTGCTTTTGGGATCAACCCCATAATACGCCGCGATATTGCCGGTATTGCCGAATTGGTCGGTTGCAAAGCTGGTTCCGCAGGCCAGCCCGGCACAGCTGGTGCCGTGCCCGGCATAGCGATCGTCATAGGCATCGATGTAACGCTTGACGCCAAAACCCGACCTCAGCCCGGCAATCACCCGCCGTTCCTGAGAGGTCAGGCCCGGAATGCCCAAGGGGTCCTGAATGCCCGACAGATGTTGTACCTGCTCTTCGATATGCTCGGCCCCTGCCCCAACGGCAGACCGGTCGATGTATTTGACGCCGAATGGGTGGCTGGCCAGATCAAGGGCGTCGTCCCGAATGACCCTGTCCGCCGGAACCGGTCCGATATCCGGCGCTTTCAGGTTCGGGTGATGCGGGGCCACGCCCATGTCGATCAGGGCGATTTTCGCCTCGTCCAGAGCAGGACCTGTGAAATCCCAGATCGCGATATCGATTTCCGGGCAGGTCTCTCCGTCGGCGGGTGGGGGCGCCTTGACGGTCAAGGCTTTGATCGCGACCAGATGCCAGAGATAGTAATAGCGTGCGTAGTCTTCGTTTCCTGCGGTCATTTCGTCACCTCGCGTTGATCCTTAGCCCAGCCATTCGTCTTGTGCTTCGTCCATCAGTTCGTCCAGAACCTCGGTCAGGTAAGCCACGGTTTTTCTGGCCAGACTTCGCCCGGCGGCTGTGTCGCTTGGGTAATGCAGACCGGCCCATTCGCGGTTTTCAGCAATCCGCTGGGCGCGGTGGAACAAAGCGACAGTGCCCGGATGTTCGGGGATCAGCCGCGAGAACAGTTCGGCAATCGCGAAAGATTGGTAGGAGTGGTTCGAGGGGTAAGCCGCATGAAAAGGCACCGGAAGGAAGGGCCGGATCAGCGGCTGGATGATATTGGGTCTGGGCCGGCTGAAGCGGTTCTTGTAGGTCAGGCCAATCTCATTCGTCAATTCCAGCAGGATCGTCATCAGCGCGCGGGTCGCATCAAAGCCGCCCTTCTCGTCAATGCCCAGCGGACTGAGATATTCATCAATGCCAAAGCCTGCCTGCGTCACGATTTCCTCGCGCCGCGTCGCCTGATTTGACCACTTGAGCCGCCCTTGCAGGATCAGCAGGTATTCGGTTTCCTTCATGCTTTCGTCAGGGCCCGGCGGCGGCAGAAGATCGATGTTTTCCCAGATTTTGCCCAGCAGTCCGGATGCGGGCAGCATACCGATCCGGCACAGATCGCGCATCTCGCGCCAGCCGAAGGAAGCATCGCTGCCGCCGACGTCAAAATCGCTGCGGTTCCGGTTACGATTGCGATTTCTGTTTCGGTTCCGGTTTCTGTTCCGATTGCGGTTTCTGTTGCGGTTCCGGTTCAGTGCGAATGCCGAAGATGCGCTCATCGCGACGGACGCCGCGCCGAGGGCAGAGCGTTTCCCGATCTCTTCGTCTTTCGCACCTTTTACACGGCTGTCAGACCTGAAGGGGTCGATGAATTCTTCGTTCTGCATGAACGCGGTAAGCTCGCGCAGTTTTCCATCATCCAGCAACTCGGGGTCCAGATCATGAATGGCATTGAGATATTTGATGAAGCTTTCCCTCTGCGCGTCGTAAATGAAATTGTCCAACGCCTTTCGATTGTCCCCCGGTGAGGCACCGAGACCACCGGTTCCGGCAAGGTTCATCAATTTCACCACTTTGCAGGAAATCAGCTCTCCACGTCGGGCCATCATGCCAAAATCATTGAGCGTGGACACGTAAGACATAAGTAAACCCCCTACTTTTACCCCTACTTCAAGCGTGTTGCGGCAACCCGATCCGGGACAGGCCGCTTTCCATCAGTTGCGCGCTGAACCGCGTTGGCACCGGGAACCGGTCCTGCTGGATGCAGGCCAGCGACATGTCCGGTTCCAGATTGGTCAGCCGCTGCAAGGCGAACTCGCCTCGCTGCCGGTCACCTGCGTGCCCGTAAGCCGCAGCCAGATAGCGCATGACGGTTTTGAACTGCGGTTGAACCTCCATCACGGATTCGCCGAACCTGATGGATTTCTCGAACTCGCCATTGACCAGCGCGGCGACACATCCTGCCCCGTCAAACAGATGCCGGTACGGGCTGTGCCGTCCGATAAGCCGTGCCTTCTGCGCGGCTTCCACTGCCAGCCCCGGACGATCCGTGTAGCAATAGAGCATGGCGGCAGAATCCCAGCTCATCGCCCGATAAGGGCTGAGCTCGAGCGCGCGGTCGACCAGATCCTGCGCCACCGAAAACTCTCGGAACACGTAGGAATGCACGTGGGCGACAAGGCCCAGAACAGTACCGTTATCCGGGTCAGCCTCGACAGCGCGCCGGGCCAGATCGCGCGCCTGCGCTTCCAGTGTGGCATCCCAGGTTCCGTACCGTTCACCGACCTTGAAGGTCGTGACATAAGCCAGCCACGCAAGGTAGACCGGCTTGGGATCAAGCTCGTAAGCCGCCAGAATGTCCGCCTCGAGCTGGTCCAGCCCCGGCCCGGTCATCGTCAGCAGGTGATGCACGGCGGCAACGGCGGTTTTCGCCGCGTGATGGGAGGCCGGATCGCGCATGTGACGCCCGTTCAGCAAGGCCGTCAGCAAGGCGTCAGTGGCAAAGCTGATGAACGATGTCAGGCCCGAGCAGGTTTGCCCCAGAAAGTCACCCTGATCGGCCACCACATTCTGGCTCCAGATCACTTTTCTGTCTTCCGACCGCATTGCGGTGGCGGACACTTGCAACATGCTGCCACAGGTCGAAGCGCGACACTGAAGGAAAAGATCAGGCCCAGCCGACAGTGGTTCCTTTGGAAGCGCAACCTGCGGCACCCGGTAATCCTGAACCTCGAGCGCTTCGGTTTCGGTAAGGGATTTGGACAGCTGTTCCGCAACGATGTTGGACACGAATGCCGCGGTTTCGGAACCACCCCCTACATCCGGAGACAACAGACCGATCACGAAATTCGGGCGCGGTAAGGTAAACGACAGCCGTTCGGACCGGAAGGCCGTTGGGTTGGCGGGAACAGGAACCGGCTGTTCTTTTCCGTCCTTCTCATATGGAACGTCGATTGTTGCGCGGGCCACTTTGAACAGCTCAAGCGAGGCACCGATATTCTTGAGATTGGGCCGCCCGATCGAGTTGAACAGGAAATCCTGCCGCCCGCGCAGCGCATTGCGCACAACGCTTGAGACCAGAACCTCGCCGGATGAGCCGACGCTTTCGATCCGGGCCGCCGTATTCACAGCGTCACCGATGATCTGCTGGTCAACCTCGAACGTGTCGCCCAGATGTATCCCAATTCGATACCCTTTGGCGTAGCGGTCGGGGGCATGGGTCAGGACATCCTGCACCCCCAGCGCAGTTTCGACAGCGGCACGCGCGCTTGGAAAAACGGCGCACAGCCCGTCACCGGTCAGGCCGGTCACCCGGCCTCGAAAGCTGTTAACCAGATCGCTGACGCAATTCAGATCGCGGCGGATTCTGGCCAGTGTTTCAAGCTCGGCCTCGCGGACGGCGGCAGAGTAATCACATGCATCAAGGAACAGGATCGCCCTGAGCCGCGCCTTGGGAAGGTCGCTTGGATTGTTCAAATTCAGAGTAATACCCATGATCGTGTCTCGGAACTCTTTAACTTGTTGAAATGTGCCACCCCGAAAACAGGCGGGCTGGCACGCATCAGAGGCGTGTTGTGATTGCAAATGCAGCCGACGGGTGTGAATGGCGCTGCATTGCGCGGGACGGGCCACGGGCCTGAATGGAAATCACGAGGCATTAATCGGCCCGCTGATGAGATTTGGTTTCTAAAATGCGTTAAGTTCAAAATAATAAGGGTTATTGTATTGTTTTAGTGAACTTCCGTCGACATATTTTTATTTTTGCACATATTTTTCGGTGCAATTTGGCGAATTTACCCGGCATCTGTGGCGCTTTGTGCTTGGCGGGAAAGACGGGCTGACGCGGCAAGACTTCCCGTTAGGAGTGCGCGAGGGCTGACCCCGGTCAAGCCCTTGGCATTGGAGCTTCCTGTTGCCGCTAAACCGGGCGGACGGCATGACACGACAGCGGCTGACTGGTACCGGAAATCGATTCTCCAAAAAGTATCTGAACGTTGCCCGGCCCTCGCCGTTTCAGCCGGTCAAGCCAGTCACCACACTGTTCGGTGGCCCAACATGTGGCGGGACCAGGTGCCCTGCACAACCTGAACGGTGCCGCAATTTGACCGGACCCGAGCGTAGTTTTCTGTGATCTGCACCCTTCCAATCCCGCCCCGCGACGCGCGCGCAAAATCCCGACAACCAGCCCAAACCGGCCCCCGTGCAAGGGTGTCACCGCCCGCAGGCCCCGATTTTCCGGGAATCATTCACCTGACAACTAAATCCTTTGCCTCAGGCCCGGTGCGCCGGGTTTCACCCTTGTCATCGCCGAAAATCCACGCCAAGGGCGGTGCATGAGGTTCGATACGATCATATTGGGTGCCGGAGCGGCAGGAATGATGTGCGCGGCCCGTTGCGGTGGGCGGGTGCTGGTGATCGACCACGCCAAGGCGCCGGGCGAGAAAATCCGCATCTCGGGCGGAGGGCGGTGCAATTTCACCAATATGTATGCGGGGCCGGACAATTTCCTGTCGCAAAACCCGCATTTTTGCAAATCCGCGCTGGCGCGGTTTACGCAGTGGGATTTTGTCGATCTGGTGAACCGGCACGGCATCAAATGGCATGAGAAAACGCTGGGGCAGTTGTTCTGTGATGGCTCTTCAAAGCAGATCATCCAGATGTTGCTGGACGAGATGAGCCGCGCCGGTGCCGAGCTGTGGGTGCAGACCGCGCTGCGTGATCTGCGCAAGGATGGCACCGGATTCGCGCTGGAGGTCGAGCGTGAGGGGCAGCGCCTGCATCTGACCTGTGCCAATCTGGTGCTGGCCACGGGGGGCAAATCCATCCCCAAGATGGGCGCGACCGGGCTGGCCTATGACATTGCCCGGCAGTTTGGCCTGCTGGTGACCGACACCCGCGCGGCGCTGGTGCCATTCACCTTTTCGGATGGCCGGTTCAAGGACCTGTCCGGTGTTTCCCTGCCCGTGCGGCTTTCCAACAAACGCACAAGTTTTGACGAAGCGCTGTTGTTCACCCATCGCGGCCTCAGCGGGCCGTCCGTTTTGCAGCTGTCCTCTTTTTGGCGCGAAGGCGAGGAGATCGGCGTGAACCTGATCCCCGAACTGCCCCTGTTCGATCTGCTGCGCGCACAACGGCAAAAAGCAGGGCGCAAGGCGCTGACAACGGAACTGGCGCGGCATCTGCCGTCCCGGCTGGTCGAGTATTTAAGCCAAATCATCCCGATATCCGGCAATCTGGCCGATCAGTCGGACGCGAAACTGTCTGATCTGGTCGCGGCCCTGTCTGACTGGCGGCTGGGACCATCGGGAACCGAAGGGTATCGCACCGCCGAGGTCACGCTGGGCGGGATAGATACCGATGATCTGTCATCGAAAACGATGGAGGCCAAGGATGTCCCTGGCCTCTATGCGATTGGTGAAGCGGTGGATGTCACCGGGTGGCTTGGCGGCTACAACTTTCAATGGGCATGGTCATCGGGCCATGCCGCAGGTGTCGCCATTGCCGCTATGAATTAACCTACGACGTTGTAGCCGCGACCGCGCATGCAGTTGCGCACGATCACTTCCTGATTCTGGGTGTTGCTGATCGCACTGGCACCCACACCGACCAGAGCACCAGCGGCCGCCGCGCGACCCAGATCGCTGGCGCTGTTGTCGATAATTGCCGTGGTTGCCGCAGCACCGGCCGCGCCGATGGCGGCAGCGCCCGCGGTGTTGCTGTCCAGCGTCGGACGGGACCGGGCCAGCGCCTGACAATTGGCCAGATCGGACTGGTAGTTCGGGCCCACAGGCCCGTCGACGATAGGAACATAATTCGCCCCGCTATTGGCACAGGCCCCGGCCAGCGCAACGACGGGAAGGATGGAGAGAATTTTGCGTGCAGACATTTTCCGCTTCCTCTTTATTGAACTTAAGGTGACGCAACCTCAATTCCAACAAAGTGTCAATCTGACTGAAAAATGTCCACACGTACCGGCGGGCTGTTGCAGGTGCGGTGTTAGCCCAGCCGTTTTTGCACCTGCGCTGTGAAATCGTCGCCACGCTGTTCGAAATTGTCATATTGATCGAAACTTGCCGCTGCCGGCGCGAGCAGAACGGTCTCGCCCGCCTGGGCATCCGCCATGGCCTGCGCCACTGCTGCCTCCATCGTGGTACAGACCTGCGCGTCGGACGTCAGCTGCATCGCAAAGCCAGCTGCCTCACGACCGATGACATAGGCTTTTATCACTTGATCCGCTGCTGCGTTCAGGGCTGCGACGCCGCCTTCTTTCTCAAGCCCGCCACAGATCCAGCGAATCTGTTTGAACGCAGTCAGCGCCTTCAGGGCGCTATCGACATTGGTCGCCTTGGAGTCGTTGACATAAGTTACCCCGTCCGCCTCGGCGATGATCTGGCTGCGGTGCGGCAGGCCCGGGAACGCGTGCAGCGCATCCTCGATCACGCGCGGGGCAAGGCCCAGCGACCGGCAGGCCGCATAAGCCGCACAGGCGTTCTGGTGGTTATGGGCACCGGGAAGGCCTTTGATCGCGCGCAGGTCGATAGACCCGGCCTGCCGCCCCTTGCGGTATTCCGACAAAAACCCCTTGCGCGCGAAGACCTGCCATCCCGGCCCGGTCAGCTTTCGCGTTACCGAGATACGAATTACGCGGTCATCCGCTGGCCCTTCGGCCAGCTGGCCAGCAAGAAAGGCGCCTTCGGTTTCATCGATGCCGACAATCGCGCGGTCCGGGCCGCCTTCGGCAAATAGCCTTCGTTTGGCCGCGAAATATCCGCCCATGCCGCCGTGGCGATCCAGATGATCGGGCGACAGATTGGTAAACACCGCCACATCCGGGGTCAGCGCGCGGGCCAGTTCCGTCTGGTAGCTGGAAAGTTCCAGCACCACGACCGAGCCATCGCCACCCGGATCGATATCCAAAACACCGCGCCCGATATTTCCGGCCAACTGCGCCTCGCGCCCGGCCGCGGTCAGGATGTGATGAATCAGCGCCGCGGTGGTGGATTTCCCGTTCGAGCCAGTGACCGCGATGACCCGTGGCGGAGTGTCATAGTTGTTCCATTCCGGTCCGGCGAAGGAGCGGAAGAACAGGCCGATATCGTTGTCAACCGGCACGCCTGCATCCAAGGCTGCGGCAACCACGGGGTTGGGTTCGGGATAAAGATGCGGAATGCCCGGCGAAACGATGAGCGTGGCAATGGTGTCAAACGCCCCCTGTTTGCGCAGGTCGGCACAGGAGAATCCTTCGCCCTCGGCTATGGCGCGGGTTGTCGGGTTGTCATCCCAGCAGACCGGCTCCGCCCCGCCTGCGCGCAAGGCGCGTGCGGTTGCCAGACCGGACCGGCCCAATCCCAGAACCGCAACTTTCTGCCCTGAAAAGCCTTTGACCGGGACCATTCTACACACCTTCTTTGATTTGGATTTGGAGGCCACACTGCACTGAAGAAAATCACAATGACAAGGGGCGTGTCAGGCTCGCGCTGCGGCGCGAGCCGGGTCCAACAGGTGGCAGGAGGACCGCAGGCCCACCGAACCTGGCGGGAGCCTTACCGCACCTTCAGCGTTGCCAGACCGATCATCGCCAGAATCAGCGAGATGATCCAGAAGCGGATGACGATGGTCGGCTCGGCCCAGCCCTTTTTCTCATAATGATGATGAATCGGGGCCATCAGGAAGACCCGCTTGCCAGTGCGTTTGAAGTAGAGGACCTGAATGATCACGCTCAGCGCCTCGACCACGAACAGCCCGCCGACGACGGCCAGAACCAGCTCGTGCTTGGTGGCAACGGCAATGGCACCCAGCGCGCCGCCCAGCGCCAGCGACCCGGTATCGCCCATGAAGACCGCCGCCGGGGGGGCGTTATACCACAGGAATCCGAGACCCGCGCCAAAGAGCGCTGAGGTGAAGATAAAGATTTCACCCGTGCCGGGCACGTAATGCACGTCGAGATATTCGGTAAAGTCGACGCGGCCCACCGCATAGGCGATCACGCCCAGCGTCGAGGCGGCGATCATCGCTGGCATGATGGCCAGCCCGTCCAGACCGTCGGTCAGGTTCACCGCGTTGGCGGCCCCCACGATTACGACAATCGCAAACGGAATATAGAAGATGCCCAGATTGACCAGCGTGTCCTTGAATACGGGTACAGCCAGCTGGTTCTGCAACGCTTCGGGGTGGTGCAAAGTCGCCCAAAGCGAAGCCAGCACGGCAATAATCACGCCCAATGCGAGGCGCATCCTGCCTGAAACCCCCTGCGTGTTCTGTTTTGAGACCTTCGCGTAGTCATCCGCGAATCCGATGGCCGCATAAGACAGGGTCACGAAAAGCACCATCCAGACATAAGGGTTATCCAGACGCGCCCAGACAAGGGTCGAGGTCACAAGAGCCCCGACAATCAGCAAACCGCCCATTGTTGGCGTGCCTGCCTTGGAAAAATGCCCCTCGGGGCCATCATTACGGATCGGCTGGCCCTTGCCCTGCTTTCTGCGCAGCACGTTGATCAGGGGTTTTCCGAAGATGAACCCAAAGATCAGTGCCGTCATGAAGGCACCGCCTGCGCGGAAGGTGATATACCGGAAGAGGTTCCAGAAATCCCCACCATCCGACAGGGCGGTCAACCAGTACAGCATGACAATACCTTTCTCACACGAGGCGCACGGGCGTGATCACCCATCAAGCGCGCCCCCTTGCCCCATTTTGCGCAGACCGTCAACAATCGAGGCCAATCCCATGCTGAGAGAGCCCTTGGCCAGCACAGTATCGCCATCCCTGACCAGCGAAGGCAACTGTTCGGCCATCTCGGCGCTGGTTTCGGACCAGAGACCGCGTTTCGCCGAGGGCAGCGCGTGGTGCAGTGCCCGCATCAACGGGCCTATACAATGCACCTGATCAACATGTGCCATCGCTTTGGCATCGGCCATGGCAGCGTGCATCGCCTCTTCCTGCGCGCCCAGCTCTTTCATATCGCCCAGAAAGGCGATGCGGCGTTTACCTTGTGAGGCGGCGAGCACATCCAGCGCGGCCTCCATCGAGGTCGGGTTGGCGTTATAGCTGTCATCCAGCAGTTCGATCTGCCCGCCGCCGGGCAGAGGAATGCTTTCCCGAACGCCACGCCCCTTGACCGGGGACCATGCGCGCAGACCCGCGATAGCGTCATCCAGATCGACACCCAGTTCAACGCAGGCAGCCAAAGCCCCCAGCGCGTTCATGGCGAAATGCGTACCGGCAGAGTTCACCTCAAAACGGAATACCTGATCACCAACGGCAGCTTCGGCAGTCACAGTGTTCGCCCCCTGCTGAACGTCGGTCAGCCGGTAATCCGTTGCGCCTTGGCCGAAATCAACAATCCAGGCCCCCTGCTCAAGCGCCGTTTGGCGCAGGATGTCCGCGTGCTCGACATCTGCGTTGACGATTGCCGCGCCACCGGGTTCGAGCCCTTCAAAGATCGCAGCTTTTTCATGGGCGATGCCAGCCACATTCTCGAAGGCTTCCAGATGCACCGCCGCCACGGTCGTGACCAGCGCCACATGCGGGCGGGCCTGCCGGGCCAGCGGGGCAATCTCGCCCGGATGGTTCATGCCAATCTCGATTACCGCGAATTCAGTGTCGCGCGGCATCCGTGCAAGGGTCAGCGGAACGCCCCAGTGGTTGTTATAGCTGGCCACGCTGGCATGGGTTTTGCCTTGTGTTTCAAGGATCACGGCCAGCATCTCCTTGGTCGACGTCTTGCCGACACTGCCAGTCACCCCCACCACACGCGCATTCGTTCTGGCGCGAGCCGCCTGCCCCAAAGCCTCGAGCGCCGCCTGCACATCATCAACGATCAGCAGTGGTGCGTCTGGCGATACGTTGTCGGGAATATGCGAGACCAAAGCCGCGCCTGCGCCTTTCTCAAGCGCCTGAGCCACGAATTCATGCCCGTCCCGCGCCGCTTTCAGCGCCACAAACAGATCACCGGGTTGAAGGGTGCGCGTGTCGATGGAGATGCCATCAGCGGTCCAATCGGCCGTGACCCGCCCACCCGTTGCCTGAGCGGCCTCGGATGCTGTCCAGAGCGTCATGCGACCCTCCCGTCCAGCGCGGCGACGGAAATGCTGGCCTGTTCGACATCATCGAAGGGCAGCACCTGATCGCCGACGACCTGACCGGTTTCGTGGCCCTTGCCCGCAATCAGCAACGCGTCGCCGGGTTGCAGGGCATCGATGCCGCGCAGAATGGCTTCGGCGCGGTCGCCGACCTCAGTCACGCTGACGTCGCCCGCTGCCTCGAGCGCACCTGCCATGACGGCGGCGCGGATGGCGGCGGGGTCTTCGCTGCGTGGGTTGTCGTCGGTGACGAAAACCATATCTGCGTGGTTGGCGGCTGCCTTTCCCATCAGCGGGCGTTTCGTGGCATCGCGGTCGCCGCCCGCGCCGACAATGGCGATCAAACGACCCATCACATGCGGACGCAGCGCCTTGAGGGCGGTGGCCACGGCGTCGGGGGTGTGCGCGTAATCCACAAAAACCGTCGCGCCGTTGTCGCGGGTAGCGGCCAGTTGCATACGCCCGCGCACGGTGGTCAGGTGCGGCAGCGTTTCAAAGACCCGTTCGGGGCTGTCGCCCGCAGCAATCACCAGCCCGCAGGCCAGCAGGATGTTTTCGGCCTGGAACCCTCCGATCAGGTTCAGGCGGGTCTGGAAGGTCCGGCCCTGCCACGCAAATCGCAGATCCTGCCCGGTAGCATCGAACCGCTGGTTGATCAGGCACAGATCGGCGTCGCCCAACCCGACGGTCAGCACCGATTGACTGCGTGCCTCGGCGATCCGGCGGACCCGAGACCCCTTGGGATCGCTCAGGTTGATAACAGCCGTGCCATCCTGCGGCAGAACCCGGTCGAACAACCCGGCCTTGGCTGCGAAATACGCTTCAAAAGTCTCGTGGTAATCCAGATGATCCTGCGTGAAGTTCGAAAACCCGGCAGCGGTCAGGTGCACGCCATCCAGGCGGCGCTGTTCGAGGCCGTGGGACGAGGCCTCCATCGCGGCGTGGGTCACGCCGTTTTCGGCGGCTTCCGCCAGACAGCGATGCAGGGTGATCGGCTCGGGCGTGGTATGGGCCAGCGGTGCGGTCCATGCCCCTTCGACCCCGGTTGTCCCAAGGTTGACGGCGGCGTGGCCCAGTTCGGTCCAGATCTGGCGCACAAAGGTGGCAACCGAGGTTTTTCCATTGGTTCCGGTGACCGCGACAATCGTCTGCGGCATCGCACCGAACCATAAAGCGGCGGCCCCGGCCAGCGCCTGACGCGGGTCTTCGACAACCACCAGCGCCGCATCCGACGCCGCAAGTTCAGCAGCTGCGGTTTTCGCCCCTTCGGCATCGGTCAGGATGGCGGCGGCCCCCATGCGCAGGGCGTATTGAATGAACGTGCCGCCATGAACCCGCGTGCCGGGAAGGGCTGCAAACAGGAAACCGTCTTTCACCTCGCGGCTGTCAACGGCCAGACCGGTGATCTCGGGGTTAACCCCGCCTCGCGCGGTCAGGGCCAGTTGGCTGAGTTTCTTTGTCCTTGTGCCCATGACCCACCTCTTGCCGGACAGCCTAGTTTGAGGTCAGCGTTATAGCAGCGCCCGCCTCAGGCTCAAGCCGGGGACGCAAGCCCAGCAGAGGTGCCACGCGACCAATAAGTTCGGCAGCTACTGGCACCGCGGTCCAGCCTGCGGTGCGGCGTTTTTCGCCGTATGCCACGATTGAGGGTTCATCCAGCGTGACGATCAGCACATATTTCGGATCGTAGGCCGGGAAGATCGTTGCGAAAGTGGCGATGACCTTGTCTTCGTAATACCCGCCGCGCGGTTTGGGCTTGTCTGCCGTGCCGGTCTTTCCAGCCACGTCATACCCCTTCACCTCGCCAAAGCTGGCGGTGCCATCCGTCACCACCTTGCGCAGCATCTTCTGCGCCTGACGCGCGGTTCCCTGCGACATCACGCGAGGGCCATATTGCGGGCCGTTCTGGCGCAGGATGGTCGGGCTGACATAGTGCCCACCGTTGGCAATCGCGGCATATCCCGCCGCCAGATGCATCGGGCTGGTTGACAGACCATGGCCGTAGGAAATGGTTACGGTGCTCAGCTCGCCCCATTTCTTTGGCTTCAGCGGCACGCCTCCCGTGGCCTCGACAATCTCAAACGGGGTCGGGTCGAACATGCCGAGCGCATTCAGAAAGTCCTGCTGCCGCTGCGCGCCGATCTGCAATGCCAGACGCCCGGTGCCACGGTTCGAGCTGTGGACGATCACATCCGCAACGCTGATCTTGCCGTAATTCTTGCCGTTGAACTCTCCGATCGGGAAGCGCCCGATCTTCATCGGGCCGGATGTATCGATGATGGTGTTCGAGTTTACCAGCCCAAGGTCAACCGCCTGTGCGGCGGTGAAAATCTTGAAGACCGACCCCAGTTCGTACACGCCTTGCACATAGCGGTTGAACAGCGGGCTGTCCGAGGGATCAAACCCCGAGGTCGGCGGGCGCGGACGATCATTGGGATCGAATGAGGGCAGCGAGGCGGCGGATACAACCTCGCCCGTATGCGCATTCATCAGAACCGCCGATGCGCCCTTGGCGTTCATGATCTTCATACCGCCGTAGAGCACCTGTTCGACCGCGGCCTGAATGGTCAGGTCCAGCGACAGTTGCAGTGGCTTGTTGCCGTTGGCCGGGTCGCGCAGATAGTCGTCAAACTGCTTTTCCACCCCGGCCACACCGATCACCTCGGCGGCGCTGACGCCCTCGCGGCCAAAACCGGAGCCACCCAGGATATGCGCGGCCAACTTGCCATTGGGATAGAGGCGCATCTCGCGCGGGCCAAACAGGATGCCGGGATCACCGATGTCGTGCACGGCCTGTTTCTGTTCGGGCGAAATGCGTTTCTTGATCCACAGGAACTTGCGCTTGCCAGTGAAATCCTTGACCAGACGCTCTTTATCCAGATCGGGGAAGATCGCCACCAGCTGATCCGCTGCCGCAATCGGATCGATCATCAGTGGCGGCTGCGCGTAGACGGAATAGGTATCCAGATTGGTGGCCAGAATGCGCCCTTCGCGGTCGACGATATTGGCGCGCTGCATAGCAATCGCGGCCCCCGGCGCATTGGCCAGTGGCTCCTGCACCTCGGACGTTGCCAACATGCCCATGCGGACGCCAACCACCGAGAATGCGCAGAAGAAGAACAGCCCCAGCACCAGCAGACGCCCTTCGGCGCGGGCGCGGGCGCGGTCTTTCATGTCTTCGTGGCGCTTGCGGATGTTTTCACGCTCGATCGCCTTTGGGTTTTCGCCACGGGCGCGGGCGTCAAGGATACGGGCCAGTGGACGAAGGGGCGTACGTGTCATGGGATCTGCACCTCGCCCAATGCCTGAATGTCGGTGATGGCCTGCAATTCAATCGGGTCAACGATGGGCAGGTCCGGGTCTTCGGCAAAGGCAATCTGATCGGCGCGCCCGAACTGTTCGGCCCGCAGAGGCAGCAGACCAAGGCGTTCAAAATTCAGGTCCGCCAGTTCTCGCAGCCGGTCGGGGCGGTTCAAATAAGCCCATTCTGCGTTCAGGACCGCCAGCCGCACCTGCGCCATGCCGATCTCGCGTTGCAGGGATTGCGTTTCCTTCACCACCTGTTGGGTGCGATAATTCTCCTGATAGGCCCAAAGCGCCAATCCGAACACGGACAGAGCAGTCAACACATACAAAACACTCTTCATCTTGCCCTTCCCCCAAGTTGAGGCATTCCAATGGCGCGGGCCTCAATTTCCCCCGCCGGAGCATCGGTGCGGATCGCGACACGCAGCTTGGCCGAGCGCGCGCGCGGGTTTTCCTGCAATTCCTGTTCGTCGGGCCCAACAGCCTTGCGGGTCTTCAGCGTGAATTGCGGCTGGTCCTGTTCCATCTCGGGCGCATAGCGGTTCGCACGCCCTGTTTTGCCCGCGCGCGACTGAAAGAACCGTTTGACCATCCGGTCCTCGATGGAATGGAAGGTGACAACAGCCAGCTGCCCACCGGGTTTCAGCGCACGTTCGGCGGCCATAAGGCCCTGAAACAGCTCTTCATACTCGGCATTCACCGCGATCCGCAGACCCTGAAAACTGCGCGTTGCGGGATGCGATTGCCCCGGTTTCGGGCGCGGCAGACAGGATTCGACAATCTCGGCCAGACGCAGGGTCGTTGTGATCGGCGCTTCGGTTCGCGCCCTGACAATCGCCTTGGCAACCCGGCGGCTGGCGCGTTCTTCGCCATAGTGGAACAGGATGTCGGCCAGTTGCGCCTCGGTCGCCGTGTTCACCAAATCGGCGGCGCTTTCGCCTTGCTGGCTCATGCGCATATCCAGAGGGCCGTCCTTCATGAAGGAAAACCCGCGCTCGGCCTGATCCAGCTGCATTGAGGACACGCCAAGATCCAGTACAACGCCATCCAGATCCTGCGCGTATTCGTCCATGCGCGAGAATACGCCGGGCTGCATCACCAGCCGGTCGCCGTAATCCTGCGCCCAATCTGCCGCCATTTCAAAGGCCAGCGGGTCACGGTCTACACCGATTACCTTGTCTGCCCCGGCCTCCAACAGCCCGCGCGTATAGCCGCCCGCGCCAAACGTGCCGTCCAGCCAGATGCCCGTGACCGGCGCAACCGCAGCCAGCAAGGGGCGCAGCAGAACGGGGATATGTGGTTTTTCAGATGAGGACGCAGCGCCGGCCATGCCGTTACGCATCCCCGGTGCCGTCTAGGAACTGCATCGGGTCAAAATCGTCCGGCAGATCATCCATCCATTCTTCGGTCTTGGCCAGTTCCTCGACCTCGTAGGTCTCGGGCTTCCAGATCTGAAAGGTGTCGCCTGCGGCGATAAAGAACGCCTCGCCTTCGAGGCCGATCTTGCTGCGCAGCTTGGCGGGTAGCACAAGACGCCCGGTTTCGTCCACGTTGGTCGGGAAGGACTGACCGTGGAACATGCGCTGCAACATCCGCCGCTGCATCGAGCCGCGCGGCAGGGCATCGATCTTGGCATCAACCTCGTCAATCGCCTGCATGGTATAACATTCAAGGTATTTGCGGCGGTGGTCACCATAGACAATCACCAGTTCGGGGTTGTCACCGGGCTGCCAGTTGGGATCGGACGATTCAAGTACACGGCGAAACGAGGCCGGGATCGACACCCTGCCCTTCGTATCCACCTTATGGTGGCTTTCACCTCTAAACCTGCGCGCCAAGACGACTGTCCCTTTCGCTTGCGCCCCACCTTGAATTTACGTTCCCCCCGGATGAAAAACGGCGGGTTGATCTGCTGCCACTGATCAACCCGCCGCATTGACCCGCTTTGCGGGATGTCCAGCTGCGCGCGCCACCTGGGGGGATGTCTGCTCGCCCGCGCGCCGGATCTCTTGGTTGATGAAAGCGAGATGCCTGTATGAAACCTGAATATTTTTGGTCGGGGTCGTTTGGTGCCCCTGCTGCCTCGTCCTCATCGGATGTATAAGGGATGACATGGGAATTCATGGAAATCAATAGGAATTTTGCGCAACGTGTCATGAGGAACACGGCCAGACTGGATTGTCACTGAAGGATTCGAGCTTCGTGACACCAGTTTTAGCGGGTGGCGAATAACACACCCCTATATATTGGAAAATTCATCGGTCGAAATTTTTCCCGCGATTTCCCAAGAATTTTGCCCACTTTTCTTTTGGACTGGAAATATTGGCCTCAAATGCACAATCCGCCCTTCGAATCGTTCAGAATTTCGGGTCGTTTTCCAGCAATCTCCCCCACGCGACCACATCGCCCCATGATTTCCCACGAGCGATTTACCCAAGCCTTGTCAACATCAGAACGGATATGTTTTGCCCATTTTCCCGCCGAGTGCGCTCAATTCAAAGGCAGGCCACCGGGAAGGGCCAGATGCCCCTGCCAAAGCTGACCTAGGGTCGACCCCATATTTTCAAGGCGCATCGCTGCGAAATGAAAAAACTGAGCCAATCTATGCATTTGCTGCATAGCAGCATTGATGTCGTGACCTATTGTGCAATTGCAGCATTTGCCTATCTTCAATCTCAAGCAAGGGCCGGACGATACCGGCAAGACAAAAAGATACGGATGATGAGCATGGCAGTCGCAAGCACGCATACAGCAGTAAAGAACGCACCGGCGTTCGGTTTTGGCGCAGTTCTGGAAAACGCAAAGACCCGGTTCGTACGCTATCGTCTGTACCGCCAGACCGTCAATGAATTGTCCGCTCTGTCGAACCGCGAGCTGGCCGATCTTGGCCTGCACCGCTCGATGATCCGCCGCGTTGCCATGCAGGCGGCAAACGAACAAACCGCGCGATAAGCGCAACACGCATACTGAGATCAGGCCCTTCCTCCTCCCTTAGGGTCTGTAATCAGCGGCAACGTCTTCCTCCTCCCTGACGTTGCCGCACCTTATACCGGCCTCAACCCGCCGGACACGGATACATCGGGGCGTCCTCCTCCCTGCCTTGATGTTGAAAGCGCGCGGCGATGTCTTCCTCCTCCCTGACATCGCCGCGTCTTCCTCATACCGGGTTCAAACCCGGGCTCGCATACATCAGGGCTCTCCTCCTCCCTGCTCTGATGTTGACAAGACGGCGGTTCCCTCTCCTCCTCCCTGGGAACCGCCGTTTTTTGTTTTTCGGACACTGGTGTAGGATGGCGTCCTGACATCTGATGCGGAGGACGCCATGGCCGCCTATTTCATTGCGCAGATCAACATTCACGACCCGGACGGATATCAGGGCATCTGGCAGGTTTCATGCCGATCTTCGACCGCCACGGCGGTCGCCTGCTGACGGTCTCATCCAAACCGGTCGAACGGATTGAAGGCGATTGGCCCGAAGGCGGGATTGTGTTGATGGAGTTTCCGGATCTTGCAGCAGCGAAATCCTGGAAGGACGACCCGGATTACATCGAACTGGCGAAGATCCGAAAGGCCACCGCAACCACCAATCTGGTTCTGGTCGACGGGATATGACGCCTCAGAACGGGACGTCATCCTTGTTGGTCAGAAAACGCGAGACCACTTTCTTGATGCCCGCCTTGTCGAAATCGACCTCGACCTTGTCGCCTTCGATCCCGATCACAGCGCCGTAGCCGAATTTCTGGTGAAACACCCGTTCGCCCAGCGTGAAACTGGCCAGTGCGGTGGCGTCGATCACCGTGTTGCGGCTTTCGCGGGGTTGCGACATGCCATATTGGCCCTGCCGCGCCTGCAACCGTCTCCAGCCCGGCGAGTTATAGACATTGGCTTCGGCCGCGCGGGTTTCTATGCCCGCCGTCTGATGGCCGCCGCCATAAAGGCCCGGAGGCGTCAGCACCTCGACATGGTCTTCAGGCAACTCGTCAATGAAGCGCGAGGGCATCGAGTTCTGCCATTGCCCGAATACCCGCCGGTTGGCGGCGAAGGAAATCGTACAAACCTCTTCGGCGCGGGTGATACCGACATAGGCCAGACGGCGTTCTTCCTCGAGCCCCTTGAGGCCGGTTTCGTCCATCGACCGTTGCGAGGGGAACAGCCCGTCTTCCCACCCCGGCAGGAAGACGACGGGAAACTCCAGCCCCTTGGCCGCGTGCAGGGTCATGATCGAGACCTTGGCCCCGTCACCGTCCTGTTCATTATCCATGACCAGGCTGACATGTTCCAGAAACCCTTGCAGGTTTTCGAAATTGTCCAGTTGGTTGACCAGTTCCTTGAGGTTTTCCAGACGCCCCGGCGCTTCGGGGGTCTTGTCGTTCTGCCAATGGGCCGTGTAGCCGGATTCGTCGAGGATGATCTGCGCAAGTTCGATATGCGTATGCTCGGGTGCGCCGAACCGCATGGGCGAACCGTCATCGATCACCGAATCGTCGTCCACCTCGATCCGCGGCCCACGCGTCATCGCATTCCACCGGACCAACCCGTCGATCAACTCGCGTAGCGCTTTGCCGCCTTTTCCCTTGATCAGCCCGTTGTCGACTGCGATCCGCGCACCTTCGACCAGAGACACGCCATTCTCACGCGCCACAATCTGAATGGTCTGCTGCGCCTTGTCGCCCAATCCGCGTTTCGGCGTGTTCACGATCCGCTCGAAGGCCAGATCATCTTCGGGGCTGACCACCAGCCGGAAATAGGCCATGGCATCGCGGATCTCCATCCGCTCGTAGAAACGCGGGCCGCCGATCACCTTGTAGGGCAGACCGATGGTCAGGAACCGGTCCTCGAACGCGCGCATCTGGTGCGAGGCGCGCACGAGAATCGCCATCTCATCAAGATTCATCGGACGGATACCGCGCGTCCCGCCCTGCATCGCGTCGATTTCCTCACCGATCCAGCGGGCCTCTTCCTCGCCATCCCAATGGCCGATCAGGTTGACCTTGTGGCCGTCTTTGGCATCGGTCCACAGCTCTTTACCCAAACGGCTTTCGTTGCCCCGAATGACGTTGGAAGCTGCTGCCAGAATATGTGGGGTCGAGCGGTAGTTTTGTTCCAGCCGCACCACGTAGGCACCGGGAAAGTCCTTTTCGAACCGCAGGATGTTGCCGACCTCGGCCCCGCGCCAGCCATAGATCGACTGGTCGTCATCGCCCACGCAGCAGATGTTCTTGTGCCCCCCGGCCAGCAGGCGCAACCACAGGTACTGGGCAACGTTGGTATCCTGATACTCATCCACAAGGATGTAGCGGAACCAGCGCTGGTATTGTTCCAGAACATCCGGATGGGTCTGAAAAATCGTGACCATGTGCAACAGCAGGTCGCCGAAATCCACCGCATTCAGCTCGCGCAGGCGAGTCTGGTATTGGGCGTAAAGTTCAATGCCCTTGTTGTTATAGGTCCCGGCATCCGCCACAGGCACCTTGTCGGGCGTCAGCGCACGGTTTTTCCAGTCGTCGATGATCCCCGCCAGCATCCGCGCCGGCCAGCGTTTGTCATCGATATTGGCGGCCCGAACCAATTGCTTGAGCAGGCGCAGCTGGTCGTCGCTGTCCAGAATTGTGAAGTTCGATTTCAGATCGACCAGTTCCGCGTGGCGGCGGAGCAGTTTGACGCAAATAGAATGGAAGGTGCCCAGCCATGGCATTCCTTCAGCTGGCTGGCCCAGCAAGCGGCCTACTCGTTCTTTCATCTCGCGCGCGGCCTTGTTGGTGAAGGTCACCGACAGAATCTCGTTCGGGCGCGCGCGCGCCGTGTTGAGCAGATGCGCAATCCGGGCCGTCAGCGCCTTGGTCTTGCCCGTCCCCGCCCCGGCCAGCATCAGAACCGGGCCGTCCAGACGTTCGACCGCGTCACGTTGCGCCGGGTTCAGATCATCCAGATAGGGCGAAGGGCGCACGGCCATAGCCCGCGCCGACAGCGATGCGCCTTCGAAGGCGTCCATTTCGTCAAAACTGCTCATGCCCCCAAACTACGCCGGATGATCGCCAAGGGAAAGAGTTTGTTCACGGCTTGTTCGCGGGGATTTTTCAGGTCTTTTTGCATTCAATTCTAAACAAAGATGCCGCTGCCCTGTAGGGCTGTTAACCCTCTGTCAAGTCCTGCCCCGGATGCTGGTTCCATTGCTGTGGGAGTGGAACAGATGGAAGCGAAGGAACTGACGGGCGGGTCGTCACGGCTGAAACTTGTGGGCGTTACCCTAATTCTGATCGCGCTGACAGCGGCAGCGGGATGGGGCATCTACGCGGCCCCTGCCCCGGTTGTGGACCGCATGTTGGAATCGGATTTGCGAAAAAACGCCATGCAGCTAAGCCGTCAGGTCGAAAGCCATCTGAACGATCTGGATGCAACGTTTCGGCACCATGAACTGCACGAGCATGACGCGGAATTCCTGATGCTGCTGCCCGAAACCTCGGACATCTACCGGTTCAAGCTGTTTGATGCGTCCGGTCGGGTGTTCTGGTCGACCCGGGCCAGTGATGTCGGGGCCGTGAACACAAAACATTACTTCCATTCAGTCGTCGCCGCCGGAAGGGTTTTTTACAACCACGAGGAAAAACCCGCGGCAGAGGTTGAGTCGATTGACAATGACCCCGCCGGACATGCGGGCCCAATCACCCGACATGTGGCCGAAGTTTATACACCGATCATCAAAGACGGCGTTTTCCTTGGCGCTATCGAGTTTTATTCGGACATCACCAATCTCAGAACCCTGTTCATCACGCGCGTGCGTCTGTCGCTGGCGTTGCTGAGCAGCGTCGCGTTGCTGGCGCTGGCCACGGTCATCCTGATTGTCCACCGCACCAACCGCCGTCAGATGCGTGATCTACACAAGCGCGCCGTGAAAGAACGCGAACTGATGGGAGAGCAGCTTCGCCTGGCGCGTGAGGTACGCCTGCTGGGCGAGTTGAACGAGTGGCTGCAATCAAGCCGCTCACTGGATGAGCTTTTCGACATGGTCGCGCGCTTTATGACCCATATCCTGCCCGAGGCCGAGGGGAGCGTGTACGTCTATTCCAACTCGCGCGATGTGCTGGACGGGTGTGCCAGCTGGAACGGGGGAACGCATAAATCTCATATCCATCCGGAAGGATGCTGGGGTTTGAGGCGCGGCCGGACTTATGAGTTCGGTGCCTCTGAGATCGATTTTGTCTGCGAACATGCCGAACCGCATGACGGGCGGCCCTATTTCTGTTTTCCCATTCTGGCCCACGGAGAAACCGTTGGTCTGTTGCATCTCCGCGCGGCTGAGGGGCGAGAGGCCTGTTTCCATAAAAGCCGCAAGCTGGCGCAGCTGTGCGCCGAACAGATCAGCATGGCAATCGCCAATGTCCGTATGCGCGATCAGCTGCATGACCAATCGGTGCGCGACCCGCTGACCGGGCTGTTCAACCGCCGCCACATGACTGAGACATTGCGCAAGGCCATCAGCCGCAGCCAGCAGACCGGCGCCGCGCTGAGCCTGATTGCCGTGGACGTCGATCACTTCAAGAAATTCAACGACACGCATGGTCATGACGCCGGAGACATGGTGTTGCGCGCGGTCGGCGCGGCGCTGGAACAGGGCTGCGACCGGGACGAGATCGCCTGCCGCATCGGCGGTGAGGAATTCATGCTGATCCTGCCCGACAACAGCCCCGAAGATGCCATGACCCGGGCCGAGCAGTTGCGCCAGTCGGTCGAGGCGGTCATTGTCCGCTATGGCGAAAAGGCCCTGCCCCGTATCACAATCTCGGTCGGGGTCGCGCATTACCCCGCCCACGGCACCATGCCGCAGGATCTGATGCGTGCCGCGGATGATGCGCTGTATGTCGCCAAGGACAAGGGGCGCAATCAGGTTCACGTCGCCGCCGGAGCGCTGGAGCAGGCCAGGCGCGTTCCCGCAACGGGTAAACGCCCATCGCCGGAAGCCGCTTGAAAACCTTGCCGAATCGCCCCGCAGGCCGGATCAATCCTTATGGACCTGCACAGTACCTATCCCGGTATTCCCGATCTGAAACGCCGCGCACGCCGTCGGCTGCCGCACTTCGTGTGGGAATATATCGACAGTGGCACCGGGATTGAAACGACGCGGCATCGCAATCGCAAGGCACTGGATGATGTCCGTCTGAGCCCCTCGATCCTGCATGGGGACCTTGAATTCGATACGTCGGTGAAAATCCTGGGCGGCACCTGTCCTTTGCCCTTCGGTATTGCGCCGATCGGGATGTCCGGGCTTGTCTGGCCTGATGCAGAGCGACTGCTGGCGCAGGCCGCCGCCAAGGCAGGCATTCCTTATTCGCTATCGACGGTGGCCAGTCAGAGCCCCGAAGACCTGGCCCCCTATCTGGGCGAGACCGCGTGGTTCCAGCTGTATCCGCCAAGGGACCCAGAAATTCGCATGGACATGCTGAACCGGGCGCGCGGGGCGGGATTTCGAACTCTGGTTCTGACCGCTGACGTCCCGGTGGCATCGCGCAGGGAGCGGCAGACGCGCTCGGGCCTGCGGCAGCCACCGAAACTGACACCGCGCCTGCTGGCACAGATCGCCAAAAAACCTGCATGGGCCCTGGGTATGCTGCGCAGCGGCGTTCCGCACATGCGCACACTGGACAAATATATCGATGACCCTGGTGATCTGCCGCCGACGGCCCATGTCGGATACCTGCTGCGGACCTCGCCGGATCTGGATTACGTCAAATGGCTGCGCGATCATTGGGATGGGACGTTCGTCGTGAAAGGCATCCTGCGCCCCGAGGACACGGACAGGCTGGAACAGGTGGGTGTGGACGCCCTGTGGGTGTCGAATCACGGGGGCCGACAGTTCGACGCGGCCCCGGCCAGCATCGAGGTTCTTCCCGCAATCCGGAGCGCGACCCGCCTGCCGCTGATTTTCGACAGCGGTGTCGAAGGCGGGTTGGATATCCTGCGTGCGCTGTCGCTGGGCGCGGACTTTGTCATGCTGGGGCGTGCTTTTTTGTACGGTCTTGCGGCACTTGGCGCCAAAGGCCCGGCGCATGTGATCGAAATCCTGAGGCAGGATCTGCACGCGAATATGGGCCAGATGGGACTGGCCGATCTGTGTCAGTTTGAGACGAAACGCTAAATTATTGATGCTGCAACGCGGCATCCCTATAAGTGTGCCGAGGCCAAAGGGCGTTTGCGAGCGATAACATGCCGGTTCTACCCAGAAGAACGGATGTACCTGTGCGTATTCTCCGCCCATTAAGACGCCCAAACACCAAAGACCGGGACCTGATATGACAGACTTCAACAAGATCCTGATCGCCAATCGCGGCGAGATTGCCATCCGCGTCATGCGCGCAGCAAACGAGATGGGCAAACGCACCGTCGCTGTTTACGCTGAAGAAGACAAACTGGGCCTGCACCGGTTCAAGGCGGATGAGGCCTATCAGATTGGCGAGGGCATGGGTCCGGTCGCGGCGTATCTGTCGATTGACGAGATCATCCGCGTGGCCAAGCATTGCGGCGCGGACGCGATCCATCCGGGCTATGGCCTGCTGTCTGAAAACCCCGATTTCGTGGATGCCTGTGTCAAGAACGGCATCACCTTCATCGGCCCCCGGGCCGAGACCATGCGCGCATTGGGTGACAAGGCCAGCGCGCGGCGCGTGGCCATCGCGGCCGGTGTGCCTGTCATTCCAGCCACCGAGGTCCTGGGTGATGACATGGACGCGATCCGCAGGGAGGCCGCCGAGATCGGATACCCGCTGATGCTCAAGGCGTCCTGGGGTGGCGGCGGGCGCGGGATGCGCCCGATCCAATCGGAGGATGAACTGGAAGAAAAGGTTCTGGAAGGCCGCCGCGAGGCTGAGGCCGCTTTTGGCAATGGCGAAGGCTATCTGGAAAAGATGATCACCCGTGCCCGCCATGTCGAGGTGCAGATTCTGGGCGACAAGCATGGTGAGATTTATCACCTTTATGAACGCGACTGTTCGGTCCAGCGCCGGAACCAGAAGGTCGTCGAACGCGCCCCTGCCCCTTACCTGAGCGAAGAACAGCGCGCCGAGATTTGCGAACTGGGCCGCAAGATCTGCGCCCATGTGAATTACGAATGCGCGGGCACTGTCGAGTTCCTGATGGATATGGAGACGGGCAAGTTCTACTTCATCGAGGTAAACCCCCGCGTACAGGTCGAACACACGGTCACCGAAGAGGTCACCGGCATCGACATCGTTCAGGCGCAGATCCTGATCGCCGAGGGCAAAACGTTGGCCGAAGCCACCGGCGCCGCCAGCCAGGCCGAGGTGCATCTGAACGGTCACGCGCTGCAAACACGGATCACCACAGAAGACCCGCAGAACAACTTCATCCCCGATTATGGCCGGATCACCGCTTATCGCTCGGCCACGGGCATGGGCATTCGTCTGGATGGCGGCACGGCCTATGCGGGCGGTGTCATTACGCGGTACTACGACTCGCTGCTGACAAAGGTCACCGCCTGGGCGCCGACGCCCGAGAAGGCGATCAGCCGGATGGACCGCGCCCTGCGCGAGTTCCGTATTCGCGGCGTCAGCACCAATATCGATTTCGTTATCAACCTGCTGAAGCACCCAACCTTCCTGTCGAATGAATACACCACCAAATTCATCGACACGACGCCGGATCTGTTTGCCTTCAAGCGCCGCCGCGACCGGGGCACCAAGGTTCTGACCTATATCGCCGATATCACGGTGAATGGTCATCCCGAAACCAAGGACCGCCCCGAGCCGCGCGCCGACCTGAAAGTCGCCAAGCCCCCCGCGCAGAAGGCCGAGCCGCGGATGGGCACGCGCAATCTGCTGGAGCAGAAAGGCCCGCAGGCCGTGGCGGACTGGATGAAAGCGCAGCGGCAGCTGCTGATCACCGACACCACCATGCGCGACGGGCACCAGTCGCTGTTGGCGACCCGGATGCGGTCGATCGACATGATCAAGGTGGCGCCAACCTATGCCGCGAACCTGCCGCAGCTGTTCTCGGTCGAGTGCTGGGGCGGTGCGACGTTCGACGTGGCCTACCGGTTCCTGCAGGAATGCCCCTGGCAGCGTCTGCGCGATCTGCGCGAGGCGATGCCGAACCTGATGACACAGATGCTGCTGCGGGGCGCAAACGGGGTTGGTTACACCAATTATCCCGACAACGTGGTGCAGGAATTCGTGCGCCAGGCGTCGAAAAACATCGACGTCTTCCGCGTCTTCGACTCGCTGAACTGGGTCGAGAACATGCGCGTTGCGATGGATGCTGTTATCGACAGCGGCAAGATCTGCGAGGGCACCGTTTGTTATACCGGCGATATTCTGGACCCTGACCGCGCCAAGTATAACCTGAAATACTATGTCGGAATGGCCAAGGAGTTGCGCGACGCAGGCGCGCATGTTCTGGGTCTGAAGGATATGGCGGGCCTGCTGAAACCTGCCTCGGCCAAGATTCTGATCCGGGCGCTGAAGGAAGAAGTTGGGTTGCCAATCCACTTCCACACCCATGACACGGCCGGTATCGCCAGCGCGACCATCCTTGCCGCCTCTGAGGCGGGCGTGGACGCGGTGGATTGCGCGATGGACAGCTTCAGCGGCAACACGTCCCAGGCAACGCTGGGCACTGTGGTCGAGGCACTGCGCCATACCGACCGTGACACCGGGCTGGACATCAAGGCGATCCGCGAGATCAGCGATTACTTCGAGGCTGTGCGCGGTCAATATGCGGCCTTCGAATCAAGCCTGCAGGCCCCGGCGTCCGAGGTGTATCTGCACGAAATGCCGGGTGGTCAGTTCACCAACCTCAAGGCGCAGGCGCGCAGCCTGGGTCTGGAAGAGCGCTGGCACGAGGTCGCGCAGATGTACGCCGATGTGAACCAGATGTTCGGCGATATCGTAAAGGTGACGCCCTCGTCGAAGGTTGTTGGCGACATGGCCCTGATGATGGTCAGTCAGGGGCTGACCCGCGAGCAGGTCGAGGATCCGGCGACAGATGTGGCCTTCCCCGACTCGGTCGTCGACATGATGCGCGGCAATCTGGGTCAGCCTCCGGGCGGATTCCCGAACACCATCATCAAGAAGGTGCTGAAAGACGAGGCCCCCAATACCCAGCGCCCCGGCAAGGACGTGCCTGCCGTCGATCTTGAGGCCACCCGCGCCGAGTTGTCCAAGCAGTTGGAAGGCAAAGAGGTCGATGACGAGGATCTGAACGGGTACCTGATGTATCCCAAGGTGTTTCTGGATTACATGGGCCGTCACCGGATTTACGGCCCGGTCCGCACCCTGCCCACGCGCACCTTCTTTTACGGTATGGAGCCCGGCGAAGAGATCACGGCCGAAATCGACCCCGGCAAGACGCTGGAAATCCGGTGTCAGGCCATCGGCGAGACGGACGAAAAAGGCGAGGTCAAAGTGTTCTTCGAACTCAACGGCCAGCCGCGTGTGATCCGGGTGCCGAACCGGATGGTCACATCAACCACTCAGGCGCGCCCCAAGGCCGAGGTCGGCAACCCCGATCATGTCGGTGCGCCGATGCCCGGTGTTGTGGCCACAGTCACTGTGACCGCGGGCCAGCAGGTCAAGGAAGGCGACATGCTGCTGACCATCGAGGCGATGAAGATGGAAACCGGCATCCACGCCGAACGCGACGCGACCGTCAAAGCCGTGCATATCCAGCCCGGCGGCCAGATTGACGCAAAGGACCTTCTGATCGAACTGGAATAAGCCATAAAACAATCTAATGTTCATCAGGCCGTGTGGGAGACCACACGGCCTTTTTCTATGATTGAGCGGAGACCCATTATGCTTGCAATCACCCCGATCTATGCGGCCCTGGTCGCAATTCTCTACGTCGCACTCAGCGTCAAAGTGATCCTGCAACGGCGCAGCGACAGAATCTCGGTCGGGGATGGTGGCAGCAAGCTGATGATCAAGGCGATACGGACACACTCGAACTGCGCCGAATACGCCCCGATTTCCCTGCTGCTGATTGCTATGGTCGAGTTGCAGGGCGCGGCCGGGGTTTTGGTCCATCTGCTGGGGCTGATGTTGCTGGCGGGGCGTCTTTTGCACGCGTACGGATTTGGACGGACGCCACAGATCGTCATCCTGCGGCAGGCCGGCATGAGCCTGACCTTCCTCGCCATTCTGGGTGCGGCTTTTGCAAACTTGATTCTGGCGCTTTAGGCAATCTGGCGGGTGTTACCCTGCCAGAACGGTTGTTTCGATCTGCGGTGCGCCCAGCAGAACCGGTGTGAACCGGTCATGTTCATGCCGGTCCGGTTTCAGGATGGCAGCGCCGATCAGAATCATCGCGGCAAGCATCACGATCTTCAGGTCTGCAACGGATATCATGACGGCACCTCCTGCCTGTGTTTTGTTGATTTGAGTTACGGGTTGAACGGGTCACGGGCCGGATTCCGTCGAAAAGATTTTTCCCGCTTTTTGTGTTTTTCCGCTTGCAGCCCCGCGTGGGAATTTATACATCCCTCCTCACTCAACGGCGCGGGCGTAGCTCAGGGGTAGAGCATAACCTTGCCAAGGTTAGGGTCGGGCGTTCGAATCGCCTCGCCCGCTCCATTGAGAGGTCTTCGGACCACATATGTATCTGATGCGGGCGTAGCTCAGGGGTAGAGCATAACCTTGCCAAGGTTAGGGTCGGGCGTTCGAATCGCCTCGCCCGCTCCAGATACCAAACTTTCCGAACATGCTGGTTCTTCTGCCCCCGTTGCGGCATTCTGAATGCAATTTGCAACACGGGATGTTCGCATGTCTGATTATGTTATCCGACCCTTGACCGCTGATGAGTTGCAGGAGGCTGTGGATTGGGCCGGGCGTGAGGGGTGGAATCCGGGTCACCACGATGCCGCGTGCTTTCGTGCAACCGATCCCAATGGGTTCCTGGGCGGCTTTCTGGATGGCGAAATGATCGCGTCTGTCTCGGCGGTGAATTATGACGATGATTTTGCCTTTTTGGGCTTCTACATCGTCAAGCCAGAATACAGACACCATGGCCACGGGCTTGAGATTGCGCAGCATGCGCTGGCCCATTGCACCGGGCGCAACATGGGTCTGGATGGCGTGGTCGAGCAGCAGGACAACTACCGGAAATCCGGGTTCACCTTTGCCTACAACAACTACCGCTTTTCAGGGCGGGTTGCAGATATCCTGCGCGCGCTGGCACCGACCGCTGGTGTAGACGTGCTGAGCACGGTTTCTGATGCGTTAAGGGACTATGACCGTCAGCTTTTCCCAGCCCGGCGCGATGCGTTCCTGCATGGTTGGCTGAGCGCAAGCGGCCATGTGTCCCGCGTGTTTTCCGAAGACGGGCAGATCAAAGGCTATGCCACGCTGCGCCCCTGTCAGACCGGATACAAGGTCGGGCCGCTGTTTGCGGACCGCACCGACATTGCTGAAGCGCTGCTTGCAAGCGTGTTAAAGGCTCTGCCCGAAGATCAAAATGGGCAAGAGGTGTTCATCGACATGCCACAACCCAACAATGCCGCCTTTGCACTGGCCGACAAGTTGGGTCTTACGAAAGTGTTCGAAACCGCCCGGATGTATTCCGGCGATCAACCGGATATCGACCTGACCCGCATCTATGGCGTGACAACGTTTGAGTTGGGTTAAAACGCCTTGAACGTCATCGTCGTCAGCGAGCGTTCGATATTGGGAATCACCAGCAGGTGTTCGTTGATGAAATGGCCCACATCCTCGGTTTCGGGGATGTAGAGCTTGAGCATCAGATCAAACTCACCGCTGGTGGAATAAAGCTCTGAGTGAATTTCGCGCAGGGCGATTTCCTCGGCCACCTTGTAGGTGGTGCCGGGTTTGCAGCGGATCTGGATGAATACGCAGGTGGACATGGCTTGGCCCTGTTGGTTCGTGTTGTCTGCAAGCTGACATGGTGCTGGGCCGGGTGCAATCCCTTGCAACAGTTTGCAGCGATTGCAACGCATGGTCTGGATCAACCCACCCCACCCCGTCTATAAGCGCGCCTGTAGCAAAAGGAATTCGCCCATGCGCACCGCTTCGATCAGCCGCAAGACCGCCGAAACCGAAATTTCGGTCTCGGTCAATCTGGATGGCACCGGTACATATGACAATCAGACCGGCGTCGGGTTCTTTGACCATATGCTGGACCAGCTGGCGCGCCACTCGTTGATCGATATGACAATCCGCGCCAAGGGTGACTATCACATCGACGATCACCACACGGTCGAGGATACCGGCATCGCGCTGGGTCAGGCTTTGACACAGGCATTGGGCGACAAGAAGGGTATCCGGCGCTATGGCGGATGCCATCTGCCGATGGATGACGCGCAGGTACGCTGTGCGCTGGACCTGTCGGGCCGCCCGTTCCTGATCTGGAATGTCGATTTGCCGACGCAAAAGATCGGTACGTTCGACACAGAACTGGTGCGCGAGTTTTTTCAGGCGCTCAGCACCCATGGCGGCATCACCCTGCATATCGACCAGTTGCACGGCTTCAACAGTCACCACATCGCCGAGGCCGCGTTCAAGGCTGTTGCGCGTGCCCTGCGGGATGCAGTTGAAACCGATCCGCGCAAGGCGGATGCGATTCCGTCGACCAAGGGTGCGCTGTAAATGCTCACCGCCATAATTGATTACGAAAGCGGCAATCTGCATTCAGCGGAAAAGGCGTTTCAACGCATGGCGCAAGAGGTCGGCGCAGGTGACGTTGTTGTCACCTCGGACGCGGATGTGGTTGCGCGTGCGGACCGACTGGTTCTGCCCGGAGATGGTGCCTTCCCGGCCTGTGCTGCCGAGCTGCGCGGCCACAAGGGTATTTATGACGCGATGGTCGAAGCGGTCGAACAGAAGGGCCGCCCGTTTCTGGGCATCTGCGTTGGCATGCAACTGATGGCAACCAAAGGCCATGAATACACCGAGACCGATGGTCTGGGCTGGGTGGCAGGCGATGTTGTTCGAATCGAACCGTCAGATGCCGCTTTGAAAGTGCCGCATATGGGCTGGAACGATCTGGTTCTGGAAAGCGATCACCCGATCTTTGCCGGGGTGAAATCAGGCGATCACACCTATTTCGTCCATTCCTACCATTTTCGCGTGTCCGACCCGGCGCAGCGATTGGCTTATGTGGAATACGGGCAGGACGTCACGGCCGTGATTGGCCGCGACACGATGGTTGGGATGCAGTTTCACCCCGAAAAAAGCCAGGATGTTGGCCTGCGTATGCTGGGCAACTTCCTGACCTGGAAGCCCTAAGGCTTACTGAACCCGCGTCCAGGTTTGCCCGCGACAGATCAGACCGCCCGCCACGCAGCCCTTGACGGTCAGCTTGTTCTGGCCGTCCAGAGACATTTTCGAGTTGTAGGTTTTGTCCCGGTCGGGGGCCCAGATCTTACCGCTGTCATAGCTGCCGCCCCCTTCGGGGACCATGTCCCAGATGATCTTTTTGCCAAGGTTCTCATATTCCAGCTGCTGGTTGCCATCCGCGTCGAACGCGCTGTCGATGGTGCCGCAGATCGCACTACCGCATTCGGAAATCGTCACATGCAGATAGCCACCCGTGTCGCCCGGCGCGGTTTTCCACAGGCCGTCAACCGGATCGTCTGCAAAAGCAGCTGTAGCAAGCAGCATCAAGCCCGCTGAAAGAGTAGAAGTCTTCATGATTTTCTCCCTGTTTTGTGGGCAGTCTGACCCGCTAATGGGCGGCGGGCAAGAATGACCCAGCGTCGCGTTGCATCCCCTGCCCTGCTTGTGCGATATCCCGCGCGTGTAACAGTGATATAGGGCCGCCCGACATGATCCTCTACCCCGCCATCGACCTCAAAGACGGCCAGGCCGTACGCCTGCTGCGTGGTGAAATGGACAAGGCCACCGTGTTCAACGAAGACCCGGCCGCTCAGGCCCGTGCCTTTGTCGAGGCGGGGTGCGAATGGCTGCATCTGGTCGACCTGAACGGTGCATTCGCAGGCGAGCCGGTCAACGCAGCACCGGTTGAGGCAATTCTGAAAGCGTGCAAGGTGCCTGCGCAACTGGGTGGTGGCATCCGCGACATGGCCACGATCGAAACCTGGATCGAGAAAGGGCTGGCACGGGTCATTTTGGGCACTGTCGCTGTCGAAAACCCCGACCTTGTCCGCGAAGCAGCCAAAGCCTTTCCCGGCAAGGTCGCCGTCGGCATCGACGCACGCAACGGCATGGTGGCCACCAAGGGCTGGGCCGAAGAGACCGACGTTCAGGTCACCGATCTGGCCCGTAGTTTCGAAGACGCGGGCGTTGCGGCAATCATCTACACCGATATCAATCGCGACGGTGCCATGCAGGGCCCGAACATCGAAGCGACCGCTGCCCTGGCACAAGCCGTTTCCATCCCGGTGATCGCCTCGGGCGGTGTCAGTTCGCTGGACGACCTGATCGCCCTGCGCGATTGCGGCGTTGCGCTGAACGGCGCGATTTCAGGCCGGGCGCTTTATGATGGCGCAATTGACCTGGCCGAGGCCATCCGCGCCCTGTCGTGATCGGTTATTGCGCGGCTGCGGCGGTCAGCTTGGCCAGTGCACCGCGCATCTTTTCGATGACCGGTGATTTGTCGACATCGTTCAGGTCGTCCAATGTCTCTTTCGGGTCTTCATAGATCAGCCAGACCTGGCCATTGGAGTCTTCGTACGCCTGCACCTTGAGAGGCAGAAACAGCCCGGCGCGCGGATCGATCTGCATGGCTGGCGTACCCAGCGCCGGGTTGCCGAAGATCAGCACCTGATTGGCAGGAATGGACGTACCGATCTTTTCCGCCCCGGCCGCGTGGTCGATGCGGGCAAACACGGTTGCACCTGCATTTCCGACGGCGGCTTCCAGCGCGTCCAGCGCCTCGGCCACGGATTTGTCGGTTTGAACCTTGATCAGATCATCTGCCATTGCGGTCAGCGCGCCTCCGATTGAAAAAACACAAGCCAGTATCAGTCTACGCATATCGATATTCCTTCTGTGAAATTCACCCCAGTTTTCACAGAATTGAGACCTCTCACAATCACAAGTCTGGCATCGGCAGGGCTTTGCCGCTAGAGGTGCGCCCATAAAGGATATCCTATGCTGAAAACCCGGATCATTCCCTGCCTTGATGTTGCCGATGGCCGAGTGGTCAAAGGCGTGAATTTCGTGGGACTGCGCGATGCAGGCGACCCGGTGGAATCGGCCAAGGCCTATGATGCTGCCGGAGCGGACGAGATCTGCTTTCTCGACATTCACGCGACCCACGAGAATCGCGGCACCATGTTCGATGTGGTGCAGCGTACGGCGGAACAGTGTTTCGTGCCGCTGACCGTGGGCGGTGGGGTGCGAACAAAAGACGATGTGCGCGCCTTGCTGCTGGCGGGGGCGGACAAGGTCAGCTTCAACTCGGCCGCGGTTGCCAATCCGGATGTGATTGCCGAAGCGGCAGATCAGTTCGGCAGTCAGTGCATTGTCTGCGCCATCGACGCCAAGACCGTCAGCCCCGGCAAGTGGGAAATCTTTACCCATGGTGGGCGCAAACCCACCGGCATTGATGCGGTTGCCTTTGCCAGAACCGTGGTCTCCAAGGGGGCCGGTGAAATCCTGCTGACCTCGATGGACCGCGACGGCACCAAATCCGGGTTCAACCTGCCGCTGACCCGCGCCATTTCCGACGCGGTGGATGTGCCCGTGATCGCCTCGGGCGGTGTTGGTACTTTGGACCATCTGGTCGAGGGCGTCACCAAGGGCGGTGCAAGCGCCGTGTTGGCGGCATCGATTTTCCATTTCGGCGAATACACCATCCGCGAGGCCAAGGAACATATGGCCGCCGCTGGCATCCCCATGAGGCTGACATGAGCATCTTGCACGATCTGGCCACCACGATCGAGGCACGCAAGGGGGCTGATCCCGAAAGCAGCTGGACGGCCAAGCTGCTTGCGAAAGGCCCTGAGAAATGCGCCGAGAAATTCGGTGAAGAGGCCATAGAGGCCATCATCGAAGCCGTAAAAGGGGATCAGGTTAAGCTGACCTCGGAAGCGGCGGACGTGTTGTATCACCTTCTGGTCATGCTGGCCGCGCGGGACGTGGCGCTGGATGATGTTCTGGCCGAGCTGGGCCGCCGTCAGGGCACCAGCGGTATCGCTGAAAAAGCTGCCCGCCCCAAAGGGTAACGTCCGGGTTCCGCACTGGCTCCTGGGCCGTTATACTCGGATGCCAGACTGTCAGGGCGAAGGCGCGTTATGATCCGAATTTTGATGCTTGTGGCAACCCTTGCCATCGTCGCTGGCTGCGCCGCGCCGCCGCGCTCGACCGGGGATGAGGTGCAGCGGCTCGCCACGGAGATTCAGGGCCTTGGCCCGGATATCGACCCTGAGGAGGCCCGACGCGCAGCGGGAATTGCTTACGCCTATACCGCTCAGCTGGTCGAGGAATACCAGATCACAGACCCGCCCCTGATCCATAACATGAAGGTCAACAAGGGGCTGCGCCCGCGTGGGCTGTGCTGGCATTGGGCCGAGGATATCGAGCGGCGGCTGAAACAGGAAAACTTCCGGACACTGGAGCTGCACCGTGCCATTGCAAACGCGGACAACCCGACGCGGATCGACCACAGCACCGCAATCATCAGCGGTAAAGGTGCGACGCTGTATGACGGTGTCGTATTGGACCCGTGGCGTTATGGCGGCGTGTTGTTCTGGTCTCCGCTGGTCGAGGATACCCGGTATGACTGGGTTCCGCGCGACGTGGTGCTGGAAAAGCGGCGGAAGGAACAGGTGGCGCGGTTGAAACCTTACGTCCCCGCCAAACCCTAAAGCTTGGACGAAATGATCCCGGTCGAAAATCCGCCCATGCGCAATTCGCCAAACAGGCGTTGATATTCGATCTTGGGGCAGCGGTTCATCACCACATCCACGCCACGGGCCTGGGCCTTTGCCGCCGCTTCAGGGTGTTCCACGCCAATCTGCATCCAGATCGTACCAAGCGACGGGAAAGCGTCCAGCGCCTCATCCACAATGGGTGGCACAGCCTCGGACCGCCGGAAAATGTCCACCATGTCCACAGGCTCGGAGATCTCTGACAGGCTGCCGCGAACCGTCTGACCAAACAGGTCCTTACCCGCGTGGCCCGGATTGACGGGAATCACCTTGAACCCTTTCAGCGACAAATAGCGCGCCACGTAATAGCTGGGTCGCACCGGGTTCATGGAAACGCCGACAACGGCCACCGTCTTGGTGCGTTGCAAAATGGCCTTGAGGTACTGATCGGAATAGTCTGGCATGCCCTATCCTTAACAGGGTTCCAAAAAGAAAAAAGCGCCCAAGAATGCTTGGGCGCCAGTTGTTGGAACGAGGGACAGTGAAATGACCCGCGGCAGTTCCGTTCCGCGGTCACTGTGACATTTAAGCATGGATCCGTTAAAAAAAAGAGGGGTGGCGCATTTTTGTGATGACTTTTCACAATTAGCTGAACCCTGCCTACTCCCCATAGAGAATTGCGGGCCAGTTTTCTTCTGCCATCGCAATGTATCCTGTTTGATTCTGCTGCCAGATTTCCTCGACCGCGGGTGAATGCGTCAGGTAAAGACGCCCATCGACCACCTGCCACGCATTCGGATCCGTGCTTTTCAACACACCCATCGCCATCCCGTACGAGCAATAACCACCGAACTGCGGCGCAAAGGCGCGCGGGTTGCCTTCAAAGAGCTCGCGATTTGCCTGCGATTTGAAATGCCACCGGGCGCCCTTCCACATGACCGCGTTTTCGGGTGCCCCTTTTGAAGGCGCGTCGCTGTCAAAATAGGACACGGGATCATACCCCGCCAACGCCACACCGTCAGTGGCGTAGTACACGGGGTTGTCCTGCGCAAACACGGCAGGAGCCAGCAATACAGTGCTCAGCGAGCAAAGAAGAGTACGTCGGTTCAGCATCGTCATTTGGGAATCTGCATATTCAAGACTATCAACATGCAACTTTTCGCGTTTTTCGGAACCCCTGTTGACGCGGATGTGAACGAGTGTTCGCCAGTTGAAACTTAGTCAAAGATGTCTTCGATCACGTCCCATGCTTCGTCGAACACGCGAGCAAGCATGGTCTTCTTCCTCTTTTTGCGCTTTGCTTTCCGAGGGGCAGCATGAGACACAGCTACGCGCAGCGGTTCGGGTTTGTGTACTTTCCGCGCGGGCAGCATCTTCAGGTTGTGCAGCGGCGCTCCACAGCTGGAGCAGCTAAGCTCGTGCCGTTCCTTGCCTTTCAGGATCAAGGCAGCCCGGGTGCCGCAATAGCAGCAGGTCGCGATTTTGGCAGGACCGGGAATGACGCTCTCCTTTGCTCAGGGTCGCGACGCATATAAGGCGATTGCCGCAGCATTTGAGACGTTCAGCGAACCAAATCCCCCGGCTGCGTCAATTTTAACCAACTGATCCACGGTTTCCTTTGTCTTCTGCCGCAAGCCCGGACCTTCCGCGCCCAGCACAAGCGCGACAGGGCGGTCACGGCCATCGCTTAGCGCACCTTCGATTGTCATGTCGGCTTCTCCGTCCAGCCCAAGGACCAGAAAGCCCATGCCCTGAAGCTCGACAATCGCGTCCGCAAGGTTGCGCACCCGCAGATAAGGCTGCCGCTCAAGCGCACCGCTGGCGGTTTTTGCCAGTGCCCCGGTCTCGGGCGCGGAATGGTGGCGTGTGCCGATCACAGCACTGGCCCCCAGAACTTCGGCCGAGCGCAGAATCGCCCCGACATTGTGCGGGTCGGTGACCCGGTCCAGCAGAATGACGCGAGGGTTTTCGCGACCGATGCAGTTATCTGCCAGACTGCCCCATTCCAACGGCTTGACCTCCAGCGCCGCGCCCTGGTGCACGGATCCAGAATCGATGGGCGCAGAAAACTTGCGCGGGTCGACCATCTCGGCCTCGATCCCCGCAAATTCAATAGCTTCCGCCAGTTTGTCACACGCATTCCGCGTCACCATCAGGCGTAGTTTTTGCCGTTTTGGGTTCATCAGCGCATCGCGAACCGCGTGCAGGCCAAACAGCCAGACTGTTTCCGCAGCAGCAGCTTTGCGCGCCTGTTCCTTTTCGACGACCCATTTGGGTTTCTTCATTTCAAGGGCCTCCGGGCCGGGAATTCGGTTTCCTGCGCCAAAGGGAAATTTTCCTGTTGACGCTCCTTTGGTGCGCTAGTAATCACGCCTCCACGTCAGGTGCAACGCCTGACAGTGGGCGACAGGCCGCAAGGTGTGGCAGGGGACTGTAACTCCCTCGCGGAGACGCACGCCTGGTTCGATTCCAGGGTCGCCCACCATCTTTCCAACATATTTCGAAGATGGTCAGGACGCGTGTCCTGCACTGCGTTATTGTCTGGCAGCTATGTTATTGCTGTTGGTCTGCCGCCATTCTCAGATGCGACAGATCTGATCCGTTTTACACATCTTAACCCGGCGCTAACGCGACCGGATTGTGAACGAAAGGTGCCGCGTGGCCTTCGCCACCGCATGTCATGACGTTCAGATCAACGCGTCGGTCGAGTGCGCGCCTATTCCGCAGCCGGGCGCATCTGCGCTATGCGGTTGAACCAGCCTACGATGTCGTCCAAATCCGCAGGCAGCTCTTCGGCCGCACCTTCGGCGAAGGTGTTGAACTTTTCGGCGTTCAGCCCGTTCACGCCGACCAGCACCGGAATATCCAGCGCCAGTGCTTCGCCGATTACGGGGCGAAAACCGCGCCCATCGGATTCATGTTTGCCGAATTTGTTGATAATCAGCAGGTCCGGTGCGTTCGCAAGAGAGGCGGTCACATATCCCACCGCCTGTTCCAGCGCTGCCGGGTCCAGACGGCAGCCGCGCGACTGGGTGCCCAGTGATTGTGAGATTCGGATGGTTTCACCATCCGGCAACACGCGGACATCCATGTCGCACTTGCTGCTGTCGGTACATTCCGTGTTCGTTTGCACGACACCGGCCAGTTTCGCGCCAGACGCCAGCAGACGTTCAGCAACAGCGCTGAGCAGGCGATCCGTCGCGCCGCGGTCGGTGGTGGTGACATAGGCCAGATGCATCTTGGACCTCTTGTAAATCGATTGTGACGTTTCAAATAGCACGCAAGGTGCTGCCCGACCACTCCCCCAGTCAAGGCAGCGGCGACAGACCGATCACAGGTGCGTGCAGGTGAAGAAGAACCGCGTAAGCGGCCAGTGCGGTTAGCCAGATCCAAGGGCGTGGCCATGGACGCGGTAAGCGCAGTGAGAACCGCGCCGTATTTCGCGACAACCGGACCCATTCAAAGCCCATCTCACGCGATTTACGCCTGTCGATCAGGTCCATGCCCATAACAGAAAATCCGGCAAACAGGCCGAACAGAATCACATGTGACAGGCTTCCATTGGCCAGAAGATGCGCCAAGGACCACAACAGCAGCGCGGCAAGGATCGGGTGGCGGGTGGTGCGCAGAATACCGGGGTGTTCGGGGTCAAAGGACCTGTTGCCCATCCCTCCGAAAGAAAACGGGTTCTGGATCGCAAGCCCGGTCACAGCCAGCCAGCACACCACGGGCATGATCAGTATCGGCACCCAGCGCAAGACTGCGAACGGCGGAATGACCTCGACATAGGGGGCGTTTGCAGCGGCAACAATCAGCCATGCCAGCACGGCCAAAGACAGAAGTGAATAGGCCGCGAAATACCCCCGGCGGCCGAGCGTGCCGATCAGCCAACCCCGCACGGTGGGCCGTACAGGAATTGCATGGCTGAGCAGGAAAACGATGAGTGCTGCAAGGAACAGGCCCCAACCGGTCATGATATTCTCCAAACGTGTTGGGGTCGGTCTAGACTGGGAGGACAGCGACGTCCTTGCCCGAAATCAAGTTGGGCCGCAGGGGCGGACGCACCGCCCCTGCCCTGTATTACAGCCCAAGCGCCGCGCGGCGTTCTTCGGCAAAGCCCTGCACGATGCGGTCTGCGATCAGTGCCAGAATCGCCATCGCAGCTCCGGCCGAAATACCAAGCCCCACATCCGCCTGACCCAGCGCCAGATAGATCGACTGGCCCAGACCGGTGGTCCCGATCAGTGCCGCGATGACCAGCATGGCGAAGGCGTAAAGGATGGTCTGGTTCAGCCCCAGAAGGATGGTCGGGGCCGCATAAGGCGCCCGCACATCGCGCATGATCTGCCACTCGGTCGCACCGCTTGAAATTGCGGCCTCCATCATCTCATCCGGTGTATTGACCAGCCCGTGCCGTGTGTAGCGGATCATCGGGACAATCGCATACGCACAGATCGCCAGAAAGGCCGAGAACTCACCAATCTGGAACACCATCAGCACCGGGATCAGGAACACGAACAGGGGGATCGTCTGCAACATATCGCAGATCGGGCGAACCACGTTCCACACAGGCTGCCATACCGCGCTGGCAAGACCGATCAGCCCCCCTGCCAAAGCGCAGGTAAACACTGCTGCACCGCTAAGATAAAGCGACAGCAGCGCCCTTTCCCACAGGCCCGAGACGAGGATGGTGCAGAGCAGCCCCACGCAGAGCGCGGCCAGACGCCAGCCCCCGGCGACCCAGCCCAGCGCGGCAGCGCCGGTCAGGACAAAGGGCCAGGGCAGGTTCGCGATGCCGGTTTCCAGCATTCCGATCAGGATCAGAACGACCAGCCCGCCAGTCAGCCGCCCGCGCCACGCCATCAACAGCGCAATCCCGGCACCGGCCGCGAACAGGCCATAGCTCATGCTCGACGTCCACTGGAAACCCCATGTGAAGGGCAGCACCGCCTGATCCAGCCCGATCCGAAGCGGTAGCAGTACATAGAACAATGAGTTGTTCTTGAGGGCGTCCAGCCACTGGCCGTTGGCCTGCGTGAACGCGGTCAGGCCGCTGTCCACGATCTCGGCCATCGGGTCCAGCAGGGTCAATTCCGCAGGGTTTGGCAACCACGCCCGGAAGGCCGCAGTGAAGACAACAGCAAAGCCCAGCATCGCCCAGACAACGCGGCTGTCATAGCGTTTACGCTCGGTCGCCAAAGTACCGCTCATCCGGTCGATCACCACCGCAAAGACCACGATAACCAGACCCGCCATCAGCGATTCGCCGAACTGCGCCTTGCGCATGGTCAGCAGAACCTCCCAGCCGATATCGTTGAACCCGCCGATGACGGCGGCGATGATAACCATCGACAGAGCAGCCATCAGGCATTGGTTCACACCGACCATAATCTGAGTGGTGGCGGCAGGGATTTCGACCTGGAACAGTTGCTGGAACCGAGTGCCGCCAGACATGATGGCCGCCTCTTTGATCTCAGGCTCTACCCGTTCCAGCCCCAGCATCACATTGCGCGCCATGGGCGGTGCGGCATAGATGGCCGAAGCAATCAGACCAACAACAGGACCAAACCCAAACAGCAGCAGCAGCGGTGTCAGATAAGCGAAGGTTGGCACCGTCTGCATGATGTCCAGCACGGCCTGCACAAAAGATTTCACCTTTGGCACTTCGTTGGCGAGGATGCCGATACCGCCCCCAATGACCAGCGCCACAGGGACAGACACGGCGACAAGCGCCAGCGTATTCATGCTTTCGGCCCAATAGCCCGAGGCCAAAACAAAGCTGAGGCCCAGAAAGCCAAGTGCGGCCATGGATAAGCCGCCCAGATACCAGCCCAGCGCGGTCACGATCCCGATCAGGATGGGCCATGGCGTATTGCCCAGCACGAAATTCGCCCAGTTCATTGGGTGGGTCATCAGGTCCGAAAACAGCCGCATTGCCGGTTTGATCAGGTTCAGAAACCAGTCCAGAAACGCGCCAACCCATTGGGTTGCAGGCAATTCCCACGCGACGGGCCACTTGACCAGCCACGGGGCGACACCCTCGAGCGCAAGGCAAACTGCACCGACGACAACCGTTATTAGGGCGGCCTTCGCACCTGCCGTCAACTGCGCACCACGCCGTGCCGGAAGGTCGGTTATGGCGGTCATGTCTCGTCTACCTGAAGAGCTGCGGCCAGATCGGACGGATGCACCGTGCCGACGACATTACCTGCCTCATCCCGTACGGGCACGGGTTCATACAGCTCCATGCAATGCGCAAGGGCTGCGTCCAGCGTCATCGAGGTGGTGAGGCCGGGATCATCCGGGCCACATTCTGCCTCGCTCCGCATCACCGAGGCGACCTTGGCGTGCTGACCTTTGGCGACATCTTTCGAGAATTCGCGCACGTAATCATCCACCGGACGCAACACGATATCTGTGGGCGTTCCGATCTGAACAATCTTGCCGTCGCGCATGATGGCGATGCGGTCGGCCAGCTTCAGCGCCTCTTGAATGTCATGAGTGATAAAGACGATGGATTTCTTCAGTGTCGCCTGAATGCGCAGGAATTCATCCTGCAACTGGCGGCGGATCAATGGGTCGAGGGCCGAGAACGGTTCATCCAGAAACCAGATGTCAGGGTTTACGGCAAGACTGCGGGCAATGCCCACACGCTGGCGCTGGCCACCTGAAAGCTGGCGCGGAAAGCTGTCTTCGCGCCCTTCCAAACCGACCAGTGAGATCACCTCCTGTGCGCGCGCCAGCCGTTCCTTCTTGCCCACACCCTGCACGCGCAGCGGATAGGCCACGTTTTCGGAAACGGTCATATGCGGGAACAGGCCGAAATGCTGGAACACCATGCCCAGTTTTTTGCGGCGCAACTCTGTCAGCGCCTTCTTCGAGGCTCCGATGACATTTTCGCCGTCCACCCGAATCTCACCACCTGTGCCCGGCAACAGCTGCGAGATGCAGCGGATCAGCGTGGATTTGCCCGAGCCCGACAGGCCCATGATGACGAAAAGTTCACCTTCCTGAACCTCGAAATTGGCATCCTGAACGGCGGGGATCAGCCCCTGTTCCCGAAGGGCGGCGGCAGCCTTGTCGGCGTCATTCCCTGACCGAGACAGCGCGTCGGTCAGGGCTTTGTCAGCGCCGGGGCCAAACACCTGCCAGAGATTCCGGCAGGCGATGGCTGGCATAGTCGTGTCCGTCACTTACGCGGGCTCACTGGGTTGCCGCGTCAACAACCGGACGCCACTTGCCTTCGTTTTCGGCCATCCAAGCGGCGACAACTTCTTCGACCTTTCCGCCGTCAACGTCGATCGCGCCCATCATCGGCTGCTGATCTTCAACCGCCAGCTGATAATTGGTCAGGATTTCAAAGGCTGCTGGCCATTTCTCCTCCATACCGCTCCAGCCGGCCTTGAAGATGCGCGAGGGCGAGAAGTCGCAGTCATTGACAGCGTTCGGGTTCGGGCCCCAGGCCGGATCACTAAAGCACGCCTCTTCACCGGCGGGCAGTTCGACGAACTGAACGTCATAGGCCGACATCGCCCAATGCGGCTGCCAGAAAGTGATCAGCAGCGGCGATTTGCGTTCGGTCGAGGCGCGCAATTCCGCGATCAGCGCCCCTTCGGACCCTGCTGGTACGGCTTTGAACGGCAATTCCAAACCGGTCATGCGATCGGCGCCCGGAGTACCCCAATCGGCCGGGTAGTCGACCAGACGACCACCGGGCAGAGTTTCCGCCGTCGCAAAGACCTGAGCGCAATCTTTCAGCGCTTCCCATGCGGGCAGGCCCGGGCACAGATCGGCCACATGCGCCGGGTATGCGATGCCTTCCTTGGCATCCAGACCCAGATCACCGATTTCAACCACAGTGCCTTCACCGATTTTCTTGGCGTATTCATCGGAAACGTTGGAAGACCAGATTTCCAGTGTCGCGTCGATGTCGCCATCGGCCAGCGCCTGGAACTGGTTCATCATGCCCGCGGTCACATATTCGACGTTGTACCCGGCAGCCTTGAGCATCTCTCCCGCCACATGCGTGGTGACATGCTGGCCGGTCCATTCGTTGATCGCCAATTTGATCGGTTCATCCACGGCACCCATATCCGCCGCCTGCGCTGCGCCTGCAACGCTCAGAGCCATTAGGCTTACACTTAGTTTTTTCATGGACTTAACTCCCTGTCATATTTGTTTTGCCCATCCCGGCAAGGATTCTCCCGCCGGTCTTTCTGTCTGATGACAATGCCATGCCGCAGCATGCACAAATTTGGCTGGAAAAGAACAGTGATCCGTTTCCAAATTGTGGAAAAGATCTTTCTGCCAGATTGTTCCCCCCTCCCGGCTCCCTTTACGCATCCAACCCGGCTTACCCTTGTTCCATTTCGCTAAGACGGGACGTTGACTGACGAGTCAATCAGAAAACATTTTGCCACCTTTTGTCGAGAACTTCTTTCGAAAATCCGCATTTTTCTGCGAATCCTATTATTCGGGGGACTGCATCAAATCTGGGAGAGGTCAGATTTTTCGTTGCCAAACAAGAACAAAAGATAAACATTCAATGTCGGGCAACATCAAGGTTAGACAGATGCGAACGTTTGACGAAATCTTTGAAATCGCAGCCGCGCGCCACGGCGGTCCAGAAGCACTGGACGCAAAACTGAGCAAACCGAAAACCCCCGCGGAACTGGCAGCGATGCCCGAGGATCGCTGGCTGTCGGTCATCACGAAATGCATCTTTCAGGCCGGTTTCAACTGGAAAGTCATCGAAAACAAATGGGACGGGTTCGAAACAGCCTTTAACGGGTTCGACGTGGGGCGATGCGCGTTCATGGATGATGAGAAGTTTGACACCCTTTTGCAGGATACGCGCATCGTAAGGAATGGAACCAAGATCGCGGCTGTACGGGATAACGCTGCATTCTTGCTTGAACTGCGTGAGGAAGGCGGCGCGGGTAAAGTGTTAGGCGGCTGGCCATCTGATGACTACGTCAACCTTCTGGCAATGCTGGCAAAACGCGGGGCCCGACTGGGCGGCGCTTCGGCGCAGTACGCAATGCGGTTTGCCGGGCGGGACAGTTTCATTCTGTCTCAGGATGTCACCGCCCGGCTGATTGCTGAAGGTGTGATCGACAAGCCTGCCACCTCGAAGAAAGCGATGGAGGCGGTTCAGAACGCCTTTAATACATGGATGGGTCAGTCCGGGCGATCACTTACGGAAATCAGCCGGGTTCTGGCCATGAGTCTGTGAAAACGGTTTGCGGAATACCCGCAGCGGAATAAGATTCAACTTATGGTTCTGCGTGTATTCATTGCTTCACTTTTGTTGCTGGCCGCCTGCGGTCGTGAGTTGACTGAGCAGGAGCGCGATTTTGCGGAAACCATTCAAGGGGAAACCCTGGAACTGGATCACATCCGTCTGGTCGAAGGTGCCCCGGTTACCAACGTGACGTATTTCCGCGAAGAACGCCCGCGACTGGCCTGCCGCGAGCGCATTCTGCCCCCGGTGGACCCCGGGCCGGTGACGGGCAAACCTGCCGCCGTGGCCCTGTTCAACAAAGTCTACTTTGCCCGCGACTGGTATCTGGAGGACTATATGTCGGAATTTCCGGATCAGATGAACCTGCTGGCCGCGATGCTTTTGGCCCATGAGCTGACGCATGTCTGGCAATGGCAGAATCGCCGGACCACGGGTTACCATCCCCTGCGCGCTGCGGCGGAACATGGGGGCCGAAGGGATCCGTATCTGTTCGACCTCGAAACTTCTCCGGATTTTCTGACCTACGGGTTCGAACAGCAGGGCGCGATCGTCGAAGAATATGTGTGCTGTCGCGCGCTGGCCCCTCAGGCCAAGCGCACCAAAAGACTTCATGACATGCTGGGTGCCCATTTTGATCTGTCGCCCTTGCCGGAACAGGGGCGCGAGCGCCCGGTCCTGATCCCGTGGAGCGAAGCCAGGATCGAGGGGATTTGCAGTTAGTTCCGGGCGCGCTGCAGGGTTTCCAGATATGCCACCAGATCAACGATCGGCTGGCTGGTCAGGATCGGCTGACCTTCCGGTGTTTTCATGGATGTGTCCTGCCCGTCGAAATAAGGGCCATAGACCGGCATCGGGCTGCCATGGCTGACCAGCGGATCCCTGCCGTCGATGCGGGCGACAACGCGGGCGGTCGGGAACACCCCGCTTTCGCTGGACAATGCGGTCAGATCGGACGGCTGAACAACCAGCACACTGGCCATCGGCCCCTGCCCGGTTGCGTCAATCCCGTGACAGGTCGCGCAGTAATGCAAATAGAGTTCCTCTCCGGTCACGGCATCCTGCGCCCAAGCAGCCTGTGCGGCAGCAGCCGAAACCCCGAGAACCAGCATACCGATCGTTGCCTTGAACATCGTATCCTCCTGTCACAATTGACATTTGCAGGGTTGCCCGACAGGCATATGGGCGCAATGATCCAGATCAACGAAACAGGTGCAGAGGGTTCGGGCAATGACACAATACGCAGCCATCATGCTGGCCGCCGGATTTGGAATTCCGATACTGGCCGCTCTTAACGCGGCCCTTGGCAAGGTCATTGGATCACCGACAACGGCAGCTGTGGTGCTGTTTGCAATTGCCCTGGCCGCCTCGGTGCTGACCATGCTGTTGTTTCCCGGTTTTGCAGCCTTGACCAAGGTTGCGCAGGCCCCGAAACACCTGTTGTTCGCTGGCATCCTGATTGCATTCTATGTGTTGTCGATCACCCATGTCGCCCCGCATTTCGGTGTGGGAAACGCCGTGTTCTTTGTCCTGTTGGGGCAATTGATCAGTGCCGCGGCAATCGATCACTTCGGCCTGTTCGGCGCGCAGGTTGCACCCCTCACCCTGATGCGGGCAGGAGGTATCGCGGTCATGGCCATCGGTGTTGCAATCACTCAACTGGCCTGAGCACGCCACCCTCAAGCCGGACCATGCGATCCATGCGCGCCGCCAGTTCGAGGTTGTGGGTCGCGATCAACGCCGACAAACCGTCGTCCCTCACAAGTTTCATCAGCGCATCGAACACCTGATCCGAAGTTTCAGGGTCCAGATTGCCTGTCGGTTCGTCCGCCAACAAAACACGCGGCGCGTTGGCAAGCGCCCGGCAAAAAGCCACGCGTTGTTGTTCACCGCCTGACAGCGCCGCAGGACGGTGGCTGGCGCGCGGGGCGACGCCCACACGGTCCAGCAAGTCCAATGCCCGTGCCTGAGCAGCTTTTTCGGACGCGCCATTGGCCAGTTGCGGCAATGTGATGTTTTCCAGCGCCGTAAACTCGGGCAGCAGGTGATGGAACTGATATACGAACCCGATATCCTGCCGACGCAACGCCGTTCTGGTTCGGTCGCCCTTGCCGTTCACATTCTGCCCCCCGATTTCCACGGTTCCGTTGTCAGGCCTATCCAGCAGACCGGCGATGTGCAGAAGCGTCGATTTACCCGCCCCTGACGGCGCAACCATGGCCACAGCCTCACCCGCGCGCAGTTCGAGGTCGACCCCGCGCAGAACCTGCACCTCGCCCGGTGTGCCTTTGAGGTAGGTCTTGGTCAGACCGTTCAGTCGCAAGGTGACATCATTCATAGCGCAGCGCCTCGACCGGGTTCAGCCGCGCCGCGCGGCGGGCGGGGAAATAGGTGACGATGAATGACAGGCCAAGCGACAGGCCCGTCGCCTTGAGCACATCGCTCAGATGCAGTTCGGCCGGCAGGGCGTAGATGCCACGGATCGACGGATCCCACACGCCACCGCCCATCACGTAGTTTACGAATGAGAAAATCGGATCAATGTAGATTGCAAAGAGGCATCCCAGGATAACCCCCATTGCAGTGCCGATCAGGCCGGTGAACGCACCGCAGATGAAAAAGACACGCAGAACCGATCCTTCGCTCAGGCCAATCGTGCGCAGGATACCGATATCGCGCCCTTTGTTCTTGACCAGCATGATCAGGCCCGAAACGATGTTCATCGCAGCAATCAGAACGAGGATCGACAGGATGATGAACATCACATTATCCTCAACCTCGAGCGCGCGCAGAAAGCCGCCGGATGCGTCCTGCCATGTCCAGATCTGGCTGCGCTCGCCCGACGCCTCAAGAATGGGAATCAGGATCGGGCCAAGGTCTTCGGGCTTGTCCACCATCACTTCTATCTCATCCGCCACACCTTCACGGTTGAAAAAGCCCTGCGCCTGCGAAAACGGCATGTAGACGCGGGTGCGGTCGATGTCATAGCGACCGGCCGAAAACACATAGACAACGCGATAGGCATTCACGCGCGGCGACGTGCCAAAGGCGGTTTTGACCCCGTTGGGCGAGGTCAGTTTGACCACATCCCCGACAGTGGCCCCGATGCTGCGGGCCACACCCGATCCAATGGCGATGACATCCTCACCCGTCTGGAAGTCCGACAGGTCCCCCGCCGCCTGTTCCGCCTGCGCGATACCCGGCAGGTCGAGCAGATCATCGGGTCGGATGCCAAACACCTCGACCCCGCTGCTGCTGTCGCGATTGGTGATCAGCACCTGCCCCTTCACCAGCGGTGCGGCACGCTCAACTCCGGGCACCTGCGCTATGCGGTCGGTGCGTTCCTTGTAGTCGCCAATTGTTCGATCCACCCGGCCCTGAGCGTCAAATTCACCCGAGGAATAGACCGTCACATGCGCATTGGCACCCAGAATGGTGCCAACAAATTCAGAGCGAAAACCTGAACGAACAGCCAGCGTAGCGATCAGGGCAAACACGGCAAGTGTGATCCCGATCAGTGATATCCATGTCATCACGCTGACACCGCCTTCGGCCCTGCGCGCGCGCAGATATCGCCAGGCGATTTTCCATTCAAAAGGGGCAAAGGGCGGGGGTGTCTTGGCCATGCCTGCTCCGGGTTTTCTTGTTTGCGGCGACCCTTTCGGCATTTCGCCCAATGGTCAAGCCGGTTGTCACTCTGAACTGGCTCCTCAGCCTGAATGAGCCGAATCGTTTCAGGACACGACCAAAATACACGTGCAAAACAGGTGTCTTCCAATTCTGGCGCTACACCATGAGTTGTGAAGCGCATCACAGACAAAAGGTGATTGTTTCAGGTATGACGTTAATCATCGCACATCGTGAGCCACTGAATCGTAAAGGCAACAATAAGTGCGAAATTTTATTACTCTTTTTGATTATTTTCAGAAACTTTGCCACCCTAACCATGGGGGAACACATTTAAAGAGCGGGGGTCGCTCAATGAATTTACGAATTTCAACCAATGGCGCGGGTGCAATTTCGACCCGTCAGGCTTCAACAGAATTGGATTGTGAGACCGCAGCCTTGCTGCGCGCGGCCATCCGGCCGATCTTTGTCACCGCAGCAAGCTGGGGCAATTTGGCAGACATCCTGAAAGACAAAGGATATCGTCTGGTTTTCCGTCAAGGCCGTTTGTGTATCACGGATCGGGCAACTGATGCGCGGATTTGCGGATTGCGCTTTCTGGATATCGAGTTTCGCGAACTGATCAGCCGCCTTGGCCGCCCGATTGTTGTGGCGACAGGTGACGGAGCCAACGGAGACGTCCTGGCCGAGCGCCCGACGTCGGATCAAAACTGAGAACCTGCCGACTGACGCGGTCAATTCAGGTAGCTTGGGAAGGGCCGCCAGATCTGAGCCTCCGGCACCCCTTCCAGATCACGGGGCGTGTTTCAACGCCTGCTTAATGCAGCAACGGATGGTGGCTCAGGCGATCTGCTGGTAAATCTCAGCAACTTTGGTAACGGCCGCCTCGGGGCTCAGTTCCTCGCTTTCGCCGGTACGGCGGCAGGTCAGTTCAACCACACCATTCTTCAGACCACGCGGGCCAACCGTGATGCGCCAGGGCAGACCGATCAGGTCCATCGTGGCGAATTTGCCGCCTGCGCGTTCGTTGCGGTCGTCATAGAGCGGCTCCAGACCCAAAGCCGTCAGCGCCGTGTAGATCTTGTCACAGGCTGCATCGGCTTCTTCATCGCCCTGCTTGAGGTTGACGATACCGCAATGGAACGGGGTCACGCCCTCAGGCCAGATGATGCCCTTATCGTCATGGCTGGCCTCGATGATCGCACCGACAAGGCGGCTGACACCGATACCATGGCTGCCCATGTGAACCGGAACCGGTTTGCCATCCGGGCCTTGGACAGTTGCACCCAAGGGATCGGAGTATTTGGTGCCAAAGTAGAAGATTTGGCCCACCTCGATGCCGCGCGCCACGCGGCGGCGTTCTTCGGGTATCTGGTTGAACAGCGCTTCATCATGGGTTTCGTCAGTGCGCGCGTATTTCGAAGTGAACTCTTCCAGAATGGCCTGACACTGTTCGCGGTTGTCATAATCGATGTCACGGTCGCCAAAAGTCAGATCAGTGACAGCACTGTCATAGAAAACCTCGGATTCGCCGGTATCGGCCAGAACCAGGAACTCATGCGTGTCATCGCCACCGATGGGGCCTGAATCGGCGCGCATCGGAATCGCCTGAAGTCCCATCCGTTCATAAGTGCGCAGATAGCTGACCAGATGGCGGTTATAGGCGTGCAGCGCATCTTCCTTGGTCAGGTCGAAATTGTATCCGTCCTTCATGTAGAATTCACGGCCCCGCATCACGCCGAAACGCGGGCGGATTTCATCGCGAAACTTCCACTGAATCTGGTAGAGCGTCAGCGGCAGGTCCTTGTAGCTGCTGACGTGGCCGCGGAAGATATCTGTCACCAGTTCTTCGGCCGTCGGCGTGAACAGCATGTCCCGGTCATGCCGGTCTTTCATCCGCAGCATCTCCTGACCGTAATCGTCATAGCGCCCGGATTCACGCCACAGATCCGCCGACTGGATAATGGGCATCTGGATCGCGATGTGACCGGCCCGCGCCTGTTCCTCGTGGACGATGTTTTCCAGCTTGCGCAGCACTTTGAAGCCCAGCGGCAACCAGGAATAAATCCCGGCAGAGGCCTGCTTGATCATCCCTGCACGCAGCATCAGCCGGTGGCTGACGATCTGAGCCTCGGACGGGGTTTCCTTGAGAACGGGCAGAAAGTAACGGCTCAGGCGCATGGACGGACCTTCAAAGGTAAGAATTCGACTGGACAGGTGATTATGCCAAAGCCCCGCCGGGGGCAATCGCGCATTGGTGTTTTTCCGACCTTGCGGCAGTCGGTTTTTTGATTGACCCGCCAATCGGGAAACCCAATGGTAGCGGAAACGCAAATTCCATGAGGCGCTGATGCAAACCATTCAGGAACCCGCACGCCAAATCCCCGTCATTCATCAAACCGATGTCCTGGTCGTGGGCTCTGGCCCTGCCGGGTTGGCAGCGGCGCTTGCAGCGGCACGTGCGGGGGCCGAGGTATCTTTGATTGATCGGTTTGGCTGCATGGGTGGCAACATCACTGCCGTCGGCGTCGAAGGATTTGCCTGGTACCGGCACGAGCAAACCGTCGAGGCAGGTGGCATCGGGATGGAATTCGAGACCCGCGCCAAGGAGATGGGCGCCGCCGTTCCGGAAAGCCAGTCGCTGAGCTATGAGCTGGACAGCGAAGGCTTCAAACTGGTCGCCGACAAGCTGGTCGAAGAAGCGGGTGTGCATCCGATGTTGCATCGGCATTTCGTGGCCCCGATCCTGGAAGGTGACCGGATCACCGGCGTCATCACAGAATCCAAAGCCGGGCGCGAGGCGATTTTGGCCAAGGTCGTCATCGATGCCACCGGCGACGCGGATGTGGCCCATCGTTCGGGCGCGCCGACCCACAAAACTCCGCGCGAGGACATGATGGCGGCTTCGGTCATGTTCCATCTGGCGGGCGTAGATAAACGCGCCTTCATGGAAGGTGTGAAAGCTGACCCGCAGACCTACAAGGACTGGGGCGGCGGCGGAGAGTGGAATATCGAAACCTCGGGGAAAGAGGACGACATGTTCTCACCCTTCGTGCACAAACCGTTCCAGCAAGCGATTGATGAGGGGCTGATCCCGCCGCACCTGAATACCATCGCCGGAACCTGGGGCGCGATGCATGACACGGGCGAGCTGACCTACATGAACCTCATCCATCTGGCCGAGATCGATGGCACCGACCCCGACAGCCTGACGCGCGGCGAGATTGAAGGCCGCCGCCAGACCATGCTGGCCATCGAGGCGCTGCGCCGGTTCATGCCCGGTTGCGAAAACGCGCGTTTGCGGAATTTCGGGATGACCATCGGCATCCGCGACACCCGCAAGATCGATGCCGTTTACAACATGACCGAAAACGATGCCCGCCATCAGGGCCGGTTCGAGGATACGATAGGTATCTATCCCGAGTTCATCGACGGCTATGGCATTCTGATCCTGCCAACTACGGGGCGGTATATGCAAATCCCCTATCGGTCGATGCTGCCCAAGGGCATCAAAGGTCTGCTGGTTGCAGGACGCTCACATGGCGCGGACCGGGTGGCGCATGCCGCAACGCGAAATATGGCCTGCTGCGCCGTCATGGGTCAGGGCGCGGGCATTGCCGCTGCGGTCTCACTGAAAAGCAATCAGGAGCTGGACCAGCTGAATCTGGCACCGGTTCGCGCTGAACTGCAACGCCAGGGGGTGAGGATTCATTGATGGACAGTATCCCAACGATTGATATCGCGCCTTTGACTGCACCAGGAACCGCAGCCTATGACACAACGGTCCGGCACATCCTTGCGGCCTGTCAGGGGATCGGCTTTTTGTCGATCACCGGGACTGGCATATCCCAGCAAACCGTGGATCAGGTGCGTCAGATCACCCGACAGATCTTTGCCGTCGATGACGCACGAAAATGGGATCAGGCCATCACCCGCGCCAACTATCGCGGCTATATTCCCATGGGGTTTTTCACACCCAATGATGGATCGGGCGAGGCCGACAAATACGAAGGCTACAAACTGCATCACGAGGTCGCGGCTGACGATCCGGTGCGTGAGGATTGCGCGTTATACGGGCCAAACATCTGGCCTGGCGACGTACCCGGTGCGAAAGAGGTCATTCTGGGTTACTGGCGGCAACTGGATCGCGTCACCGATCTGTTGCTGGGCGCGTTAGAGGCAGGGCTGGATCTGAAATCCGACGCGCTGCGCAGCGCATTCCGGGCCCCGATGACCAACATGACCCTGCTGCATTACCCGCCTCAGGCCGAGGATGAGGCGGGCTATGGCATCCATCCGCACAAGGATACCGACGCCTTGACCATCATTGCCCCCGATCCGGTGGGCGGGCTTGAGGTGCAGACCCGCAGCGGTGGCTGGATCTCGCCCGATTGCCCGCCCAGTGGTTTCGTGGTGAATATCGGTGACATGCTAGAGCTGTGGTCGGGCGGGCGGTTGAAATCCACGCCCCATCGGGTTGTGAACCGGTCGGGGCGGGAACGGTACTCTTTTCCCTATTTCGCGGTGCCCCGTCACGACGTCGTCGTCGCGCCTTTGCTGCCGCCCCTGCCCGGCTTTGACCGTCCGGCGGTTCATTGCGGTCACTGGTCGGCCGAGATTTGGCGCACCAACTGGCCCGACGAAACCGCCACCGAAGACACCCCGGAATTGGGAACGTTGCGCGGCTGACCTCTGTAAACGCAAGCGCCATGAACCGCTTGCATCATGGGCTTTGATGCGCCAAGAACACCTGCAAGGGCCTGAACAAGGGGATCGCCATGGCTTTGCCGGTTAAGGATCAGCTGAGATACTGGAGCATCGCCGCTGCGGTTTTCGCGTTGATCCTGTGGGCCCTTGGCGATGTCTTGTTGCCTTTTGTCATCGGTGGGGCCATTGCCTATTTTCTGGATCCGGTCGCTGACCGGCTGGAGCGGCTGGGCCTGTCGCGTATGGCCGCTACGGCGGTCATCACGGTCGTCGGTGTTCTGGGGTTTGTACTGGCAATTCTGATGGTGGTCCCTGCGCTGATCACCCAGTTGTTGGATCTTGTCGATGTACTGCCTGATCTGTTCAAACAGTTGCGCAGTTTCATAGAAAAACAATTCCCGTCATTGCTTGACCGGGAATCAAGCACGCACGCGATGCTAGTGTCCTTTGGCGAAACGCTGAAATCCAAAACCGGGGACGTTATGCAGACGCTGCTGACCTCGCTGGGTTCCGCGATCAACATCGTTGTTCTGTTGGTCATTGTGCCGGTCGTGGCCGTCTACTTGCTGTTGGACTGGGACCGCATGACCGCCCGCATCGGAGAGCTGCTGCCACGTGACCACGCTCCCATCATCAGGCGGCTGGCCGGCGAGATCGATGCGGTTCTGGCCTCGTTCGTGCGCGGCATGGGAACAGTTTGTTTGATCCTTGGCACCTATTACGCGGTCGCACTAATGCTTGCTGGTCTGCAATTCGGCCTGATTGTGGGTTTTATCGCGGGCCTGGTCACGTTCATACCCTATCTGGGCGCCCTTATCGGAGGCTCGCTGGCCATTGGGCTTGCGCTGTTTCAGTTCTGGGGCGACTGGGCTCATATCGGGCTGATCGCGGGTATCTTTGCCATCGGGCAGGTCACCGAGGGCAATTTCCTGACACCCAAGCTGGTCGGCAGCTCTGTCGGGCTGCATCCGGTTTGGTTGCTGCTGGCCCTGTCGGTCTTTGGCGCGCTGTTTGGCTTTGTGGGCATGTTGGTGGCAGTCCCGGTCGCCGCAGCATTGGGCGTTCTGGCCCGCTTTGCCACATCGCTATACCTCGACAGCAGATTGTACACTGGTCTTGAAGGTCTGGATCAGGAAACCGAATAAATGGCCCGACAACTCAGCTTTGATCTGCCCGCTAAAACTGCGCTCGGGCGAGAGGATTTCTTTGTGTCACCGGCCAATGCGCTGGCGGTGGCAATGATCTCGGCCACGTCCTGGCCCGGCAACAAACTGGTACTGAGTGGGCCCGCTGGCGCGGGCAAAACCCATCTGGCCCATGTCTGGGCCGCTGAAACCGGCGGTCGAATCCTTCAGGCCAGAGACCTGAGTTATGACGATGTGCCAGACCTGGCGCGTATGCCGATTGCGGTCGAAGACGTGCCTTTGATTGCCGGTGATCTCGAGCAGCAAAAAACGCTGTTCCACCTGCACAATCTTGTTCTGGCCGAAGGGCACCCCCTGCTGATGACCGGCCGTCTTGCGCCCAAATTCTGGGCGTTGCCGCTGGCCGATCTGCAAAGCCGGGTCGAAGGCGCGCATCACGTCGCACTGGATCCGCCCGATGACGCATTGCTGGGCGCAGTACTTGCCAAGCTGTTTGTCGACAGGCAGCTCAACCCCGGCCCCGATGTCATCGCCTATCTTGTCAAGCATATGGACCGGCGGTTTGAAAGCGCAGCCGACGTTGTATCCCAACTGGACCAACTGGCCCTGGCTGAAAAACGCGACATTACACGCGCGCTTGCCATTCGCGTACTGAACACGGCCCCGGATGAGGTCGAGACCAATGATTGACCCGCTGACGTCAATTTCGCATCCTCAGGCAGAACTATCTGGAACACACATGGATCAGACCGTCAAAACCGATATCCCGGACTGGGGAACGTTCGGAAAGCCCCTGTTTGACAAACCGGACGCACGGGCGCTGTCGCGCGTCGGAGTTGTCGATGTCGGGTCGAACTCGGTCCGGATGGTCATTTTCGACGGGGCGGCCCGATCACCGGCCTATTTCTACAATGAAAAGGTCATGTGCGAACTGGGGGCGGGCCTGTCCGAAACCGGGCGACTGAACCCGCGTGGCCGCGAACGCGCCTTGTCGGCACTACGACGGTTCCAGCACCTGGCAATGGATCTGGATTTGCCCGGTTTGCATGTTGTCGCCACCGCTGCTGTGCGCGAAGCCTCGGATGGGCCCGAGTTTTGCGATCAGGTGCAGGCTGAAACCGGTTTGCAGGTGTCTATCATTGACGGTGACGAAGAAGCCCGCCTGTCGGCGCAGGGTGTCCTGTTGGGATGGCCCGGAGCTTATGGGCTGATCTGCGATATTGGCGGATCGTCGATGGAATTGGCCGAAATCGGCGGTGGTCAGGTCGGCCGTCGCGTAACCTCGCCGCTTGGGCCGCTGAAACTGCGCGACATCAAAGGCGGGCGGCGCGCGCGAAAAGCGCATATCAAGGAAACGATGGAGGATCTGCGCAATCAGATGGGCCAGCAGCGAGACCGTTTGTTTCTGGTCGGCGGCAGCTGGCGCGCCTTTGCGCGGCTGGACATGCTGCGGCGGGGCTATCCGCTGAACGTTCTGCATGAATACCGCATGACCACCAAACAGGTGCGCGAGACGATCAAATACATCGAAAAACACGATGGTGAAAAGCTGCGTGCTCAGGCGGGCGTGTCGAGCTCGCGCATGGCGCTTATCCCGTATGCGATGGACGTTCTGGCGCGGCTGATCCGCACGTTCAAACCCAAAGATATCGCCATCTCAAGCTATGGGATTCGCGAGGGGTTGCTATATGAGCAGATGCCGCAGGAAGTGCGCGATCGCGACCCGCTGATCGAAGCCAGCCGGTTCTCGGAAGCCAAGGACGCGCGCCTGCCCGGATTTGGCAGCAATCTCTATGATTTTGTCATCCCGCTGTTCAGATCGGCACCGCCCAGCAGAGTGCGCCTGATCAAGGCGGCCTGCCTGCTGCACGATGTAAGCTGGCGCGCGCATCCCGACTATCGGGCCGAGGTGTGTTTCGACAACGTCACGCGCGCCAATCTGGGTGGTTTGAAGCATTCCGAGCGTGTCTTCATCGGATTGGCACTGCAACACCGCTATCGCAACAAACGGGAAGGCAATCGGTTCTCTCGGCTTTACGAATTGCTGGATGAAAAAAGCCAGAAACAGGCCGAGATTTTGGGCAAGGCCATGCGGTTTGGCGCGATGCTGTGGATGCACAACGATGCCAATATGGGGCAGCTCAAGTTTTTCCCCAAAAAGCGAGAGCTGGAACTGTATCTGCCCGAGGCCGCAGCCCCCCTGTTCAGCGAAGTGGCAGAAGCCCGGTTAAGCGCCTTGGCAGCAGCGCTGAAATCTCAGACTCGCGTGATTGTCAAAGGCTGACTCTTGAGCGGGTCAGATATCTGTAGGTCCTTCGGGCACCTCGATATCCCGCTTTTCAGGCTCAGATGGCTCTTGGGTCGGTTTTCTGCGGATAATGATATCGCCATTGGGCAGAATCTCGGGTGGTTCATAAACGCTCCAGTCCTTGACCTCAGCCGCCAGTTCAGCAAGCGCCGGGCCCATCTGCTGCAAGAATGACTGCATCGCCGGGCCAAACTCTTCTGCCAGACCCAGCAAGTTTTCCAATGCCGGTTCCATTTCCTTGCGCAGACCTTCGAAAAACAGTTCGGCCCCCTGTTCCATCAGGGATTTTTCATTGTCTTCCTGTGCCATTGCAGGCGCGGCAAGGAACACTGAGATCGTACTGATCAGCAAGATGCGTTTCATACCTGACATATAAGGCCCGTGTGGCAGGCTGGAAAGGTCACAGTTCAATATCAAGCGTGACCGGAAAATGATCGGAGGCCGTCAAAAGCGCCTGCCGCAATTCCGGTTCAGCCCAACAGGCGGCATCCTGAAACGGGTGCCAGATACGCCAGGACGGGCGATATGCTTGCAGGTCCGTGGTAATCATTATGTAATCCAGTAATGCGTCCAGAAATTTACCTTCTTCCGGGCGGGCAAAGCGCGCAGTAGCAGGCACCGGCCCGGGCCGAAACCTGTAGGCTGTGACGGCGTTCGGGTCGAACAATCCGGCTTGCAGCAACACCTCGACCGACGAGCGGCCAAAGAGGTGCTCAAACTCATCCAGCCCGGGGCCATCGTTCAGATCGCCCAGCAAAATGACGGGCTGTTTTTGCGCAACATGCCATTCGACGCGCCGTGCAAGCCAGATCGCTTGCGCCAGCTGTTTGCGGCGATTGGCAATCGAAATCCGGATCGCCTCGTCCCGCGATTCGGCACCGTGCGGTGCCTTGGATTTCAGATGTGCCCCGATCAGGCGGATGTTGTGCCCCGCTTGCGTCGTCACCGCCAGTTCCATCGGCGGTTTGGAGAACCGCACGACATCCTCGGTCGCATCAATGTCGAGGTCGATTTTGAATACACCATCGAACCGGGGGGCTGTGGTATCTGCAATATCTCCCTTGGGATCGTGGCGAACACTCAGCACCGTTCTGTCATAGAGCAATGCCAGTTCCTGATGCGTGTCGTTTGCATAGCCCATCACCGCATCAGACGTGCGCAAGTCGAACGCTTCGGCAAAGGCTTGCAGGGCCCGAACCGTGTTCTGGCGTCTGCCCGTGTTGGGCGCCTCGACGATTACAATCGCATCAGCGTCAATGGCAGTCAGAACCTTGGCAATCGCTTCGATCTGCTGCGCTTTGGTGACGTCGTGCCTGCCGGACCAGCTGTCATCGACGATCAGCCTGTCTTTCTGGTCAAACAGATTGGCGAACCATTCGATATTATAGGTCGCCAGCCGCATCTGATCAGGCCCGCGCGCCGTTGATTTCATCCCAGGCGCGATTGATGTCGATCATCTTTTTCTCGGCCAGCCGGATCGCCTCTTCGGGGACACCCCGGGCCATCATGGCGTCGGGGTGCGTTTCCCGAACCAGCTGCCGCCAGACATTGCGAATGTCGGGCAGCGGCATGTCATGTGGAACGCCCAGAACCGTGTAAGGATCGTTTGGCGCATCCGGAACAAAGCGCGCCCGCAGTGCTTTGAACTGCGCGTCGGTTTGCCCGAAAATCTGGCTGACATCTTCGAGAAACGCGTTTTCGTTCGGATGATAGAAACCATCCGCCATCGCGATGTGAAAAAGACCTTCCATCAGGTCACACAGGGTTGTGCTGTCTTCGGAAAACATGCGGGCAATTTTGCGGGCGTAGTCCTGATATCCCGCCACGTCCGTACGGGCCATGTTGAAGACGCGGGCTGCACCTTCCTCATCTTCGCGCGCGATCTGAAACACGTCGCGAAAGGCGGTGACCTCATCACGGGTCACCTGACCGTCTGCCTTGGCCATTTTGGCACCCAGTGCGATGACCGCAATCGTAAAGGCCACGGACCGTTCCGGTGGCGAGCGTAGTTTTTCAAAAACTGCGGTCAGGCTTTCGCCCTGGGCAAGCGCGCTGAGCGCATCGGATATGCGAGTCCAGATCGACATGACCGCACCCTAGCGTCACAATTCGGGACTGTCAGGTGCAACAGGTCATTCAGCACCAAGAATTTTCTGCATCAGCACAAGGTCCAGCCGCTGGCCGAACTTAAAGCCGACTTCGGGCATCACCCCGACTTTCGAATAGCCAAGTGCGGCATGAAACGCCTCAGCCCCCGGATTGGCCGAGGATATGCCCGCGACCAGAACATGAACGCCTTGGGCTTGCGCGACTTCCTCCAGCTCTGACATCAACGCACGTCCCAGCCCTTTGCCCCACGCATCCGGTGACAGCTGGATCGTATGTTCGCAGGTTTGCGCATAACCGGGCCCGGTGCGGAAAGGGCCATATGTGGCAAAGCCGATAACGTGGCTGTCGTGCTCGGCAACCAGAAAACCGGGCGAGCGTGCCTTGATATCTTCGGCAATCTGGGCGGCGCTGCGTTCGTCCGTCGTGAAAGTGACCAAAGTGTCCCGGATGATCGCATTGGTGATCCGGGCAATGGCTGGAGCATCTGACGCTGTGGCCGGGCGAATGTTCATTCCAGCACCCGCAGCCCATGAGGTGTCTCAATTTCTGCCTGCAAAGCCGCGGGGCCGGTATCGAACACAACAAGATCCAGCTCACCCAGTCGACGGGCCAGTGTCAGGGCATCGGGGTGATAGACAACCAGACGCCGCAACCGGCACGCGCTGTCCTGCAACATGTTTGCCGGGTGCAGGTCGCCCTGCCATTCGATAAGGGCGGGAAACAGATTGTCGAACGGCAAACGCCCCGTTGGCGGAACCGCCATGCGCCATTGCAACGCGCCGCGGGTCAGGTCGATGGGCTCTCCGGTGCCATCGGGAAAGATCGACAGTGTGGCCTCGATATCCTCGACCCGGCATATCCAGTTCGTCAAACGCGGGCCGCCCTGAAAATTGTCCAGATCGAACCATCGCGGCCTGCCCGGAGGCTGCGCCTGCGGATCGATGGCAATCGCTTCCAGATAGAGCCCGTCCCTGAGCCCCAGCAGCCTGTTATGTGTCCCGAATTTTTCGTGTTTCCCACCGGGTTGCAGTGCAACACCAAGCGCCTGTTCGATATGCGCAGACGCTTCTTCAAGCGTTTCGCCCGCGACGGCCAGATGATCGAGTAACATGTGCACCCTCCTGCGAAAACGACCGGACCCAAAGGGATCCGGCCGCATGTTTTCGCCATTGGCGCAGGATCACAAGAGCTTTCGTTGAAAGACTTGCCTTGTGTCAGGGCCGCGCTTCGCGGATCAGGCGCAGAATGTCCTGAGCGGCCTCGGGAATGTTGGTGCCCGGACCAAAGATAGCCTTGACCCCATGGTCATACAGGAACTGGTAATCCTGTTGCGGGATCACCCCGCCACAGATCACGATGATATCGTCGGCCCCTGCTTTCTTCAGTTCTTCCACCAGTTGCGGTGCCAGTGTTTTATGCCCCGCCGCCTGCGAGGAAATGCCGACCACATGCACGTCATTGTCCACCGCGTCCTGCGCGGCCTCGGCAGGTGTCTGGAACAGCGGGCCAACGTCCACGTCGAACCCGATATCTGCAAAGGCCGTGGCGATAACCTTGGCACCGCGATCATGCCCGTCCTGCCCCATTTTGACCACCAGAAGACGGGGGCGGCGGCCTTCGGCCTCGGCAAAGTCCTCGATGGATTTCTGGATCGCGGCAAAGCCTTCGTCGCCCTCATAAGCAGCGCCATAAACACCGGCCAGGGTTTTCACCTCGGCGCGGTGGCGGCCGAATTCTTTCTCCATTGCCATGCTGATCTCTCCTACGGATGCACGGGCGCGGGCGGCTTCGACCGCAGCGGCCAGCAGGTTTCCGCCCTCCTGGGCGGTCTTGGTCAGGGCGTCCAGCGCGGCTTGGCACGCGGCTTCATCACGGGTTGCGCGAATGCGTTCCAGCCGCGCCACCTGCGCCTCACGCACGGCGACGTTGTCGACATCCAGAATGTCGATCGGGTCTTCCTGTTCCTTGCGGTACTTGTTGACGCCGACGATCACTTCGTCGCCCCGGTCGATCATGGCCTGACGACGGGCTGCGCTTTCCTCGATGCGCAGCTTGGGCATACCCGAGGCAACCGCCTTGGTCATGCCACCCATCTCTTCGACCTCTTGCATCAGGGCCCAGGCTTTTTCGACCAGTTCATTGGTCAGGCTTTCAACATAGTAAGAACCGGCCAGAGGATCGACCACATCAGTTACACCGGTTTCTTCCTGAAGCACGAGCTGCGTGTTCCGCGCAATGCGGGCCGAGAAATCGGTGGGCAGCGCAATTGCCTCGTCCAGAGCATTTGTATGCAACGATTGGGTGCCACCCAGAACTGCGCTCATCGCTTCATAGGCGGTGCGGATAACATTGTTGTAAGGGTCCTGTTCCTGAAGCGAAACGCCGGAAGTCTGGCAATGGGTGCGCAGCATTTTCGACCGTTCGGACTTTGCCCCGAACTCGGTCATTACCCGGTGCCATAGCGTGCGAGCGGCGCGCAGTTTGGCGATCTCCATGAAGAAATTCATGCCGATGGCAAAGAAGAACGACAAACGGCCCGCGAACTTGTCCACGTCCATCCCGGCCTCAGTCGCGGCACGGACGTATTCACGCCCATCAGCCAGCGTATAGGCCAGTTCCTGTACAAGGTTCGCCCCGGCCTCTTGCATGTGATAGCCCGAGATCGAGATCGAGTTGAACTTGGGCATCTCGTTCGACGTGTATTCGATGATGTCCGAGATGATCTTCATCGACGGTTCAGGCGGGTAGATATAGGTGTTGCGCACCATGAATTCTTTCAGAATGTCGTTCTGAATGGTGCCGGACAGGACAGATCTGTCGTGACCCTGTTCTTCACCCGCAACAATGAAACTGGCCAGGATCGGAACAACCGCGCCGTTCATGGTCATCGAGACCGAGACCTTGTCGAGCGGGATGCCATCGAACAGTATTTTCATATCTTCGACACTGTCGATGGCAACACCTGCCTTACCGACATCGCCCACAACGCGCGGGTGATCACTGTCGTAGCCGCGATGTGTCGCCAGATCGAAGGCAACCGAAACGCCCTGCTGGCCTGCTGCCAGATTGCGTCGGTAGAACGCGTTCGATTCCTCGGCGGTCGAAAAGCCCGCATATTGGCGGATCGTCCATGGACGCCCGGCATACATCGTGGCCTTGACACCGCGGGTAAACGGGCCAAACCCCGGCAAAGACCCCATATGCGGCAGATCGGCGGTGTCTTCCTGGGTGTAAAGCGGTTTGACCGCGATACCTTCCAGTGTTTCCTTGGTCAGGTCGCCCAACGGACGTCCGCGCAGCTCTTTCTCGGCAAGCGCTTTCCAGTCCTTTGTGTCGGTCATTTCGATTTCCTCTCGTCAATACGGATGGCGGTCGCTGAAAGCGTCCGCGCCAAGGTCCTGCACTTGGCCTGTTCTTTCAGGCACAAGCGCGAAAATGTGGTCACCCGGCACAAATCGCCGGTCGCAATCGCGGGCACAGGGGCTATATTCGAAAGAACAGGAGGCCACATGACACGCACGCTTGCCTTTGTTTTCTCGGCACTAATCCCTCTGGCCGCCTTGGCGGCAGACGGAACCGCGCCGTCTGATGACAGTTTTGTCCGCCCGGTGGGTGAAAGTGAACTCAGCGAATTTTTGTGGGTCAAACGCCCCATTGTGGTTTTCGCTGACACGCCCGCCGATCCGCGGTTCCAGCAGCAGATCGATATGCTTGTCGCAGAAGAAGCAGCCATGCGCGACCGTGATGTCATCGTGCTGACAGACACGGACCCGTCTGCCCGGTCTCCGATCCGGACCAAGCTGCGGCCGCGTGGCTTCCAGATGGTGTTCGTCGACAAGGACGGCGTGGTCAAACTGCGCAAACCCAGCCCGTGGAGCGTGCGTGAGATTGGCAGGTCTATCGACAAGACCCCCCTGCGCGAACGCGAGATTCGCGAACGGCGCGAAGGGGGCTGAACGCTTTCGCCATGTCCAAAGGCCCCGGTGCGATGCGCCGGGAACTTTGGGTTGTATGTCGAAAGCGCCAACATGGTCACTCGAACTCGATGATCACGTCGTCCACAGCAAGGCTGTCACCGGGACCTGCATTGACCTTGGCGACCACGCCCCTCTTTTCAGCGCGCAGGATGTTTTCCATCTTCATCGCCTCAATTGTGCATAGTGCCTGACCTTCTTGCACTTCCTGCCCCACTTCGACGTCAATCTTCACGACAAGGCCGGGCATCGGACAGAGCAGCAATTTCGAGGTATCTGGTGGCAGTTTTTCCGGCATCAGCTTGGCCAGTTCCGCCTGCCGTGGGCGGCGCACATGTACTTTCAAGTCCGCGCCGCGGTTGCGAACGCGGAAACCGCCCGAGATCTTGCCGATTTTCAGAACCAGCGGGCTGCCATCCACGTCCAGAACCGCAAGTTGATCGCCCGGCGTCCAGTCCGACGCGACACGCAGGGACGATCCGTCGTCAAACTTGACCGTTGACCCCTCTTTGTCGGCATTGACCTGCACGGCGAAATCCTGCCCCTGCAATGTCACAACCCAGCGCTTGCCTACTTTGCGTTCGTGATTGTCCATCCGGCCCGACACGCGGGTGCGCCGGATTTCGGCGACGCGGTGCATCGCGGCGCAGGATGCAGCAATCCGGCGCAGATCCACTTCGGGCAACGTTACGCCCTCGAACCCGTCTGGATATTCTTCAGCGATAAAGGCCGTTGTCATGTCACCGCTGACAAACTTCGGGTGATCCATCACTGCCGACAGGAACGGCAGGTTGTGACCGATGCCTTCCACTTCGAAACTGTCCAACGCCACGCGCATCGCTTCGATTGCTTTTTCGCGGGTCGGGGCCCAAGTGCAGAGCTTGGCGATCATCGGGTCGTAATACATACTGATCTCGCCGCCCTCGTAGACGCCGGTATCGTTACGTACGGCGGTTTCGCCTTCGGGGGCTTCACCCTGCCATTTACCGTTGACCAGCAACGGACCGGCCGCGGTTTCCTGCGGCGGGCGATACCGGGTCAGACGACCGATCGACGGCAGGAAGTTGCGATACGGGTCTTCCGCATACAGACGGTTTTCAATCGCCCAGCCGGTCAGGGTCACGTCATCCTGCGTTATCGATAGCTTTTCACCCGCTGCGACACGGATCATCTGCTCGACCAGATCGACGCCGGTGATCAGTTCCGTGACAGGGTGTTCCACCTGCAGGCGCGTGTTCATTTCGAGGAAGTAGAAGTTCTTGTCTCCGTCCACAATGAACTCGACCGTACCAGCACTCGCGTAGTTCACGGCCTTGGCCAGAGCGACAGCCTGTTCACCCATCGCCTTGCGGGTTTCGGGATCAAGGAAGGGTGACGGCGCCTCTTCCACCACTTTCTGGTTCCGGCGCTGGATCGAGCATTCACGCTCACCCAGGTAGATGCCATTTCCGTGACTGTCGCACAGAACCTGAATTTCGATATGGCGCGGCTGAGTTACGAATTTTTCGATGAAGATCCGGTCATCTCCGAACGAGTTTGCGGCTTCGTTCTTGGACGACTGAAAGCCTTCGCGCGCCTCTTCGTCGCTCCACGCGATGCGCATGCCCTTGCCACCGCCACCGGCGCTGGCTTTGATCATGACCGGATAACCGATGTCGTTCGAGATCCTGACCGCCTCGTCCGCGTCTTCGATCAGCCCCATGTAACCCGGAACCGTCGAAACTCCGGCCTCCTGTGCGATCTTCTTCGACGTGATCTTGTCGCCCATGCTTTCGATTGCACCGACAGGGGGGCCGACAAAGGCAACACCTTCGGCCTCGAGCGCCTCGGCGAATTTCGAGTTCTCCGACAGGAAGCCATAGCCGGGATGAACCGCCTGCGCACCGCTTTGACGGATGGCATCCATGACCTTGTCGATCACAATGTAGGACTGGTTCGCCGGGGGCGGACCGATATGCACGGCTTGGTCGGCCATCGACACATGCAGCGCGTTCTTGTCCGCGTCCGAATAAATGGCAACGGTGCCGATACCCATCTTGCGGGCGGTCTTGATGACCCGGCAGGCGATCTCGCCCCGGTTGGCGATCAGGATCTTATTGAACATGAAACGTCCTTTGGCTTGGTGTTCCGGAAACGCAAAACGCCGCCGCAGGGTACGATCCCCACGACGGCGTGATGCGCAATGATGGCTGAGGCGCCAGGCGCCCCGAAGGATATGCGTTAGTTACAGTTGTTCTGTGTCTTGCAGTACAGCACGTTGCCCGCTGCGCCGACGGCCGCGCCAAACAGCGGGTCGGCATTGAGGACCGCGGCCCCCACAGCCCCGGCACCACCGCCGAGGAGTGCCTGTTCGCCCGTGGTGTCACCGCACGCGGCCAGACCCGCACAGGTCGCCGCAACAAGGATGAGTTTCGAGAATCGCATTGTGTCTGCCCTTTTAGGTTTCTTGGTTCGTTTGGGATCAGATGCGCGAAATGGGGCCTGTTATTCAATATCAATGCAATTGCAGGCAGGTTTTGTGCAGGTTTTCGCTTCTCTTTGGCCGTGGAAGCCAAAAAGAAAAACGCGGACAGGTCTATGTGGGGAACACAAGCCTGCCCGCGCAAGGAAGGGGTACGGAATAGTAGGTGCATGTGCGGCGCAGGCAAAGTAGAGCCGCACGGCCCATTCAGTTTGCACGGCACAATCTGTTGAGCAAACACAGTATTGTTTCCCTGGGACAACTCGGCTGGTTTCTGCCCAAGCCACAACATGGCGCGCAACATCGTGCCGACAGCATTCAAGTGAATTACCAGCACGAAAGCCCCGTTCACCGTCACAGTTTCGTTACAAAATGGGTCGCTTCCGATGCTTTCTGCGGTTGCAGCATCACGAATCGCCGCCACTCCACCGGCGAAGGAATTACGGCGCAACAGCGCGTTAGATGACAGGTTCAAGACGCTGTGATTCAAGAAGTCGAAAAAGGCACATTTTATTGAGAAATCAGATGGTTCTATTCTCTTTCTCGTGATTTCCAAAGATTTCTGCTGCGTGAAACGGTCCTTGGGCACACTCGCACTCAAAGGAACACCCACATGACTATGACTAGAAAAAAGGCACTCCTGCTCGCTGCCTCTGCGCTCAGTGTGACCGGCACGTTTGCTGTTGCCCAGGACGCCCAGACCCAGGCCGAACTCGACGCTTTGCGCGCCCGGGTCGAGGCGCTGGAAGCCGACAAAAGCGGCCCCGCCAACGGAGATTTCCGCATCGGCAACACCGTTTTGGACGTTTACGGATACGTGAAGGCCGATTTCTTCTATGACTTCGACTACGATCAGGGGGATACGGCGTTCGTGAATGTTATCGGTGAACCCTCGGCCGCAACCGACGGCACCTTCGGGGCAACCGTTCGCCAATCTCGGATCGGATTGCGTACCACCACCCCAAGCGGGATCGGTGACATTGGCGGACAGCTTGAGCTTGACCTGTTCGGTTCCGGCGGCACGGCTGAATTGCGCATTCGCCATGCCAACATCACCATCGGCGATCAGTTCCTGATTGGTCAGTACTGGACCAACTTCCAACCATTGGACACCTACCCGACCACTGTCGAATTCAACGGCCCCGTGGGTATCGCATTCGCTCGTGTCCCACAGCTGAGATACACCGGACAGCTTGGCAGCAATGCACAGTTTGCGGTCTCGATCGAAGAGAACGTCAGCGGGTCGAATTCCGATGATCCCGTCCTGACGGCCTCGGCGGAATATAACGACGGTACGTACATTGCCCGTGGTGCCGTTTTGTACGGTAAAGCCAATTCCGGCAATGTCGAAGTGGATCAAACCGGCTTTACGCTTTCCGGCGGCATTCGCCCCTGGCAAGGCGGGTTGTTCCAAGTCAACTACGTCACAGGTGAGGCGCTTGGCCCGTACCTGATCGGTCTCGGCGATGCCATCGTCGGTGGGCAGGCCAACGATGTGGATGGCTACACCGTGGAATTCAGGCAGGACATCGGTGCAAAATGGAATGTCGGCATTGCTTACGGTCGTGAAGACTATGATCTGCCGACCTCGACCGGCACGCTGTCCTTCACCGAACTGGAAACCATCCATGTCAACGCGTTCTACAAGGCGACAGACAGTCTGACGCTCAGCGCCGAATACATCTATGGCGAGCGGAATGACGCGCCCACCGGCAGAACCTTTGACGGCAGCCGCGTTCAGCTTGCAGCCCAGTTGAACTTCTGAGACCACACATAAATCCTGCCCGGTTTCGGGCAGGATTTTCCCGAAACTGGCAGTGATCGGATTATGTGCGGCAGCGAATGTCACAATCAGTCCATCCCGTCGATGATGTCCGGGAAGGATGCGCGCGCAGCGTTTACGTCGATAACGAGCAAGGCATCATAACTGGCCGGATCAAAGGGGTCTTCTGCCGGGATGACTTCGCGCCCGAACAGCCAGCTCAAACGCCCAGCATCCAGATTGCCCCGTTCGAACGGCTGGTCGCCGAAATGGGCCCAAAGGGCTTCCATGAACGCACTATCAGCGCGCCTGTCCGCAGGTTTACGGTCCCGAAACCGCTCGCGCCGCGTTAACGGTGTAGCGCCCTTTGGGTTGGCGCGACGAATGGTGAACTGAAAGTCAGTGCCTGAAAGGCGACCGGGGAAACCACGATGCTTCAGCATGAAAGGCCCTCTTGTGTCATACTTGCAGACAAAAGCAATTCGAGCCCGAAAAGGGATGGGGTCATGATGCGCACCTCCAAAGCCGCACAGTTGGTCTGAGACGCTTTGTACTCATGGATTCCTGCGGTCATGGTCAAAGCCCCTCCCAGATACACTGGGACTGCTCCAGCCGGTAGGCCTCAAAAAACTGGGTCGCATCAGGGGCGGCATCACCAAACTCTACCGGGCGATCGGACAAAGAGATCACGACCCGCGCCGGATGCAATTCATGCTGCGCGACATATGGAACGGCCAGAATCTGGCACAGGTGCTCCATATCCTTCGACGCCACATCATATCCGATCCGTCCCACTGACGCGCCTATTCTGGGCGCGATAAAGCGAAAGCGCAGCCAAAGCTCGCCGGGATTGTTGTCCAGCAGGACATCGCTCAGTTGCACTGGCTGGCCCGACGGCACCGGCAGCAACGAATCGGAATCCGCAAAAGCAGGATGGCTGAAGGTGAGTGCACCCAGACAAATGGCGCGACCCCGGACCCACCAGCGGCGAGCTCCTCCTTCCGGGGTCGCGCGCGCAGTACGATTAGTCTGCGCGGTTCTATGTCTGACGGGTCGGATCATTCAACTATTTGCCGGTTTTTGTCAATTCCGCCTCAATTTGAGGGGGTTTCAGCCTCGGAACCGCTGTGACGGTCAAAGATTGAGCGGGGCGGGCCATACCGCCCCTAGATGGATCACAGCGGGATATTGTCGTGCTTTTTCCACGGGTTCTTCAGCTGTTTGCCGCGCAAGCTGGCAAATGCCCGGGATACACGACGGCGGGTCGAATGCGGCATGATCACCTCATCGATGAAGCCGCGCTCGGCTGCCACGAAGGGATTTGCAAATCGGTCTTCGTAATCCTTGGTATGCGATGCGATCTTGTCGGCATCCCCCAGATCGGCGCGATGAATGATCTCGGTCGCCCCTTTGGCCCCCATGACCGCAATTTCGGCGGTGGGCCAGGCATAGTTGAAATCACCGCGCAAATGCTTGGAGGCCATAACGTCGTAAGCACCGCCATAAGCCTTTCGGGTAATCACCGTCACCTTCGGCACGGTTGCCTCACCATAGGCAAAGAGCAACTTGGCCCCATGCTTGATGACACCACCATATTCCTGGCTTGTTCCCGGCAGGAAGCCAGGAACGTCGACCAATGTCAGGATCGGGATTTCGAAGCAGTCACAGAAGCGCACAAAGCGCGCAGCCTTGCGCGACGAGTCGATATCCAGACACCCGGCCAACACCATCGGCTGGTTTGCGACGACGCCTACGGTCTGACCTTCCAGCCGGATGAACCCGGTAATGATGTTCTTGGCAAAATCTTCCTGAATTTCATAGAAATCGCCCTCGTCCGCCACTTTGGCTATGAGTTCCTTCATGTCGTAGGGCGTGTTCGGATTCTCTGGCACAAGAGTGTCCAGCGAAGCCTCGATCCGGCCGGGCTCGTCAAAGAACGGGCGCACGGGCGGCTTTTCGCGGTTGTTGAGGGGCAGAAAGTCCACCAGGCGCCGCACCTCGGCCAAAGCTTCGACGTCGTTTTCGAACGCGCCATCAGCGACCGAGGATTTCTTGGTATGGGTCGAAGCCCCGCCCAGTTCCTCGGCAGTCACCACTTCGTTGGTTACGGTCTTCACCACATCAGGGCCGGTCACGAACATGTAAGAGGTGTCTTTGACCATGAAGATAAAGTCGGTCATCGCCGGGCTGTACACCGCGCCACCCGCACAAGGGCCCATGATAACGCTGATCTGCGGCACCACGCCCGAGGCCATGATGTTGCGCTGGAACACTTCGGCATACCCCGCCAGCGAAGCCACACCTTCCTGAATGCGCGCGCCGCCCGAATCGTTGATGCCAATCACCGGCGCACCGTTCTGGACCGCCATGTCCATAATCTTGCAAATCTTCTGAGCATGGGTTTCCGACAGCGATCCGCCAAAGACGGTAAAATCCTGGCTGAACACATAAACCATGCGCCCGTTGATCGTACCCCAGCCGGTGACGACGCCGTCACCCGCAGGCTTTTGTTTTTCCATTCCGAAATCGGTGCAGCGGTGGCTGACGAACATGTCAAACTCTTCAAAGCTGCCCTCGTCCAGCAGCAGTTCGATCCGTTCTCGTGCGGTCAGTTTGCCGCGCGCGTGCTGGGCATCGATCCGTTTCTGCCCACCGCCCAGGCGTGCGTTGTCGCGGCGGCCTTCCAATTCGGAAAGAATGTCTTTCATGACGACTATCCCCTTATAAATTTGCCGGGACCCTACCTGCTTGGGCCGCTCATCCAAAGCTATTTTCGGCAAATTTGCAAAATTTCAGCAACAGTAACTTGGATAACTGCAAAACTGCGAATTTTTACAAGCAATTCTGCGAATGGCTGGCAATCCGAAAATCCACGGCTATACATGTGAACCATGCAGTTCAGCTCTGACGCGGTCCACCGCACACCACCCACATTGGCGACGCTTGTTTTACTCTCGGGCCTGTCCGCCCTGAGCATGAACCTGTTTCTGCCCAGCCTGCCAAACATGGCCGAGTATTTCGAAACCGATTACAAGGTCATGCAGCTGTCGATTGCGCTTTATCTGCTGATCAATGCCATTCTGCAAATTCTTATAGGTCCAATCGCGGATCAGGCAGGCAGACGACCGGTTTTACTATGGGGCCTTGGCCTGTTCCTGATAGCGACCCTTGGGTGCATCTTTGCACCCAATGCTACGGTTTTTCTGGCGTTCAGGATGTGTCAGGCTGTTGTGGTCGTCGGTATGGTTCTCAGCCGCGCTGCGGTGCGGGATATGTACGATCAGGACCAAGCTGCCTCAATGATCGGTTATGTGACGATGGGCATGGCCGTGGTTCCAATGATCGGCCCTGCCATCGGCGGCTTGCTGGAAGTGAGTTTTGGCTGGAAAGCGAATTTCTGGCTGCCCTTTGCCGTAGGTTTGCTGACTATGGCACTGACCTATTCGGACTTTGGGGAAACATCGGCAAAGAGCGGCAAAACGCTTGTCCAGCAGTTCAAGGAATACCCCGAACTTTTGACCTCGCCACGGTTCTGGGGATACTCACTGGCTTGCGCCTTCTCATCGGGTTCGTTTTTCGCCTATCTCGGCGGCGCACCTTTCATTGGCACAGAATTGTTCGGGTTGAGCGCGGCGCAGGTTGGCATTTATTTTGGCGCACCAGCAGTTGGGTATTTTGTCGGCAACTTCATGAGCGGGTGGTTTTCAGTGCGGTTCGGCGTGAACCGCATGGTGCTGTGGGGAAGCCTGTTCAATGCGTTTGGCGTAGCTGTATCGGCATTGCTGTTTTTAGCGGACCGCGGAACCGCACTCAGTTTCTTTGGGTTCATGACATTTGTGGGCGTCGGTAATGGCATGGTCATCCCCAACGCAACTTCGGGCGCGCTATCAGTGCGCCCTCAACTCGCTGCAACCGCCTCGGGCCTGAGTGGCGCCATCATGCTGGGCGGCGGCGCCGGGCTGAGCGCGCTGGCAGGTGCCTTGCTGACAGGTGAAACCGGCGCGATGCCGCTGCTTTGGCTGATGCTGGCAACAGCCGTTCTGGCGATCGTCGCAATTTCAACTGTCGTACGAAGAGAACGGCAATTGGGGCTGTAACCGCTTGCCCCAATGACTTTGCAAAGTTAACCTCGGAAATTGGAAAACTTGCAAAGGCACCCTATGGCCACCCAAAAGCTCTATGCGGGCGCGAAACTGCGCGAAATGCGGACTCGCCTGACCCTGACGCAGCGCGAATTTGCCGCCAAACTGGGCGTTTCACTGCCTTATCTGAACCAGATGGAGAACAACAACCGGCCGATCTCGACCACGGTTGTGCTGGCTCTGGCGCAGGAATTCGGAATGGATGTTACCGAACTCAGCACCGGCGACAGCGAACGTCTTGTTTCAGACATGCGCGAGGCGCTGGCCGATCCTGTTTTTGCCGACATACAGCCCCCTCTGGCCGATCTGCGCCTGACAGCTTCCAACGCCCCGGCCCTGGCGCGCGCGTTTATCGAATTGCACAAAACCTACCGGCAGACACATGAACGCCTTGCCTCGCTGGACGAGGCTTTGGGGCGTGAAGATGCACGTATTCAGGCCAGCCCGTGGGAAGAAGTGCGTGATTTCTTCCACTATTGCGACAACTACATCGACGCCGTGGACAGGGCAGCGGAACTGTTTGCCAACCGCGCCGACGGCCCCGGCGGTATCCGGCAAGCCGCCCTGAGCAGCCTTTCAGAACGCGGAATTCAGGTGGTTTTTTCAGATATGGGCCCCTTGCGCGCTTATGATGTCGACAGCAAAATTCTGCGCCTGTCCTCCCGTGCAGCGCCGCAGACGCAGGTGTTCCAGCTTCTGTTACAGGTTGCGCTGATCAGTCAGGACCAGCTGCTGGAGGCAACGCTGGACTTCGCCAAGTTCCAAAGTGACGAAGCCCGCGCCATCGCCAAGATCGGTCTTGCCAACTATTTCGCTGGTGCCTCTCTGATGCCTTATACCGCGTTTTTGACTGCTGCTCAGGAAGAGCGTCACGATCTGGAGCTGCTCAGCAACCGGTTCGGGGCGTCGGTCGAGCAGGTTGCACATCGGCTGTCGACACTACAGCGTCCCGGCGCCAAGGGTATCCCGTTCTTCTTCGTCCGGGTTGATCAGGCGGGGACGATCACCAAGCGGCACTCGGCCACACGCCTGCAATTTGCACGCTTTGGTGGCGCTTGCCCGCTTTGGAACGTGCATCGGGCCTTTGAAACGCCCGGGCATTTCCTGCGACAGCTGGCGGAAACACCAGATGGCGTTCGCTATATCTCGCTGGCGCGGGATGTCTCAAAATCGGGGGGTTCGTTTGGTGCGCCCGTCAGACGGTACGCCATTGCGTTGGGGTGCGAGGTCCGCCATGCCCCGGCGCTTGTTTATGCTGATAACCTCGACATCAACAATGCCAGCGCTTACGAGCCCATTGGAATTTCCTGCCGCATCTGCGAGCGGCAAACCTGTCACCAGCGTTCGGTTCCGCCGCTGGAACGCCGTCTAAGCATCGACACCCATATTCGCGGCACCCTGCCCTATGAAGTGACCTGATCTTAGTCTGGCGACTAAGCCCTATCAGCGTCACGTCTCTGGGCACGTCGGGGGCATAGCCCCCGCCAATGAATTTAAGCCTTGGACAGGATCGCCCAGATCTCATCCTTCAGCGCCGCGCGTTTTTTGCGCAGGTCAACCTCGGCCAGTTCCTCCATGGGTTCGACATTGGTTTCGGCGCGGTGCACTTCGCGGTTGACCTCATGATATTCATCGGCCAGCCGGGCGAAATGCGCATCCGACTGCTTGAGCTGGCTCATCAGTTCAACTTTGTCCGGAAACTCTTCGGCAAGTTCATGCGGGGTGTGAGACATCTCTGTTCGCTCCTTCATTTATCGTTGCAAACCAGTGATAGAAGCGTGACCGGGTTATCGCTTTGACCGGGATCAACTACCCGCAATAATCCCGCGAATTTCAAAAAAAGCTCCACGCGCCATCCTGCCGTGCAGAAGGCAAGTTAAGCTGAAACGTGGCTCAACCTTATCTGGACAAGAACGCTGAACCTTTTCCTAACATGCCCCCGGCAAGCGCTGAACAGCGTATTCAACCGGGAGCAGTCAAGTATCATTATCGCTGCGCAGTTGCCCAGCCGGGGTGGATCCACGGGCGATCATTGGCCTTGGGTAACGGGTCTTTGCCCAGCAGAGAATCCGATACTTTCTCGCCCACCATGATCGAGGGCGCGTTGAGATTGCCGTTGGTGATCTGCGGGAAAATCGAACTGTCCGCGACGCGCAGCCCGTCCACGCCGATGACGCGACCCTCGGGATCGACCACCGCACCTTTGTCATCCGCACGCCCCATCCGGCAGGTGCCACAGGGGTGATAGGCGCTTTCGGCATGTTCCGCGATAAAGGCGTTCAGTTCTTCATCGGTTTGCACAGCGGCACCCGGCTGAATTTCCTTGCCCGCATAGGGTTTGAAAGCGTTTTGTCCAAAGATTTCGCGGGTCAACCGGATACAGGTGCGGAAGTCTTCCCAATCCTCTTCATGGCTCATGTAGTTGAACTTGATCACCGGCGCGTCTGCGGCTTGCGCAGACCGCAATGTGACCGCCCCGCGTGACGGGGACCGCATCGGGCCGACATGCGCCTGGAACCCGTGCCCCTCTGCCGCCGCCTGTCCGTCATAGCGAACTGCGATCGGCAGGAAGTGGTACTGAATGTCGGGATACTCCACACCCGGCTTAGACCGGATGAATGCCGCGCTTTCAAACTGGTTCGATGCGCCCAAACCTGTCTTGGTAAACAGCCATTGCGCCCCGATCAGACCCTTGCTGAACAGGTTCCAGTGCTTGTAGAGCGTAATCGGCTGTAGCGAAGCTTGTTGAATATACAGCTCCAGATGATCCTGAAGGTTCGCACCCACCCCCGGACGATCCGCAACGACGTTGATCCCATGTTCCGCCAGATGTGCGCCCGGGCCGATACCAGACAGCATAAGCAGTTTGGGCGAGTTGATCGAGGACGCAGCCAGAACGACCTCGCGCCGGGCCTTGATGATCTCTTTCTTGCCGCCACGGATCAATTCCACACCAGTGGCGCGACCGTTTTCCATAACAACCCGAGACGCAAGACCCCGCACGATATCACAATTGTCGCGTTTGAGCGCGGGCTTCAGATAGGCATTTGCCGCCGACCAGCGCCGCCCTTTCCAGACGGTCTGCTCCATCGGGCCAAAGCCTTCCTGCTTTTCTCCGTTATAGTCGCCGGTGACCTCGTATCCCGCCTGTTGGCCTGCATCGACAAAGGCCTGAAACAGTGGGTTTGCGCGGGGACCGCGCGACACGTGCAATGGGCCGTCAGTGCCGCGCCAGGCCGGATCGCCCCCATGGCCGCCGTCATGCCATGTCTCCATGCGTTTGTAATAGGGCAGCACATCCGCATAAGACCAACCGTCAGCCCCCATCTCGGCCCAGGTGTCGAAATCGCGTGCGTGACCGCGCACATAGACCATGCCGTTGATCGACGACGACCCGCCGATCACCTTGCCGCGCGGGCAGGCCAGACGGCGGTTGTTAAGATGCGGTTCGGGCTCGGACTGATATCCCCAGTCATAGCGCGACATGTTCATCGGATAGCTGAGCGCGGCAGGCATCTGGATAAACGGCCCCATGTCGGTGCCACCGTGCTCGATCACCAGGACCGAGGCCCCACCTTCGCTCAGACGATATGCCATTGCGCAGCCTGCGGACCCTGCGCCAACGATGACAAAATCTGCTTCCATATTCACAACTCCTCGCCCGCCGGGTGTGACGCCTCCGGCGGGAGTATTTTTAAAAAGATGAAGAGGTTACTCGCCGCGTGGGAACCGGGCATTTTCCTCGACGATGTTCAGATCCATATGATTGCGCATGTAGCGTTCGGACGCTTTTTGCAGCGGCTGATAATCCCATGGGTAATATCCGCCTTGCCGCAGTGCCTCATACACGACCCAGCGTCGCGCCTGACTGGCACGGACATCCGCGTCGAAGCGCTCCAAATCCCAGCGGGTCTCGGACTTTGCGCGCAGGGTTTGCAGCGTGCCCGCATGTTCGGGGCTGTCTGCCAGATTGGTCAGTTCATGCGGGTCTGCCTCGAGATCAAACAATTGATCCGGGTCCAGCGCGCATCGATTGTATTTCCACTTTCCATAGCGCAGCGACACCAGCGGCGCGTAAGATGCCTCGGCCGCGTATTCCATAGCCACAGGCGCGGTTCGTTCCCCGCCTTGCGCCAGCGGCACCAGGTTTTCGCCGTCCGTCCATGGGGCGATCTCGGCCATGTCAACACCTGCCAGAGCCCCGAGTGTGGGTGTCACATCAATGGTGGAAACCGGTGTATCGATCCGCCCCGCAGGCAAATCCGGGGATGAAATCAACAAAGGAACGCGCGCCGAGCCTTCGTAGAAGTTCATTTTGAACCACAAGCCCCGTTCACCCAGCATGTCACCGTGATCCGAGACGAACAGGATGATCGCCTCTTGCCGTGTCGTTTCCAGCACTTCGAGGATTTCACCAATCTTGTCATCGAGATATGTGATGTTGGCGAAATAGGCACGGCGGGACTTGCGAATGTCTTCCTCGGTGATGTCGAAGCTACGCCAGTCATTGGCGTCGAAGATTCGCTTGGCGTGAGGATCCTGGTTTTCATAGCTAATATCAGCGATTTCAGGCAGCAGATGCTCGCAATCCTCGTAGAGGTCCCAGTATTTGCGCCGGGCGACATAGGGATCATGCGGATGGGTAAAGCTGACCGTCACGCACCATGGGCGGTCATCCTTGCCGCGCGCAAGGTCATACAGTTTGGCCTTGGCGTTATAGGCGACCTCGTCATCATACTCCATTTGGTTGGAAATCTCGGCAATACCCGCGCCGGTCACCGACCCCATGTTGTGATACCACCAGTCGATCCGCTCACCCGGCTTTCGGTAGTCCGGTGTCCAGCCAAAATCGGCCGGGTAGATATCAGTTGTCAGGCGATCCTCAAACCCGTGCATCTGGTCCGGCCCGACAAAGTGCATTTTGCCTGACAGACAGGTGTAATAGCCCGCGCGACGCAGGTGATGTGCGTATGTGGGGATGTCGCTGCGAAACTCGGCCGCGTTGTCATAGACGCCGGTGCGTGAGGGCAATTGACCGGACATGAAGCTGGCCCGCCCCGGCGCACAAAGCGGCGACGCAGTATAAGCGTTGGCAAAGCGGGTCGACCGTTCGGCCAGTTTCTTCAGGTTCGGAGCATGAAGCCAGTCAGCGGGACCGTCGGGAAAGAGGGTTCCGTTCAGCTGATCCACCATCAGGATCAGAATGTTCGGTTTTGTCATTTTTCAGCCTCGAGCAGAGTATCGAGCACGCGCATTGCGTGGTTCACGGCCAGTTGCGGTTCTTCCGGGGCGCTGAGCGCTGCGCGAATATAGAGCCCGTCAATCAGGGCAATCATGTTCTCGGCCGCCTCAACCGGATCCTGTATCCTGGGACGCAGGGCATGGACCAGGTTCGATCTTATGCGCGCCTGATAGATCTGCCACAAACGCAGCGCGTCACTATTGGTCTGCGCCAACACGTAAAAGGTCATCCAGGCGGCAATCACGTCAGGTGTGAAACATGAGGGAGCAAAACAGGCGTGGATAATCGCCTCTGCCCGATTGCCCGGTTTGGCCGCTTTCAACTGGGCTCTGGCTTCGTCGCTGAAGTCGGCGAGGATCTGACGCATTGCGGCCAGAAAGATCTGATCCTTTCCGCCAAAATAATGGTGTGCCAGTGCGCTGGACATGCCCGCGCGTTTGGCAATCTGGCTGACGGTTACATCCAGGGATTTCTTGACACCCAGTTCAGCAATCGTCGCTCGAACAATAGCGTCCTTGCGGATCGGCTCCATTCCAACTTTTGGCATCGCTTTCCCCATACAGGTGTCATGCGACCAAGCTAGGATGTTTTTATTGACTCGTCAATCAATGTAAGCGCAGAGATGTCTTGTTACAGCTTCGGCGCAATACTGGGAGGCGTCAAGTCCCGCCGGTTCAACATGAACTCGCGCCATGAGATGAAGCTTACTGCGCCCAGTATCAGGGTTCCGCCAGCCACAACCCATAGGTCGACACTTTCGTGGAAGATCGCTGCACCCACAAGCGTGGCCCAGATCAACTGCAGGAATGTGACGGGTTGTGTGACGGCCACAGGCGCGGCCTGCAACGCCAATGTCATGAAGTAATGACCTGCGGTCGCAAAGCTGGCCACCAGAAACAGAACCCCGAGTTCTTGCATACTGGGCCGGGTCCAGACGGCAACCGCAAAGGGGATCAAGGCGATGGTTACCCAGATGGAAAGGTGCGCCACGACAACCGAAGGCGGCACATCGCGGACAAGAAGCTTGGCCAGCAAATAGGACCCACTTAGCATCAGGGCCGTTCCGAGCATGGCAAGGTGACCTTGTGAGACCTCGCGAAACCCGGGGCGCAGGATGACCAGCACGCCCACCAAAGCGACCAGAATCGCGGCGACCCTGCGAAAAGCCAGCTTCTCGCCCAGAAACAGGGCTGCACCCAAGGTGACATAAACCGGCGTCATGTAGTTCATCGCAGTGACTTCGGCCAAGGGAATTTGTGTCATGGCGAAGAACCAAAGCATGACAGCAATCGCGTGTACTACACCGCGCAAACCGAACAGCGTCAGCAGGCGGGGTGTCAGCCGGGTCGCCATGATCGACCGCAAGGCCGGTAACAGAAACACCAATCCCAGCGCATAACGCAGGAATGCGGCCTGGATCGGATTCATCGTCGTGCCCAGAGATTTGACCAATGCGGTCATCACAACAAAGGACAGCCCGGCGGCAAACATCCAGAACATACCGGCAAGCGGGCGCGACGATACGGCGAGAGTTGTCATGGCTTAGGTTGAACACCGAAACCCTGCCGGGAACAACCCTTCACATGACAACAAGTTTCAGTGCGATACCCAGCATTACGACACCGATCACTGCATCCAGCACCTGCCAGGCGCGCGGGCGCGCAAACACCGGAGACAGAACACCTGCGCCGTATCCAAGTGAAAAGAAGAAGACAAAGCTGGAAATGACCGCCCCAATGGCAAATCCGACCCGGTCATCATACTGTGCCGAGATGGAACCGATCAGAACCACTGTATCCAGATAGACATGCGGGTTCAGCCAGGTGAAGGCGAGAACGGTAAGCATCGCGGTTCTAAGGCTGGTTCGCTGGCCGTTGCCCGTTTCCAACACCGCGCCACCCCGCAGGGCAGACCCGAAGCTGCGCAGCCCATACCACGTCAGAAAAGCGGCCCCGCCAAATCGCAGTACAGGTTCAAACCAGGGGGCTGAATGGGCCAGAGTCCCGAACCCTGTGACGCCTGCAACAATCAAAACCGCGTCAGACATTGAGCAGGTCAGGCACAGAAGAAACACATGTTCACGCCGCAACCCCTGTCGCAAAATAAAGGCGTTCTGTGCCCCGATGGCGAGGATCAGACTGAAACCCAGCGCGAAACCGGCGATCATGGACGTGGGCATGGGACCTCCTGCTATTGCAAGACGTTGACTAAGGCCGTTGGTGCGATCTATCAAATTAAAGATGTTACCCCGAGTTAAGCCTGACTAATGTTGCTAGATCCTCTTCACCTGTCCGCTTTGTCTGCCATTCTGCGTCATGGCAGCTTTGATGCGGCTGCGGCAGAGCTGGCGGTGACGCCCTCGGCGATATCCCAGCGGATCAGGGCGCTTGAGGATCGGATTGGAGCCACCCTGATACATCGGGGCAGCCCTTGTACCGGGACGCCCGCCGGGCTGCGCATTGCCCGTTACGCGGAAGATGTCGGACTGCTTGAGGCACAGCTGGTTCGAGAACTAACGCTGGAGCAGGAACCAAGGTCCGCCCGCGTCCGTATCGCCGTACCTGCAGACAGTCTGGCCACCTGGTTTGTTGATGCGATGGCGCAGGTGCCTGACATGCTGTTCGATCTGGTGATCGACGATCAGGATCACTCCGCAGACTGGCTGCGACGGGGCGAGGTAAGCGCCGCCGTCACCGTTGGTGGCCAGACAGTGACCGGGTGCGACGCGATCCCATTGGGCGTGTTGCGCTATCTGCCAACAGCCAGCCCGGAATTCATCAACACCTGGTTTCGGGACAAAGTGACCGAGGCAGAACTTGGCAAGGCACCCTGCCTGGTTTTCAACCAAAAGGACGGGCTACAAAGGGCATGGATTGTTCAGCACACTGGCAAACGCCTTTCACCCCCGTCTCATTTCCTGCCTTCTTCACACGGATTTGTGGACGCGGCGATTGCCGGGCTTGGGTGGGGCATGAACCCCGCAGCTCTGGTGCAGGAGGCTTTGAAACATGGGCTGTTGCGCCCCATCGTGCCCGATGCGCCGTTGGATGTCGCGCTGAGCTGGCAGGTTGGGCGTGTTCTTGCGCCCGCGCTCAAACCTCTGACCCAGGCTGTCAAACGTGCCTCAGAACGAATTTTGCTTCTGCCTCAAAGCAGCTAAACAGACACGACATTTTCGGAGGGACCGATGTTCTCACGTGACGCTCTTGGCTATGACCCGATTCCCCTGCCGGACCGGTGCGACATCAGCGATGCAGACATGCTGGGCGCGGCGCAGGCGTTTTACGAAAAGATGCGTCAGCGTCACACTGTCCGGGATTTCAGCCCCCGCCCCGTTGCCCGTGAGATAATCGAATCCAGCCTGCGCACCGCGGGCACCGCCCCGTCGGGCGCCAATCACCAACCCTGGCATTTTGCAGCCATCTCGGACCCTGCCCTTAAACACCGCATCCGGGAAGAAGCCGAAGAAGAAGAACGCCGGTTCTACGCAGGTGGCGCCGGGGATGAATGGATCAAGGCACTGGAGCCCATCGGCACCAACGCGGTCAAAGGACATCTGACAATCGCCCCTTGGCTGATCGTGGTTTTTGCCCAGCGCTGGGGGCAATTCGAGGATGGAACGCGGTACAAGAACTACTACGTCCCGGAGAGTGTAAACATTGCCACCGGCTTTCTGATTGCCGCGCTGCATCACGCGGGCCTCAGCACCCTGACCCACACCCCGAACCCGATGCGGTTTCTGAACGACGCGCTGGACCGGCCCGCGTCGGAAAAACCAACCATGATCATCGCGGTGGGGCATCCGTCAGAAGACGCGACTGTGCCTGCTGTGGCAAAACTCAAGAAACCCCTGGAAGAGATTTCATCCTTCTTCTGAGGCTTTCGCGACGCTCGCCAAAAACTCAATTCGAGGGCTGTTCCGCCTTTTTCCGTTCTGGTTGCATCATGCGGTAGCAGTTAATACAGGACACCAGACTGGCGACGACGATGAATGCGACGGCCATTGCGACCTCGTGCATATGGGCGACAGCGGCAAGGCCCGCAGACAACAACACCGCGGTTGAACGCGCGAACGCCTTGACCGCCGCCGATCCCCGCACCCGCTGCTCTTTGGGTGCCACATCCAGAAAATAGAGTTTACGCGCACTGCTGATCCCGGTCACCGCAACGGTGACAATGAACAGCGCAATTGCATGCAAGTGAACCTGATGGTCGATGCCCAAATAGTGGAACACCAAAAGGACACAGCCTGTTGCGGCGACCATCAATGTCCCGATCACCATGACAGCACGATGGGATTTCATGTTGATGGTTTGCCACAGAGGGCCCGAAACAAGATACCCCGAAGCGGAAGAAACGATCATCGCGGTCAATCCCTGTGTCGAGCTGTGATGCGCTTCGGCTGCGATGAGCGCGAAGAACGGAACAGACAGCGACACAGCAACCAAGGGCAGACGCATGATCATATACCGCCGGAACCACTGGTATTCGAACATGCCCAGAATACCCTTGATATTCGCCTTAATCGAAATGCCCCTTTCGGACTTCTGCGGCGTCGTCGGTGCACCCTCACGCACGGTTTCCGTCATCGCCAGCATGAACAGACCCGACAGAAGGAAGAATAAAACCGAAACGCCAATCATGACTGAATGGCGCGAAAAGGGTGGATTATCCTTGGTGATCTGATGCACCAGCAACGCAAGGCCAATGGCACATAGCCCCCCGGCACCAAGCTGCAGGTATTGCATGACCATGCGCGAACGCGCCTGAACATGGTCCCCGAGCAGATCCGTAAGCATCATGGTCTGCACTTCGCTGACAAGCCCGATCACCAAAAACACAGACAGGAAAACCACCGCGATCAATGGGACAGCCCCGGTTGCGGCCGCAGCGATTGCCAGAACCAGACAGGCGCCAATGACCGCTTCGGTCAACGCAATCGCACGTTTCTTCTTGCTTCTTGCCGCAACGGGTTGTGCGAGAAAGAAATCCGCAATTAAACAACCGACCATCCGCACCGACACCAGCGCCCCCGCCACAAACATCGGCAACTCGAAGGAAACGGCTAGAAACGGTAAAACAACCGACGGGCTGCCGAGCGTCCACGCGACCTGAGACAGGATACTTTGCCCGGCCAGGACGGGCACGTTGCGCTTGGTTCGATCGGAAGTTTCGGATGTCATTAGTACTGTGTCTTCGTGTTTCCTGGATTTCCGCCACTTTCAGCCTAAGCGCATCGACTGTTTCAGCCAATAATTCAATAAAACCATCAAAAACCAAAAAACCCGGCCGTTGCGACCGGGTTTCAATGAGCTGGTATGGGTCAGCTTAAAGCTGCGCCATGACCTCATCGGTGGCTTCGAAGTTGGTCGTGACACGCTGCACATCGTCATCGTCTTCCAGCGCATCGACCAGCTTCATCAGCTTTTGCATGTCCTCAAGGCCCAGTTCCGTCGTTGTGGTCGGTTTCCAGACCAGCTTGGTGGATTCTGATTCTCCAAGCGCGGTTTCCAATGCAGAGGAGACATCGTTCAGATCAGTATCCGCGCACCAGATGATGTGACCGTCTTCCGAGCTTTCGACGTCTTCGGCTCCGGCCTCGATGGCGGCCTCAAAAATCGTGTCGGCATCACCAGCATCTGCCGGGTAAATGACCTCACCCTTGCGGTCAAACATGAACCCAACCGAGCCGGTCTCGCCCAGATTGCCACCGTTCTTCGAGAACGTGGAACGAACGGTCGATGCGGTCCGGTTGCGGTTGTCGGTCATGGTTTCGACAATTACCGCAACACCATTGGGCCCATAGCCCTCATAGCGGATTTCTTCGTAATCGTCGCCTTCACCCGCTTGGGATTTCTTGATCGCGCGGTCGATCACGTCCTTGGGGACCGAGTTCGACTTGGCTTCTTTCACCGCCAGACGCAGGCGCGGGTTCTTGTCGGGATCGGGGTCGCCCATCTTGGCGGCCACGGTGATCTCTTTTGACAGTTTGGAAAACAGTTTGGACCGCGCGGCGTCCTGACGCCCCTTGCGGTGCTGGATGTTGGCCCATTTGGAGTGGCCTGCCATAGTGCGTCCTCGTCATCATGTTTGCGTGTTCGGCGCTCATATAGACGTTTGCGGGGGGCAGGATCAAGAGAGCGGCTTGCGACGACCTCTCCGCCTTGTATGGTGACGGCATGACGACAGATCAGATCATACTTTTTGCCCTTTTCATCACTGTCTTCGGAATGCTGCTTTGGGGTCGGTTTCGATACGACCTTGTGGCTTTTGCCGCGCTTATGATCGGCGTCGTGCTGGGTGTTGTGCCGGTGGGTGGCGCCTTTGCGGGCTTTGGCCACCCGGCGACCATTATCGTCGCGCTGGTGCTTGTGGTCTCTGCCGGTTTGGTCAGGTCGGGTGCGGTCTTTTTGATCACCCGCACTCTGGTTGATGCGTCACGCGGGCTGGGCGCGCATATTGCCCTGATGGGCGGGATCAGTGCGATTCTGTCGGCCTTCATGAACAATGTCGCGGCGCTTGCCCTGCTGATGCCCGTGGATATTCAGACCGCGCGCAAAGCGGGTCGCCCCCCCGGCCTGTCCCTGATGCCGCTGAGCTTTGCTACCATTCTGGGGGGCATGGTCACCCTGATCGGCACCCCGCCGAATATCATCATCGCTTCGATCCGGCAGGAAACGCTGGGCGAGCCGTTTCACATGTTCGATTTCGCCCCTGTTGGTGGAATTGCAGCGATTGCCGGTCTGGCATTTGTCGCGCTGATCGGATGGCGATTGATCCCCAATCGCGGCGTACAACAAGAAACATCCGAGGTGCTGGCCGAATACATTGCCGAACTGACGATCCCGCCGGGCTCTGCACATATCGGTAAACGGGTCAGCGAACTTTATGAAACGGCCGAAAAATCCGACGTGGCTATCATCGGCCTGATCCGGGATGGGAAACGGCGATATGGCCGGTCAACCCATGCCACACTGAACGATGGCGACGCGCTGGTACTGGAAGCGCGCCCGGAGGCGCTGGACGAGTTCCGTTCAGCGCTGAAACTGGATTTCTCGGACACACGACGGCAGGAGCTGCTGACTGCCGAGGGTGAAGGTCTGGAAGTAATCGAAGTGGTCGTTCCCGAAAGCGCGCGCATAACCGGCCGTACTGCGCAGGGTATCGGGTTGGCCTGGCGCCAAAGTACCGTCCTGATGGGCATCTCGCGTCAGGGTCGTCAGATCACCGAACAGGTTCGCAAGACCGAGGTTCAACCGGGAGACATCCTGCTGCTGCTTTGCCCTCGTGATCGCAGCGCTGATGTGACCGATTGGCTGGGGTGTCTGCCACTGGCCGAACGCGGATTGAACGTGACGGCAAACGATAAGGCCTGGTTGGCCATCGGTCTGTTTGCCGCTGCCGTCTTTGCGGCCAGTGTCGGGTTGATTTACCTTCCCGTCGCATTGGGGCTTGTCGTCATTGCCTATGTGCTGACCAAGGTCATGCCAATCACGGAGATCTATAACCACATCGAATGGCCCGTTGTCGTGCTGCTGGGTTCGATGATCCCTCTGGGCAGCGCTTTGGAGACATCCGGCGGCACCGAGCTAATTGCCAATGCGCTGATCCAGCTGACCAACGGCCTGCCTGCATGGGCGATCCTGACCGTACTGATGGTCGTAACGATGACCTTGTCGGATGTCCTGAACAACACCGCCACCGCCATCGTCGCGGCCCCGGTGGGCATCCAGATGGCCCAAACGCTCGGGGTGTCGCCCGACCCGTTCCTGATGACCGTGGCCGTTGCGGCCTCGGCTGCGTTCCTGACGCCTATCGGTCACAAGAACAACACGCTGGTTCTGGGCCCCGGCGGCTATCATTTTGGCGACTACTGGCGCATGGGCCTGCCGCTTGAGGCTCTGATCATCGCGGTTTCCGTCCCCGCCATCCTTGTCTTTTGGCCGCTGTGACGGGTAAAGGCTGTTCATGAAACGCTTTTTGATCCTGCAACTGCGCCCGGAAACGGATGCCTCCGACGCAGAATATGCTTCGATCCTGAACCGCAGCGGGTTATCGCCCGAACGCACACACCGCATCCGTCTGGATTGCGAAGACCTGCCGGAAGGGCTGAAAGTCGCCGACTATGCGGGGGTTATTGTAGGCGGCGGACCGGGATGCGTCAGTGATGACCCCGCAACCAAATCCGCGACGGATGCGCGGATCGAAGCCGCAATCCTGGGTTTGATGCCGCAGATTACCGCGTTGGATCACCCCTTCATGGGGTGCTGCTATGGCCTTGGTATTCTGGCCGTACATCTGGATGGAGACGTCAGCAAAGCCCGGTACAGCGAGCCTGTGGGGCCGTCCAGGTGCCAACTGACCCCCGAAGGACAACAAGACCCGCTTACCGCAGAATTGGACGCCACCTTTGATGCTTTTGTTGGTCACAAAGAAGCGGTTCAAACCCTGCCCGAGGGCTGCGTTCACCTTGTTGCGTCCGACCCCTGCCCGTTCCAGATGATCCGCTGGGGCCAGAACGTCTATGCCACTCAGTTCCACCCGGAAGCCGATGCCAAAGACTTTGAACAACGCATCAACATCTACAAGAACCATGGCTACTTCCCGCCCGAAGACGCGCAGAAACTGATCGACCATTGCCATTCGGCAGAGGTTACGCAACCCGGTGAAATCCTGCGCCGTTTCGTCCAGCGATACGAGTGACCCAACGGCGCGGTTGCCTGCGCCTTGCCCCCTCGCATAGGCTGATCTGACGCAACTTTGGGAGGGGTTGTCCTTGGATTTGCTTTTGAATGTCGGCTTGCCGGTGTCGCTTGCCATTATCATGTTGTCTCTGGGCATCGGGCTGGAGGTGGCAGACTTCCGTCGTATCCTGAGCCGGCGACGCGCCTTTGCCATCGGGGCGGTAAGCCAGATTGTTCTCTTGCCAGTCGCAGCCTTTGTGACGGTCACAATCTTTGCATTGCCCCCCGAGATCGCGGTTGGTTTCATGCTGCTCAGTTTTTGCCCGGGCGGCGTAACCAGCAACATCCTCTCCAAGCTCGCCAAAGCCGATGTCGCGCTTTCAGTCAGCCTGACCGCGGTGATCAGCCTTTTGTCGATGGTGACCGTGCCAATACTGGCCGCGTGGTCGATCAGGCACTTCATGGGCGACGAAGCCCCCGAGGTTTCGATCACCGGGCTGGCTGTTGCATTGTTTCTGATAACAACGCTGCCTGTGGCAATCGGGGTCGGAATTCGCTACTTTGCAACGGAGTTTGCAAACCGCGTAGAGCCGGGATTGTCAACGCTCGCGACCGTTTTGTTCGTGCTGATCGTTGCCGCGGCACTGGCCGGGAACTGGCAATTGTTCGTCGACAATCTTGGCATCATGGGCGCAGGCTTGATTTCTTTGAATATCACCCTGCTGTTCATCGGGCTGGGGCTTGCGCGGATATCAAACCTGTCCTGGAATGAGTGCAAGACGATCTCGATCGAAACCGGTATTCAAAACTCCACGCTGGGCATTACACTGGCGGCGCTGATCACGAATACCGAAAGCGGGTTCAGCCCGCTGGCCCTGCCCTCGGCGGTTTATGGCATTACGATGTACGCCGTGGTTCTGCCGTTTCTTGTCTGGTTCCGCAGGCGCTGAAAGGACCGTTATGACAAACAACACTGCTGATGCGATCGTAATCGGTGCTGGTCTGGCCGGATTGGCCGCCGCAGCCGAACTGGGCGACCGAGGCAAAAAGGTAATCATACTCGATCAGGAACCCGAAACCTTTCTGGGCGGTCAGGCGTTCTGGAGCCTTGGTGGACTGTTCATGGTCGACACCCCCGAACAGCGCCGCATGGGTATACGCGACAGCCACGATCTGGCGTTGCGCGACTGGATGGGCAGCGCACAGTTTGACCGTGACGAAGACGCATGGCCCCGCAAATGGGCCGAAGCCTATATCGAGTTTGCGGCTGGCGAGATGCGTCAGTGGCTGCACGAAATGGGCCTGCGCTGGTTTCCGGTCGTTGGCTGGGCCGAACGTGGCGGGTCTTATGCGACGGGGCACGGCAACTCGGTCCCGCGCTTTCACATCACATGGGGCACCGGCCCCGGCGTTCTTGAACACTTTATCCGACGTGTCCGCGACCATGTCAGCGCCGGATTGATCCAGATGAAGTTCCGCCACCAGGTCAGCCATATCATCATGCAGAACGGAACCGCCAAAGGTGTTTCCGGAGAAATTCTGGCCGATGACACCTCCCAGCGCGGTGGCAAAACCAACCGCGATGAGGTTGGCGAGTTCGAAGTTTATGCCCCGTCGATCATCGTCACCTCCGGCGGTATTGGCGGCAATTTTGACATGGTGCGTCAAAATTGGCCCCGGGACCGTTTGGGTGAGCCTCCCAAAGACATGGTTGCAGGGGTACCCTTTCACGTTGATGGCCGCATGATCGCAATCAGCGAAAAAGCGGGGGGCCATGTCATCAATGGTGATCGGATGTGGCATTACACCGAAGGCGTCCGCAACTGGGACCCGATCTGGCCCGCCCACGGCATTCGCATCCTGCCCGGCCCAAGTTCAATGTGGTTTGACGCCAGGGGCAACCGCCTGGCACCGCCCTGTCTGCCGGGGTTCGACACATTGGGGACACTGCGTGAGATCCTGAAAACCGGATATGAATACAGCTGGTTCGTTCTGACCCAGAAGGTGATCAAAAAGGAATTTGCGCTGTCCGGGTCGGAACAAAACCCCGACTTCACTTCGGGCAGCTGGAAAGAGGTTATCCGTCAGCGCATTCTGTCAGGTTCCAGCGCAACTGCCCCGGTCGAGGCGTTCAAGGAAAAAGGTGAGGATTTTGTTGTTGCCAACACGCTGACCGAACTGGTCAATGGCATGAACCATCTGGGCGACACTCCTATAGACGAGGCTCATCTGCGTGCCCAGATCGAAGCCCGGGATTCGCAGGTCGACAACCCATTTTCGAAAGACGCGCAGATGATGGCGATCCTTGCCGCGCGCAATTACCGCGGAGATAAACTGATCCGCACAGCCAAACCGCACAAGTTTCTGGATCCGGCCAACGGCCCGCTGATTGCCGTCAAGCTGCATATTCTGACACGCAAATCTCTGGGCGGTTTGCAGACCAATCTGGACAGTCAGATGATTGGATCAGACGGCAATGTCGTACCGGGACTGTTCGCTGCTGGCGAAGTCGCCGGATTCGGCGGCGGTGGCTATCACGGCTACAACGCGCTGGAGGGTACATTCCTGGGCGGCTGCATCTTTTCCGGTCGCAATGCCGGGCGATCAAGGGCCGTTGCCTGACGCACTTTCCCTGTTACTTGCGCACCAGTTTGATCACCGGCTGGCCCTGCGCATCTAGCAGAGCCAGAGCGTTGCCCTGCATCGCGAATGTCGTAACGTTTTGCAAGGCTTGCAGGAATTGCCGCTCAACCGCGTCCAGCGGGGGCGGGCACGCCATGAGTGTTGCCGCCATGTTGTCTGGAAACGCAATGCGATTACCGGAAATTTCGGCCTGACCACTGAACCGGTTACAGCCGCTGCTTCCTGAAAAGACCCCATCCTGACCAAAGACAAGCTCGGGGCGTTTTTCGGATTCGACAGGCGCACCATTCAGGCCCGAGGCGGCCCATTGGGTGTTGTCCAGCGCTGCCGACCCTTGCCCCTGGACCTGAACCAACAGAAGATCAGCGGCATTTTCTGCCCCATTCGTCAGAACGGGGTAAACTGTATCTGTGGTGAACAGCAGGTTTTGCCCCTGCATCACTGACGCCCGCACAGCATAGCGATGAGCGTCCATGATCAGCGCATCGTCATAAGTCAATTTGAACTGCGCGGGCACCCCGCTCAGCGCATACCGTTGCGCGGCAAGTGTGACAGCGGGGGCATCGGCCAGCGAGATATCCTGAAGCTCGACATAAAGGGTTGCGTCCGGTGGCAGTGCAATGCGCTCTCGGTACGTGGCGGTCCCTTCAACTGCACCGGCAATGGCGACACCGCTTAACGCTACCCAAGTTGCTGCACCCGCCCATATTGCGCGACCCAAATGCTGCATAGGTCAAATCCTTTTGCAAAACCTCTTCGCAAAAGATCGTGTGCCCTTGGATCTTTGCAAGATGCGCTTCGACAAAGTGGCAATTCTGCGCCGAAATCACAAAGGCCAGATCAATGGAATAAGCAGGGATGCCAACAATCCGACTGTCAGATTTAGCGGAACACCCACCTTCATGAAATCGGTGAACCTGTAGCCGCCAGGGCCGTAGACCATCATGTTGGTCTGGTATCCGATCGGTGTTGCAAAGGACGCCGAAGCCGCCACCATAACGGCAACCACCAACGGGCGCGGGTCCATTCCGACGGCCTGGGCCAGTCCAATGGCTATTGGCGTGACCACAACCGCGACCGCATTGTTGGAGACCAGTTCGGTCAGCACCGAGGTCAGCAGGTAGATCGCCCAGATGATCAGGAAGGGCGGCAGAGCGCTTAGTCCCGGAGCTACGGCCTCGACAATCAGTGAAACCGCGCCAGAGCTGTCCAGTGACGCACCGATGGCGAGCATCGCGAAGATCAGCGCCAACAGGCGACCTTCGACAAAGGAGAACGCCTCGTCCGCGTCGATGCAGCGGGTCAGAAGAACCACGGCTACGGCCACAATCGACAACAGCAGGATCGGCGCGACACCCAGCGCTGCAAGGACGACGATCCCAACCAGCGCGCCAATTGCAATTGGCGCATGGCTGCGACGGAAGGCGCGTGCAGAAGGTTGGCTGACATCCACCATATCCATGTCCGCTGCAAGGCGCTGGATATCTGCCGGGGCGCCCTCCAGCAGTAGTGTATCCCCTACCCGAACCACCAGGTCATCCAACTGGCGACCGATATTCTGATTGCGGCGGTGAACGGCCAGAACATAGACACCATACCGGCGCCGCAACCGCAGCATTCCCAATGTCCGCCCCACCATCCGGCATCCGGGTGTGATCAGAACCTCGACTGTCTTGGTCTCGACAGCGGAAACCTGATCCACGCGCTTGAGCTCTTTGTTGGTCTGAAGGCTCAGAAGTTCGGTCATCTCGGTCCGCAGGACCACGCGGTCACCGACCTGCAATTCAACGCCCTTCAGATTGCGCCGCAGCGATTCATCGCCCCGGACCACGTCGATCAGACGCACGCCGGGACGTTTGAACAACTGAACGCCGGTCACTTCACGCCCGATCAGGTTGCTGTCGGGCGGAATGACCGCTTCGGTGAAAAACTTCATTCTGGACCGGTCGCTGAGCAACGAGGCCATGCTGTCCCGCTCGGGCAGTAATCTGGGGGCAATGAAGCGCAGATAGATCATGCCGTAGATCACCAGTGCAATCCCCAGCGGCGTGACCTCGAATATCGAAAAGGCTTTCATCCCCTGCGCGCGGGCCACACCATCCACCAGCAGGTTGGTGGACGTTCCGATCAACGTCAGTGTCCCGCCGAGAATGGCGGCATAGCTGAGCGGAATTAGCAGCTTTGACGCGGGTACGTTCAGCGTGCGGGCGATCTGAACAAAGACCGGGATCATGACTACAACAACGGGCGTGTTCGACACAAAAGCCGAGGCCAGAACGACAAACCCCATCAGCAATCCGATGGCAATGCGCGGGTTGACCTGCGCCTGCCTTTGCGCGGTCGACGTGAAGGCGTCCAAGGCCCCTGTCCGCACCAAGGCCCCCATGATGATGAACATCGCCCCAATCGTCCAGGGCGCGGGATTGGACAAGACCGCCAGCGCGCTTTGATAGGGCAATATCCCTGTGACCAGCATCAGTGAGACACCGCCGATGGCCACGACCTCGGTCGGATAAATCTCGCGCAGGAACATGACGAACATGCTCGCAACAATCAGCAGCGCCAGAATTGCGCTGCCCGTCTCTGTCAGTGGAAGGAAATTCATTCGTGGTATTCTGTCCGAACCCTGGCCCAAGCGCCTGATGACATGCAGTTTCACGCATTGCGCGTGGCAGGGCAAGCCCGACGTTCGTTAATCAGGCCCGGCTTGTTCCAAACGCCCACCAACGCGCACCATGCGAACAGATTTGGCCTGACCGTCGCGATCATCCGTTTCGACGAACACTCCGCTCAGCGTGGCCTCGCCATTGGCAGGGGTAAACCGGGTCTTGGGCATCCCGGTTATGAACCGGCGCATCGGTTCCTGCTTGTCCATACCAATGACCGAGTCATAGTCGCCGCACATGCCCGCATCCGTCAGATAGCCTGTGCCGCCCGGCAGAATCTGCGAATCCGCTGTCGGTACATGGGTATGTGTGCCCACCACAAGGCTGGCGCGCTTGTCGCAATAGTGACCCATGGCCATCTTCTCGGACGTCGCCTCACAATGCATATCGACAATGATGGCTTGTGCCTGCCCGCCCCTGGGGTGCGATTTCAGGATGGGCTCTATGGCCGAGAACGGGTCGTCGAATGGCCGTTTCATAAAGACCTGCCCCAATACCTGCACCACCAGAACCTTGCGCCCTCCGGGTGCGTTGAACAGCCGGTGCCCCCGCCCCGGCGCGCCCTTGGCATAGTTCACCGGGCGCACGATGCGCTGTTCTTTCTCGATATATTGCAGCATGTCCTTCTGGTCGAACGCATGATCGCCCAGTGTCAGGCAATCTGCACCGGCATCCAGCAGCAGCTTGGCGTGATCGCCGCTTAACCCCATGCCGTTCGACGCGTTTTCGCCATTGACCACAACGAAATCCAGCCGCCATTCGTCGCGCAGGCGCGGCAAATGCTGCTGAACGGCCGCGCGCCCCGCGCGCCCCATGACATCACCAAGAAACAAAATCCTCATGATCCGGGTCGTAGGGGCTGTGCTGGGCAATAACAAGGCGGAACCGTGAAATTTAAGTTGAGCCCGAACTTGAAATTGCATGCAGGCGCGGCAAAATCATAGCCATGCGCATAAGTCAAAAGGACATGTTGTGAAGTTATCGGCAATACTGACAGTCGGCCTTGTGGTCGCTTCGGGCGTTATGGCGCAAGGCACAAAGACATCCATGCCCAATCCCGCAGCAACCTTTTGCGTCGAGAATGATGGAGTTTACCAACTTCGGAAGAACGAAGACGGAAGCGTCTTTGGTGTCTGCATCCTGAAGGACGGCACGGAAGTGGATGCCTGGGACTATCTACGCGGCCACTTTCAGCAATGAGGCTTAAAACGTCAGCACCCGGCTTTCCGTGATAACTATGTCCAACGGCTGATCGGTTGGCTCCAGCGGCAGATCCTGCGCCTCTTGCGCGTCAAAAGCGAAACCGATAGCCAGTGTCGCGCGCTTGCCTCGCAATCCTTCCAGCGTGCGATCATAAAATCCACCGCCATATCCCAGACGCCCGCCGTTGGCATCAAAAGCCACCAGCGGTACGATCAGGATCTCGGGGTCGAAATAATCATCGACCTCGGGCACTCTGGCACCGAATGGGCCGTCTTTCAGCGGTCCTTCCGGCGTCCAGCGCGAAAATTTCAGCGGTTTTCCAGCGGCTTGGATCACTGGAACACCAACAGGCCCATAAGCCGAAGCTTCAGCCATGGCGGATACCGGGTCGATCTCGGTCCGGATCGGCATGTAGCCTGACAAGGGCACACCGCGATAACCCGCCAGAACCTCGGACAAACGTCCGGCTGCACCGGGAACACGCGTGTCGAACGCGACCTTGCGGCGCGCAAACGCCGCTTTGCGTGCAGCTGCTTTGATTTCAGTCAGATCGGTCACAATAGCACCACACTGGCTAGCCCAAGAAAGATGAAGAATCCCATGACATCGGTTGTGGTTGTCACAAAGGTTCCTGACGCCAGAGCCGGGTCAATTCCCAGACGATCCAGCACTACCGGTACTACCGTACCTGCAAAGCCCGCGATGATCATGTTCACGACCAAGGCTGACCCAATCACGACACCCAGCCAAGGTGAACCGAACCACAGCATCCCCACGGTCCCCAGTACAATGGCAAAACAGAGCCCGTTCAACACGCCCACCAGCAGTTCCCGCCTGATAACGCGCATCACGTTTGAATTGGTCAGATCGCGCGTCGCCAGTGCGCGCACTGCAACGGTCAGCGACTGCGTTCCCGCATTGCCCCCCATGGATGCAACAATCGGCATCAGGATGGCCAGCGCGACAAGCTGGTCAATAGCCGCCGCAAATTGTGAGATTACCAACGAAGCACAGATTGCCGTGCACAGGTTTACCGCCAGCCAGGGCAACCGTCGCCGACTGGTCGCCGCGACACTGTCGGACAGAGAGCTTTCGTCGCTCACACCGGCAAGGCGCAGGATGTCTTCTTCGTGCTCTTCATCCAGAACGACCATCGCGTCATCGATGGTGATCACACCAACCAGGCGCCCATCGGCATCCACCACGGGGGCCGAGATCAGGTGATACTGGTTGAAGGCGTAAGCCACGTCCTCCTCGTCCTGATCAACGGGGATGATGTGAAACTCCTCTTCCGCCAGATCGCGCAACGGCACCTCACGACGGGACGCCATCAGCTTGCCCAATGTCACCTGCGCTGTTGGTTTCAGGCGCGGATCGACCAGAACAACATGATAGAACTGCTCGGGCAGATCGTCATTGGCACGCATGAAGTCGATGGCCTGACCGACGGTCCAATGCTCGGGTGCCATGACGACCTCGCGCTGCATCAAACGACCAGCCGAACTCTCGGGGTAAGCCAGCGCCTGTTGCGCCGCTAGCCGCTCGGAATCTTCGAGCGCGTCCAGAATGGCTTCCTGCTGCGGTTCCTCAAGATCTTCCAGAAGGTCAACGACGTCGTCGCTTTCCATCTCGCGCACGGCTTCCGCCAGAACCTCGGGGGTCAGGACGGCGATGATTTCCTCGCGGACCGCTTCGTCCAGTTCAGACAGGATGTCGCCGTCAAATTCCTTATCATAAAGCCGGATCAGCCGGGCCCGGTCATAAGGATTGATCTGCTCCAAAAGGTCAGCGATATCGGCCGCGTGCAGCGGCTCCATCAGCTCAATCAGTTTGTCGCGATCATCCACATCAACCGCATAAAGGATCGCCGCCACGGTCCGGCGATCCAGCGCATACGCGTCTTCGTCCTGGGGCAGATCGTGTTCGGCTTGGTTATTGCCTGTCGTCATGCGCTGCCCCCTTCTTTCGGCGATTGGCCCCTAAATAGAAGAAGCAGCTACCAGAAAACAATGACAATGCGCCGATTTACCCACTTCTTTCGTCTGCCTATGCTACAGCGCGGTCCCAAACAGGTGGAGAACAGGGCAAATGGCGCAAAAGACGCTTTTGAAAGGGCACGTTCTGAGTTTCACAGGCTCACCCTTTGACGGAGAGCCAACCGAAGCGACCCGGCTGGATGAAGCGGTCGTGATTGACAAAGGGCGCGTTGCTGATGTCGGAGCGTCTGATACGCTGATGCGGCGTCACCCTGATGCCGTCATCAAGGACCATGGAAATCACCTGATCATCGCGGGTTTCGTTGACCCGCATGTGCACTACCCTCAGACGGCCATGATCGCCAGTTGGGGGAAGCGGTTGATCGACTGGCTGAACACCTACACCTTCCCCGAAGAGATGAAGTTTGGTGATCCTGAATACGCCTCTGAAATCGCCAACCGTTATCTGGATCTGACTGCCGCCCATGGCACCACGACGATGTGCAGTTTTTGCACCATCCACCCCGAAAGCGTGGATGCCTTTTTCACTGCCGCGCAACAACGGGGACAGCGCGTGGTCGCGGGCAAGACCTGCATGGATCGCAATGCGCCTGATGGTCTGCGTGACACGGCCCAGACGGCCTATGACCAATCTGCCGCGCTGCTTGAGAAATGGCACCGTGTCGACCGCCTGTCCTATGCCATCACACCCCGGTTTTCACCTACGTCCACCCCTGAACAGCTTGAGGCCATGGGCGCGCTTTGGGCGGAACATCCCCATTGCCTGATGCAAACACACCTGAGCGAGCAGACAGACGAAATCGAGTGGGTCCGCTCCCTGTTCCCCGATGCGCGGGACTATCTGGACACTTACGAAAAGTTCGGGCTGCTGGGGCAGAACGGACTTTATGGGCATGTCATCCATCTGGAAGACCGGGAACGCGATCGTCTGCGCGAGGTTGATGCGTCATTGATCCACTGCCCCACCTCGAACACCTTTATCGGGTCGGGTCTGTTCGACATGAACGGCTTGATCCACGATGGCCACCGGATCGGTTTGGCAACGGATACCGGTGGCGGATCAAGTTTTTCAATGCTTCGCACCATGGCTGCCGCATATGAAATCGGTCAGTTGCGTGGGCGCCCCCTGCATCCGGCGCAATTGCTGTGGCTGGGTACAGTCGGGTCGGCGCGCAGCCTGCGGATGGATGATTGCATCGGCAACATTGCTCCGGGAATGGAGGCGGATCTGGTCGTGATTGATCTCGCCTCGACCCCGGCCATCGCCCAGCGCGAAGCTTGTGCAAACGATGTTTGGGAGGCAATCTTCCCGACCATCATGATGGGTGATGATCGGGCTGTGGCCGAGGTCTGGATTGGTGGGCGGCAGGCCGCTTAGGCCTGCAACCCCTTGGCAAGAATGTTTTGACGCTCAATCACGCGGGGCAGGTCAATCGTCGTGATATGCCCATCCCGCACGATCTGGTGGCCTTCGACAAACAGGTGCTTTACCTGCATCGGACCTGCCAGAAGCAGAGCTGCCGGGTCCCAACTGCCTGCGCTTTCGATACAGCGCATATCCCAAACAGCGACATCCGCACGTTTTCCCGGCATAAGCCGCCCGCAATCGGGACGCCCCAGCACATCGGCCCCGCCACGTGTCGCAATCTCCAACGCTTCACGGGCCGACATCGCATCTGCCCCATTGACCACCCGCTGCAACAGCAGCGCCTGCCTAGCCTCAAGCATCAGATTGCCGTTGTCATTACTGGCCGACCCATCAGCGCCGAGACCTACCTTTACCCCCGCATCGCGCATCGCCCGCACCGGCGCGATGCCTGATCCCAGACGGCAGTTCGAACATGGGCAATGAGCGACACCAGTTTTCGTACGCGAAAACAGATCAATCTCGGCCCCGTCCAACTTGACACAATGGGCGTGCCACACATCCGGGCCAGTCCAACCCAGATCTTCGGCGTATTGACCGGGCCGACAACCGAACTGAGCCTGTGAATAGGCGATATCTTCATCGTTTTCAGCCAGATGTGTATGCAACATCACGCCTTTGTCCCGTGCCAGAAGGGCTGCATCTCGCATCAGGTCCCGGCTGACGGAAAACGGTGAACACGGGGCCAGACCTACGCGGCACATCGATCCTTCTGACGGATCGTGAAACGCATCCACGACACGGATCATGTCGTCCAGTATGGCTGCTTCTTCTTCAACCAGACTGTCCGGTGGCAGGCCGCCATCACTTTCACCGATGCTCATCGCGCCGCGTGTTGGGTGAAACCGCATCCCCAACTCGGATGCGGCAGCAATCGTATCCTCCAGCCGCGAACCATTGGGATAGAGGTACAGGTGATCAGAACTGAGCGTACAGCCTGACAGTGCCAGCTCTGCCAAACCGATCTGGGCCGAGGTGAACATCTCGTCTGGTCCGAACTTCGCCCAAATCGGATAGAGTGTCTGAAGCCACCCGAACAGCAATGCATCCTGCCCGCCCGGCACCGCGCGGGTCAATGTTTGGTAAAGATGGTGATGGGTGTTCACCAGCCCGGGTGTCACCAGACAGCCCGAAACATCGTGAACCTCGCCTTGTGCCTGCAATCCGTGCCCGATCCCCGCGATCTGGCCGTCGCGGATCAAAATGTCAGCCCCGGGGAGTTCCTGCCGGGACTCGTCCATCGTCAGGATCAGATCAGCGTTTTTGAGTAGGATTTCTGTCATGTCGCGCTCCTGCATCTGCCCGTCTCTTGCAAGGAGTGCGAAGGTCGGCGGAAAACGGGCTCAAGAACCGACTGTGTATTATGTACCCGCCATCGGGATCTGCGACAACAGGTTTCAGAACCGACGCAGGATCTGAAGCGCCTCTGCATGTATCTCTGCGTTGGCTGCGGCCAATGCACGACCGCCCTCATGCGCCGGGCCGCCTTGCCAGTCGGTCACAATTCCACCTGCCGCCTGAATAACCGCAATAGGGGCCTGAATGTCATACGAGTTCAGCCCTGCTTCGATCACCAGATCCGCCTGCCCAGCGGCTAACAAGGCATAAGCGTAGCAGTCCATTCCATACCGGGTCAGTTGCACCTGTTCTGATACGGCCTGAAACCCGGCCCGGTCATCCGGGGTGCCGACTTCAGGAAAAGTGGTGAACAGCGTCGCCTGCGCTAGAGATTTCGTCCCCCGTGTTTGCAGCTTACTGGTCCCCAGCGGCCCTGTAAGCTGCGCACCAGCTGTCGATCCGACAAAGCGTTCGCCAATGTAGGGCTGATCAATCACCCCCATGATCGGCCCGTCTGCTGTGCTGAGCGCGATCAGAACGCCCCAGGTTGGTGTGCCACTGATAAACCCGCGCGTGCCGTCGATGGGGTCCAGAACCCAGGTTCGGCCACTGCTGCCCTTGTGCGCACCGTATTCTTCACCCAATACGCCATCTTCAGGGCGCAATCGGGACAGCACCTCTCGCATGGCTTTTTCAGCGGCCCGATCCGCTACGGTGACGGGGTCAAACCCTTCGGTCAGCTTGTTCGCAGTTTCCAGATTGGTCTGACGGAAAAAAGGAAGAATGGCCGCGCGTGCCGCTTCGGCCATTTCTTCTGCAATTTCAATGTCGCTTAAACTCGCCGGATGCATGGCACTCTGGTGCGGGCATTACCTGACAAAGTCAAGCCGGTCTGATCAGGCGACGTCGCTGAGGACACGTGCAAGTTCAAACAGGCGGCGGCGCTGGTTTTCCGGAATTGCGTAGTAAGAGCGAACTAGATCCAGGGCTTCTTTATCGCCCATCAGATCGGCTGGAACAGATTTCTTTTCCGCGCTGCTTTTCTGGGCCTCTTCCAGACCTTCAAAGAAGAAGCTGACCGGTACGTCCAATGCCTCGGCAATGTCCCACAGGCGGGACGCGCTGATTCGGTTGGCTCCGGTCTCATATTTCTGGATTTGCTGAAACTTGATACCAACTTGCTGCGCCAATTGTTGCTGGGTCATCCCAATCAGCCAGCGGCGATGCCGAACGCGCTTGCCCACATGGACATCGACGTGATGAGTCATTGGTATTCTCCTCTACTACACACACATTTGTACGGGATCGTGCGACGTCCGAGATCGCAATACCAATAGGGGCTTCCTTAACCGCCCCCAGATCCGGACTGTGCCGTCCCCCGTTACCAGCACTGCTTGCCAATATTGCCGGTTTTGAATTTTTTTTCAAGCTGGTTGAGTCGATCCCCCCTCACAAGGGCTGTGGTTGTATGCGTCAAATGCCCTGCCCGCTGTTCGCGTGGCCCGGCTGGACATGCGACAGATTTTCAGGCGTTTCATGACGCCGCGCATAAGGAATTGACATCTCGCACAGCTCACGTGCCTATGCCCCAAGCACGTGAGGAACCAAATGAAGGCCTATTGTATTAGATCTGACGGGGCAGTTGCCCAGCTGTGCGATGTACCGAAACCCGAGCCGGGTGAGGGTCAGGTACGGGTTGCGATCAAAGCCTGCGGGTTGAATTTCGCTGATCTGCTGATGCAGAAAGGCACGTATCAGGATACACCGCCTGCGCCGTTTACTTTGGGTATGGAAATCGCCGGTGTCGTGGATACCATCGGTCCAGGTGTGTCCACCCTGAAACCGGGCGATCGGATCGCCGTCTATTCCGGTCAGGGCGGTCTGGCAGAATATGGCGTTTTCGACGCCGATCGCGCGATCCCGCTGCCGGACACGACCCGTTTCGAAGACGCGGCAGCGATCCAGATAGCCTATGGCACCAGTCACATGGCCCTTGACCACCGTGCCCGGCTGCAACCCGGTGAGACGCTTCTGGTCACCGGCGCAGCCGGGGGCGTCGGGCTGACCGCGGTTGAAATCGGCAAGCTCATGGGTGCCACCGTCATCGCTCAGGCCCGCGGCCCCGAAAAGCTGGCCGTTGCCCGCGCCGCAGGGGCCGATCACCTGATTGATGCCGCAGAGGACCTGAGGGAGCGGGTTAGATCGCTTGGCGGCGCGGATGTCGTTTATGACGCAATCGGCGGCGATGTGTTCAAGGCGGCCTTCCGCGCCACCAATCCCGAAGGCCGCCTGCTGCCCATCGGGTTTGCCGGCGGGGAAGTTCCGCAAATCCCCGCCAATCATCTGCTGGTCAAGAACCTGACCGTGATCGGCTTTTACATTGGCGGGTATCTGAAATTCCGGCCAGAAGCCGTACGCGAAAGTTTTGACACCCTTTTCCGCTGGCACACCGAGGGCCGCATCAATCCACACATCAGCCACGTCTTGCCTCTTGATGAGGTCGCGCAGGCCATGCGGTTGCTGAAAGAGCGAAAATCGACAGGCAAAATTGTGATCACCCCCTGACCGCAATCAGCCCACCACGGCGCGCAGCTGTGTCCCCCCAAGCAGGCGAAAGTTCTGACGCACTAACTGCGCCAGCGCTTCGACAACCGCGTCTCGACCCGGCTCTCCACCATACAGGTTGATCATATGCGCAGGCAGGTCCGGTAGCGCACCGCCGCCTTCGATCTGTTCAAGATGTGCGGCTTCGGTACCTTCCAGTGCCGCATACACTGCCAGATCAGCGCTGACCGTGGCCTCGATTGTGCGGTCGTTTTCAGTTTCCACCGACAGCTCCCAGGGGATACCGGCCGCATCCAGCGCCGATATCACCTGTGGTCGAAACAAGCAGCGACGTCCAAGTGCCAAAGGCAGCGGACGCTTACGCCAGGCCGACCCGCCCGGCGCACCTATCCAGCGCAAGGGCAGCTCTGCAATGGTTTCCGCACCGTCCACCGACGACGGCTCCGTGGTCAGGATCACGTCACATTCGCCGCGTTTGTACATCTCTTTCAGCTGCAATGAATAAGACGACACCAACTGAACTCGGACTCGCGGGAAATCCGCGTTGAACCGTTGCAGGACCCGTGGGATGGCCGGGTAAACTATGTCGTGAGGAACCCCCAACACCACCTCACCTTCATAGGCCTGATCGGTCAGTTTCGAGATGACCTCATCATTCAATGCGATCATACGGCGCGCATAAGCCAGCAATTGTTCACCGGACGCGGTCAGGGCAATCGTTCTGCCACTGCGGTCCAGCAACTGCAGGCCAAGCAACTCCTCCAGCCGTTTCAACTGCATCGAGACCGCAGATTGCGTCAGATGCAGGAACCCGGCAGCGCGTGTCACTCCCCCCTGATCTGCCACAGCAACAAATGAGCGCAGGGTTGTGATGTCCAGATTCCGCATCTTCACAATTCCTTATGGGTTTCATCAAAAATATTCGTTTTTAAAATATGTCATACTCTCCCATATCAATCAAGGAAATTGATGAAGACAAGCGAAACCATCGAAAAGAGACGAAAGGACAATAAATATGACCCAAATTGCCATTCATCGCCCCTGCAAGCAGAAAAAGCAATCACTCAGCACTATCATCAGGCATGCTGTTTCCCTGAAGCGTCAACGCCACCAGCTGGCGCGACTTGATAATCGCGCCCTTCAGGACATCGGAATCTCCAGATCAGAGGCCGATGCCGAAGCCAGACGCTTCGTCTGGGACGCGCCGGAATTCTGGCAGAAATGATGCAAATACAAATCTTTAGTTCATGAGTGGCGGTCACTTGTTACGGATCGCCACTTTTGTTGCGTAAATTAGTTGGTTTTCCGCGGTAAATACTTGAAACACAGCCCTGAGTTGCCGATATTTGCCTAGAACGCTTCCCGCACAGCCGGGGGGCTGCATAATTATGTAAAGGGAGACCCTTTGATGGCACAATTCGACACGATCCGGACGGCGGCCGGCGCGCGCGCTGCCGAGATTGATGAGGGCCTGCGCGCCCATATGAACAAAGTCTATGGCACTATGTCCGTAGGCATGCTGATCACATTCGCAGCAGCCTGGGCCATCGCGGGCCTGGCAACCACAAGCGATCCGTCAGCTGCGGCAGCACAGTTGAATGCCGATACCTATCTGACATCGCTGGGCTACAGCATTTACGCATCGCCCCTGCGCTGGGTCATCATGTTTGCACCCCTGCTGTTTGTCTTCGGCTTCAGCGCCGGGATCAACCGTATGTCGGCGGCCGCCGCACAGCTGGTGTTCTACGTTTTTGCAGCGGTGATGGGCGTTTCGATCAGCTGGATCTTCCTTGTTTTCACCGGTGAGTCGGTCATTCAGGTCTTCCTGATCACCGCAATCGCGTTCGCGGGCCTTTCTCTGTATGGTTACACAACCAAGAAAGACTTGTCCGCCATGGGCACTTTCCTGATGATGGGCCTGATCGGCCTGATCGTCGCGATGGTTGTGAACATCTTTCTGGCGTCTTCGGCCGTTGCCTTTGCAATCTCGGCCATCGGCGTTCTGATCTTCGCGGGCCTGACCGCCTATGACACCCAGAATATCAAGAACACATACTTGCAAATGGCCCATAGTGGCGATCAGGAATGGCTGGGCAAGGCCGCTATCATGGGCGCGTTGAACCTGTACCTGGACTTCATCAACCTGTTCATGTTCCTGCTGCAATTCCTGGGTAACCGCGAGTAACTGCAAACCAACGTAAGGGAAAGGCCGGTCATCAGACCGGCCTTTTTTCGTTTAGAACCAACTGATGATCGCGCTTGCCCGGTACATGAATCCTGGCGGACAAGGCGACGACGTCCGCGTACCCCGCAAAGAAAAAGCCCCCGCTAGATCAGCGAGGGCTTGATACATCAGAAGGTGTAAGACTTAGCTGCAATTCAACGGTACAGCAAAGCCCGAACTACGCTCGGACGTGCCTTTGCGGAACACATCACCGGCAGGCAGACACCCGGTGAAACGCTCAGCCTCTTGCGCGAAACCAACGCCGACCGAGTTGTCGACCTTTACGCTGTTCGTCGGTGTGCGAAGGACACCATACAAGGTTCCGTTGACGCTGACGGTGCTCAGGAACAGATTCGTATCGCTGCCCTGTAGCTGCACCGCATTGTCCGGCGTCCGCCCGCCATTGTCGATAGCAACGGCTGCCACCTTGGAGGGGTCCACTTCATCAGCCAAGAGAGTAACGGTCTGAAGTTCTGCCAGCTCGGCCGGGACATTCGTTTCAGGCGGCAGAAATGCGACGGCTCCGGGAACGTCGGAAATCGTGCGGGGTTCGCCATCGATTCCGGTAAACCCAACACCTTTGCGGTTAAACGGGTCTTCACAGGCCGCCAAAGTCAGAACGGCAATTGTGGATAACAAGATTTTTTTCATGGCGGTCAACATTTTGTGGCGGTTTGCTCAAGCGTACTTGCAGGTCGGCACAAAAAGCAAGCCACAGGCCATGCGATTGCATCGGTGGCTGATGCGCTCCTGCAACGGCCCCAGGTGGGCATGCTGACATTCGTGGCAACAAACCACCGGAACTCAACACAAAAAAAGGCTCTGCCAAGCAGAGCCCTTTTGGAAAGTCCAAATGGAACGGCAAGATTACTTGATCTTGCCTTCCTTGTACTCGACATGCTTGCGAACGACCGGATCGTATTTACGAATGGTCATTTTCTCGGTCATGGTGCGCGCGTTCTTTTTGGTCACGTAGAAGTGGCCCGTGCCCGCGGTCGAGTTCAGACGGATCTTGATTGTCGTCGGCTTCGCCATGGTTATCTCCTGCGTCCGGAAAGGCAGGGGCCTTTCGGTTGAATTCCTATGAGCGTGCGCTTTTACGCGCTACGCCGTGCATGTCAAGGCCAATCGGACGATCCCAGCCCAGGAATCGGGCACAGGTTCAACCCGGTAACGTTGGCGCACCCATATAGCTGTGAATCTGGTCCCTTTCACTGTCCGAAAGACCCAGCGCAGTGGACAATTGCCGCAAATATGCGGCCTCACGATCATTGTCCAACCGTATTGCCGCCAGAGATGTCGCATAAATCTGCGTTCTGAGCGGTGCCCCAGAATCAGCTGCCAGACCCATGACGTCGACAGGTGCGTTCAGTTGTTCCTGCACGAATGCGCGTTCCTCGTCACTGATGTCATCGCCCAACTCTCCGAGGATCGTTTCTTTCTCGTGCTCGTCCAGCTCGCCGTCTGCCTTTGCCGCCTGGATCATCGCCCGCAACATGAGCTTGGCCTGAGCTTCCATGGCAGCCCCGGCTGGTGTTCCGCCAAACACCGTCTCCATCATGTCGGTGGTCTGCTGGCTGCCAGTTCTGGCCGCCCCCTGCATCGCATTCAAAAGCCCGCCAAGACCGGCGGCACCTGCGGCACCTGCGGCACTGCCACCCAGCCCCATCTTACCCATCATGTCCTGAAGGCCTGTCGCACCTCCGGGAAGGCCGAACTGTTCGGCCATTTTGCCAAGCTGATCCATACCAAGGCCGCCGCCTGCGCCTTGCATCATGTCCTGCAAGCCAGCCATTCCGCCCATTTTCTGGTATTTCTCCATCCCCTTCGCAGCCGCGAAACCAACTGCAACGGACGCAAGTGTCTTCATAAAGCTCATGACAATCCTCCCGGTTTTTCAAAATACGCCCCAGTTCTATCAAAGGATTGCAAAGGCGAATACCACGTTCAACCCCCACGGGATTCCGGACTGAATTTCCAAGCCGATGAGGACCAAAAGACAGTGAGTAAGTTTGTACATATCACGATATCGTGATAGGTTTGCCGCAACTGATACGTCCAAGAGGCCAACTTCAGGCTCGACGACCAAGGCAGTGTGAACAGGTAATGCCCGCGCGGAGCAGTGTTGTTTTACGCAGCTTTTCTTGGGGGGCTATCATGACAGAATGGGTTATTCAGGGCGAAGAACTGGCCAATTGTAATTGCAATTTCGGCTGTCCCTGCCAATTCAGCGTTCTTCCATCACACGGAAATTGCGAGGCTGTTGTCGTTTTCGACATCGAAAGCGGGCATTATGGCGATACTGATCTGGCCGGTTTGCGGGCAGCAGGTGTTTATCACTGGCCGGGACCGATCCACGAAGGCAATGGTCAGATGCAACTGATCATTGACGAAAGTGCTACAGCCGAACAGCGCGCAGCATTGCAGGCCATCATGACCGGCGAAGACACCGATGAAATGGCGACCATGTGGTACGTTTACAGTGCGATGGCCCCGACGAAATATGATACGCTTTTTGTCCCAATCGAATTGAACTGGAACCGCGATGATCGTAGCGGCTACGCCAATGTTCCGGGGGTCTTCGACGTCGAGGTCAGCCCGATTCCACATATCGTATCGGGCGCCGCGCACAGGGCATCGATCCAGTTGCCGAACGGCTTTGAGTACCGCCACGCAGAGGCTGCCTCGGGGTCGGCCAAAACAACGGGCGGCGAAATCAGCCTTACCTTTGATGCCACGCACGCCCATCTCGCACATCTGAACCTCTCGGGTCACGGTGTTCTGGGCGCGTAGCCGGAGACTCTTTCATGACCAGACAGAGTGCGACAGCCCCTGCCGGGGCGATTGAGCGGCTGTTGAAGCAGGACAATGCAATCGTGTTGGGCAGCGTCCTTCTGATCATTCTTGCTGCCACCTGGTACACAGTTGCCGGCGTCGGGATGAAAATGTCTGCGGTCGAAATGACCCGCATGGCAGGGCCGGTTGGGGAGCCCATGCAGATGGGTTCCGCAACCGCCTGGAGCTTCGGTTACACTCTGCTCATCTTCCTGATGTGGTGGATCATGATGATTGCCATGATGACCCCAAGTGCCGCGCCAGCCGTGCTTTTGTTTGCAGCGACAAAGCGCATGGGCCCTGAGAAAGACCGCGCCGCAACGTTCAGCCTGTGTTTCCTGTTGGGCTATCTGGTGACCTGGGGTGCGTTCAGCCTGACTGCAACGGCATTGCAGTGGGGACTGGAACATATCGGGCTGTCGAGCGGGCCGATGATGACAATCCGCTCTGGCCCCTTCGCGGGAAGTGTTCTGCTGGCTGCCGGGTTCTATCAGTTTTCAAGTTTGAAGAATGCGTGCCTTCGTTACTGCCAAAGCCCCGCAAGGTTTCTGGCCGGTCACAACCGGCCCGGACCCTTCGGCGCGCTCAGAACCGGAGCCCTGCACGGCACGTATTGCCTGGGATGCTGCTGGGCGTTGATGCTGCTGCTGTTCGTCGGAGGGATCATGAACCTCTACTGGATCGTTGGCATTGCCGCCTATGTCGCGCTGGAAAAGCTTCTGCCGACAGCCCGGTGGCTGGCGCCGGTGTCAGGTGTGGCGCTTATCGGAGCAGGTCTTTGGCACATCGCGGCACCGTTGATCTCCGGTATCTGACGCAAGACGGCCCCCGGGGCGGCTGACTGAAAGGCCCTGTGATTTCTCGTTAAAAAGGAGGTACCAATGCCTGTTTTCATTACCTACGCAACTTATTCGCAAGCTGGTGTCAAAGGCATGCTGCAAAAGCCCGAGAACCGTACCGGCCCAGTGAAAGCATTGCTGGAGAAAGTCGGCGGTCGACTGCTATCCTTCTACATGACAACCGGCAGCAACGACGTGGTCGTGATCAGCGAAGCGCCGGACGGAACAGATGCTGTGGCGGTCGGCATGGCGGTCGCGGCATCGGGTGCGGTCACGAACATAGAAACGGTTCGGGCCTGGACTGCGGACGAGTTCGTTTCGGTCACTGAGAAAGCCGCAAGATTGGCGGGGACCTACACGCCGCCCGGAGGATAAGTAGATACGCGCGGAGGGCCTGTAAGCCGGATCTTGTTCCGGGGTTGCCCCCTTCGATGACCATTCCTCTAGGCCGTGCATTGCTGCACGGCTCAAGCTGCCAACCCGGTCCCTCTCGGCCAAGACGCGCTTAGCGGCGGTATCGGCTTGCGCCGACCGGCCCGCGCGGGGACCCTATTTGGCATTGCTCCCGGTGGGGCTTGCCGTGCCGCCACTGTTGCCAGCGGCGCGGTGGGCTCTTACCCCACCGTTTCACCCTTACCCGCGGCCGAGGCTCTGGGCGGTCTGATTTCTGTGGCGCTTTCCGTCGGGTTGCCCCGCCCGGGCGTTACCCGGCACCGTTGTCTTGTGGAGTCCGGACTTTCCTCTCGGGCATACGCCCCAGCGGCCATCCGGCCCTCCGCGCCCGGGCTGGGTAAGCTTTGCGGTCTGCGGCGTCAAGAGCTGACAGGCCCGAGAAGGGGCCAGCCCCTTCTTGGCCTGCGGCCAATTCAACCCCGGGATATTTTTGGCCAGATGAAGAGCGGATCAGGTTGTTGTGTCCGACGGGGTGACCGCATTCATATCCGCCATGTCCAGCGGACCTTTCGCCCAGGGGCGAAATCGCAACCGGACAGCGGCCAGCAGTTTTGCATCGTCCACGGGGGCGGTGAAACCTGCCATCCGAGCAGAGGCGCGAAATGCTTCTGCATCGGGTGACATCGGATCAACTCCTGTGCCGCGCGGTTTGGCCAGCGCCTGCTTTTCGAGCCTGTTCCAGTCAAAGCGCGGCCCAGGGTCGGATTTTCGCCCGGGCGCCATGTCGGAATGCCCGATAACCCCGGACGGAGTAATGGACCAGCGGGTCATGATCAGGGGCAACAACTGTTCCAGCACCGCCATTTGCGGCTGCGAGAACGGATGTTTGCCGGTGTTTTCCAGTTCGATCCCAACCGAGCGCGAGTTGATGTCGTCCTTGCCGTCCCATTCCCCTGCCCCGGCATGCCAGGCGCGATCTTCTTCACGCACCATTTGCCACAGGGTGCCATCACCCCCGATCAGGTAATGAGCCGAAACTTCGGAAGCCGGGTCGCACAGACGATCCAGAGCCGCCTGCGCGCTGTCCATGGCCGTATAGTGGATCACGATCAAGGATGGCAACAGCCCGCCCCGGCGCTTGCCGAAATTCGGAGACGGATGCCAGATCGGCGTTAAGGTGTCAGTTGTTAACGGCACTGCGGAACGGGCTGGGGTCCCAGCCACAGGCATAGCCGTCGCCGTCCGGGTCCAGCCCCTTGCGGTCACGTTGCGGACCGCCGTTGGACAGGAATTCGATCTGAGCCTGATCCGGTGACGGGAATTGCGCGCAGTTCCTCTGTGCCTTGGCTTGCAGGTTGAAACCGGAACGGCTGTAAAGTTGTGTGCCCACCGGATTGGAGGTGCTCAGCGCATATTGTACGATATTCGGTTGGCCGCTCGCCGTGCGCTCAGGCACGGCGGTTGGAGCGACGACTTCGTAGGTCTGGCGGTTTTGCGCAATCCGGGCGGCATCGGATTGGATGCTGCGCCTCTCGGACACGGCTGCGAAGTCCTGCTCGTCAGAGATTGCGCTGCTGTTGGAGCCGGCAGCCGACGACGCGGAGACCGAGGATTGCCCGGACGTGCTGGCCAACGCTGCGGCGGTCTGGTTGGCGATGTCCGCATTCTCACCTGTTGCAAAGGTCGATGATCCCGGTGTGCCCAGTGGTTGCTGGGAAACATCGACCGGAGCCAGCAGCGGATTGACCGCCCCGCCCTGACCCGCCAATTGAGCCTCGCGCTGTGCCTGATATTCAGGCGTGTTGAAACCCGTGCTGGTCAACGGCGCGACATTGGTGCAGGCCGCAGCCAGTGTCAGGGCCGGGACCAAAAGCAAAACACGCATTGATTGGCTCCGTCTTCAGTAATTCACTTGCCCGAAGGCTTACCACCATTTGCCGGGCTTGGCCACAAAACCGGCTGCGTTTTCCAGCGCATAAGCGGTATTGAGCAAGTCACCTTCTTCCCACGGGCGCCCGATCAGCTGCAACCCCAAGGGAAGACCTTGTGCATCCAGCCCTGCGGGGACCGAGATACCGGGCAAGCCAGCGAGGTTCACGGTAACCGTAAAGACGTCGTTCAAATACATTTGAACAGGGTCCGCCTCGGTCATTTCCCCCAGACCGAAAGCCGCCGAAGGGGTTGCCGGTGTCAGAATGGCATCGATGCCCGCAGCAAACACGTCTTCGAAGTCTTTCTTGATCAGGGTCCGGACCCGGCGTGCGCGATTGTAATAGGCGTCATAGAAACCTGCGGACAGCACATATGTGCCGACCATCACGCGGCGCTGCACCTCGGGGCCAAAACCTTCGGCGCGGGTCTTTTCGTACATCTCGGTGATGCCATCGCCTTGCGCGAGTTGTGCACGGCGACCATAGCGAACACCGTCATAGCGGGCGAGGTTCGAAGATGCCTCGGCCGGAGCAATCACGTAATAGGTGGGCAGCGCGTATTTGGTGTGCGGAAGCGAGATATCGACAATCTCGGCCCCTGCGGCTTTCAGCATCGCTGCGCCATCGGCCCAGAGTTTTTCGATCTCGGCGGGCATACCGTCCATACGGTACTCTTTCGGGATACCGATCTTCTTGCCCTTGATGTCACCGGTCAGCATGGCCTCGAAATTCGGGACCGCCAGTTCGGCACTGGTCGAATCCTTGGGGTCATGTCCGCACATGGTTTCCAGCATGATCGCTGCATCACGCACGTTCTTGGTCATTGGTCCCGCCTGATCCAGCGAGGACGCAAAGGCGACGATACCCCACCGAGAGCAACGACCATAGGTTGGTTTGATGCCCGTGATGCCAACGAAGGCCGCAGGCTGGCGGATCGAGCCTCCGGTGTCGGTACCTGTCGCAGCCAGGCACAAATCAGCAGCCACGGCAGATGCAGACCCGCCAGACGAGCCGCCAGGTGTCAGTTGCGCATCATCGTTGCCACGGCGCCACGGGCTGACCGCATTGCCATAGGTCGATGTTTCATTGGACGATCCCATGGCGAATTCGTCCATGTTCAGTTTACCCAGCATCACCGCGCCTGCGTCGGCCAGTTGCTGTGAAACGGTGGATTCGTATTCCGGCTTGAACCCTTCCAGGATTTTCGACGCCGCCTGCGACGGCACACCCTTGGTGCAAAACAGATCCTTGATGCCGATCGGCAGGCCACACATCGACGGTGCGTCGCCACGCTGGATCCGCTCATCCGCGGCCTTGGCGCGCTCCATTGCAAGTTCGGGTGTCTTGTGGACAAAGGCGTTCAGCGCATCTGCCTCGTCAATGGCTTTCAGGCAGGCGTCGGTCAGCTCGACAGAAGTAACGTCACCGGAACGCAGCGCATCGCGCGCCTCGGCCAGACCCAGTTTGTTCAGCTCGCTCATGTCTTACTCCACCACTTTGGGAACTGCGAAGAACCCTTCGCGGGCGTCAGGGGCGTTGGCCAGAACCTTTTCCTGCTGGTTGCCGTCGGTTACCTCGTCCTTACGGCGTTTCAGCCGCATCGGCGTGACCGAGACCATCGGCTCGACACCTTCGACATCCACTTCGTTCAGCTGTTCGATGAACCCGAGGATGGTGTTGAACTCGGATGCCAGCGCCGGCAGCGCGTCATCCTCGACCTTGATCCGGGCCAGTTTGGCCACTTTGGCGGCGGTGCTTTGGTCAATCGACATCGGCTTCCCTCATCTACGTTATGGGGCGTTTACCTGTCTGTTGCGGCAGTCGCAAGACCGCTGCGCCATGGGCCGTACCGAGTTTAAGTTCCGCCGCATGACACCCGCCATTCAAAACTGAATGAGTGGTATGCAAAAAAGTAAACTAATTAGTTCAATATTGACCTTGAAAACTGAACTGTACTGTTCATTTCTAGTTGTGCGACACAACGCAAACCGGAGAAAAACATGAAACCCCTGATGATTGCCGCAGTCTTGTCCGCCACCTTTTTGGCCGCACCGGCCATGGCCCTGGGTATCGACACAAGCAACCTGACACGCACTTTGACCTTCCCCTCGCCCGTGACGGAACCGGTCACTCAGGACAAGGTTAAACCTGCAAAGTGATGCGCAGGTTCCGGCTGGGTCGGATTTCCCCTCTCCGACCCGGCCAAAACGCATATTCGAGGGTGCACAGCCCAAAGCGAGTCGTTAGCATTGCTGCAAATACCAAAAGGGAACTGCATAAGGCACTTGCGGTTCTGACAAGCAAGTGGAGCAGCTGATGAACACGCAAAAAAAAGCGGTCCTGGATGCCATCGATGCGGCGAATGCAAATGACCCCAACCGCGATGATGGCCGCCCCGAAGCGCAGCTTTACGGCGAGCGCATGAGCGCAGAGCTTGACCGCCTGTTTCCAGGCGCGTCCGACGCTTTGCAGATTGCGGCGCGTGGTCAACATGTGGAGCGGTGGAAGCTTGCCCGCAATGAATTCCCGGAAGGTCGGGCGGGTTATCTGGCCTGGCGCAAGGCGCAAGGTGTGCATCACGCGGACGTGGTGATGAGTTTGATGACCCAAGAAGGCTATGACGCTGAGCAGGCCGAAGCCGCGGGTCGCATGTTGCGCAAGCAAGGCATCAAACGCGATGCAGAGGTGCAGGCGCTGGAAGATGTGATCTGCTTTGTGTTTCTGAAATGGTATTTCCAGCCCTTTGCGGCGAAACACTCAGCCGAGAAAATCCAGAGCATTGTTGAAAAGACTGCCCGCAAGATGTCGCCCGAGGGCCGCGCACGGGTTTTAAGCGAATTCGACCTGCCGGATCATCTGGCCGCAGCCTTTCAAGACTGAGAAAAGGCCAACGCCGTTTCATCGACCGAATAATAAGTCTGAAGGATGGTCACGACAGGCCTCCGCGCCATTTGCTCATGATCCACGAGTTTGGGTGACGCGGCCCCTGATGAGGGCCGCTCGATACACTTCGATCATCCAGCCCAGCATAATGGCATTCAGGAGATGCCACATGAAATGTGTCCCCACCGGCCATTGGCCGCAGAAACGCATATCGAGGGCACGGAAGGTAATCGACAAGATCAGGATCAACGCCCCGATTGTCAGTCCTTTGGCCAGAATCGGATCACGGCCACGCAAAAGAACAGCATAGATCAGGATCAGAAAAGGGACCGGCGCATAAACCGCCGACCCTCCAAGCCCCGGAACCTGTTGGAACAGTGGGACAGCAGCCGTCGCATAGGGAAGAAAAAGAAGCATTCCCCCGAGCGCCACCCCCAAAGGCATCCTCCAGATGTCTTTATTCACCGCAAAAACATAGACCAATATGAACAACAGTATGGGCGCGACATCCGCCAAAGCCGCCCATACCTGCGCATGCGTGTGGAACAGGTAACTGCCAAACCCGATGATCGCCAGAAGCGCCACCAAAACCTTGGCCAGCGGCATGTTCTGATTGCGCACCCGCCGCCACATGACCCATGCGCAAATCAGAAAAGCAGCGTTTGTGACCGCGTTAACGGGCTCGGCCCAGTAGGCTGGAGACAGCCGCTCGCAGTACCCGTCTATTTCACGAAACCAATCCATGGAAATTTACTTATCCGATGTTAGGCTGCCGCCAACAGAATGATTGGGAGGAAATAATTATGAACATTATCTGGTTGGGCCATGGAAGTTTCCGTATCGAAACCCAGGGACAGGTGCTGCTAATCGACCCCTGGCTGACCGGCAACCCGGTCTTGCCCGAGGAACAGCATGACGCCGCCGTTGATGGCGCCACCCACATCCTTCTGACCCATACGCATTTTGACCATGTCGTCGACGTTCTGCCTTTGGCCAAACACCTGAAGATTCCGGTTGTGGGACAATATGACCTGATGGGGTACTGGGCCGAAGCCGAAAGCATCGAGACCATTGGTTTCAACAAGGGCGGCACGGTCAACCTGAACGGGGTCAAGGTAACAATGGTCCCGGCCTCTCACAGCTCGACCTTTTCGACACCGGACGGCCTGCGCACAGGCGGCAGCGAGGTCGGCTTTATGATCAGTGCCGAGGGGCGCATGCTTTATGTTTCAGGTGATACCGACATCATGGCCGACATGGACTGGTTGGGGGATTACTACAAACCCGATATTGGCATCCTGTCAGCGGGCGGGCATTTCACCATGGATATGAAAGCTGCCGCCTACGCCGCCAAAAGATACTTCAACTTCAAGACGGTAATTCCCTGCCACTACAAGACCTTCCCGATTCTTGAGCAATCCGCTCAGGCGCTGGCAGGTGCTTTGCCGGGTGTAGACGTCATCGAATCGCAGGTTATGCAGGCGATAAAGCTGTAGGGATGATATGACCAGCGACATTGTCCCTTCACCGGAACTGATCGCAGTTGTACGGCGATGGAATCAGGCCGTTCATGACAAGGATCGGGCTGTGCTGGTCAATATGCTGTCATCCTCGGAACACCTGCGGTATCAGGGCTCGGCGGATGAAGAGGCATGGTCCGGGCAGGTGTTTCGGCGTGGCTTCGCCGATCACACCAACGAAATCCCGGACTATGACTGGCAGGAACATTCGCTGGAAGCGTTTGAATGTGGGGATGTAGGCTGGGCATTTTGCGAAGCGACGCTGACCTTTCATTCGAACGGCAATTCAGCCTGGCACCGCTTTACATTTGTTCTGCATCTGGAAGACGGCGTCTGGAAAATGGTGCAGCTGCATGTGTCTAACCCGACCTCGAACATGGAAAAGATCGGCATCGAGCATTCGGTGTTGAATGCACTGATCGAAGCCGCAAAACAGGAGTTCACACAGGATCAGACCGAGGGAACCGCTTCGGTCATGTTCACTGACATTGTCGGGTCGTCAGATATCACCCGGCACTTGGGTGACAAAAAATGGGCCCAGCTTATTTCCGGTCATTTTGATCTGGCTGAACACCTTATCCAAGCCCATCAGGGACGGCTGGTCAAATCCCTTGGGGATGGCACGATGTCGATCTTCCCGACGGTCCAGGATGCGATTCAGGCAGCAATCGAGCTGCAAAGAAAGAACGCATTGGCAAATTCCGAAACACCTCTGGGTCTGCGGATTGGAATTCATACCGGCGACGTCATACAGAAAGATGAGGATTTCTTCGGGTCCGTCGTCAATAAGGCCGCGCGCGTGACAGACGTAAGTGGCCCGAATGAAATTCATGTCACCGACGTGACCAGATTGCTGGTCAGCCCGGAGGGCGGTCTGAGATTTAGCTCGCCAAAATCGGTCGCACTGAAAGGGTTCGGCGGGCAGCAGACAGTGTATCGCCTGGACTGGAATTGACAGTGGCCGTCCTGTCAGATCCCGGTCATTTTTCTATTCGTTTTTCCGCGAAAAAATCCAGCAGCAGGGTTTCACATTCTTTGGCGGCTATGCCGTCATAGACCTCGGGCTTGTGATGCGCTTGCGAGTGGGAAAAAACCCGCGCGCCATGGGCCACACCGCCGGATTTGGGATCGGACGTCCCATAGTAAACGCGCCGGATGCGCGCGGCCGCCAGTGCCGCTGCACACATGGCGCAGGGTTCCAGTGTCACATAGATATCATATCCGGGCAGTCTTTCAGATCCGGCATTGGCACAGGCCGCGCGCAAAGCCAGGATTTCTGCATGCGCAGTAGGATCGTTCAACTCACGCGTCCGGTTTCCTGCCTGCGCCACAACAGAGCCATCCGGCCCGACAATGACCGCGCCAACGGGCACTTCGCCGCGATCCGCTGCTGCGCGCGCCTCACGCAGCGCCTGTTCCATATGCGATTTGAACACCATGCCCCTGACTGCATCAGAAACCTGCCTTTCGCAAGCGCGCGGGATAGGGTATGGCCCAGACATGAACAAGACCCCTCCTCCCGGCGACCGGATCGCCAAAGTCCTGGCCCGCGCTGGCGTCGCGTCGCGGCGCGAGGCCGAGCGCATGATCGAAGCTGGCCGCGTGGCCGTGAATGGCAAGACCATCGACAGCCCCGCCCTGAACGTGACGGCGAAAGACAAGATCGTGGTCGACGGCAAACCGGTCTCGGAACCGGAACCCTCGCGCTTGTGGCTGTATCACAAGCCCGCTGGGCTGGTTACGACAACCCGCGACGAAAAAGGGCGCGATACGATTTTCGACAAGCTGCCCGAAGACATGCCTCGGGTGATAAGCGTTGGCCGGCTTGACCTGAATTCCGAAGGTCTGCTGCTGCTGACTAATGACGGTGCTATCAAGCGCAAGCTTGAACTGCCCGCGACCGGCTGGTTGCGCAAATACCGTGTGCGGGTAAACGGACGCCCGAAAGACGAAGATTTCGAACCGCTGCGCAAAGGTCTGGTGATTGAGGGAGAGCGGTTCCAGCCGATGACCGTCACGCTGGATCGCCAGCAGGGGGCCAATGCCTGGCTGACCATCGGTCTGCGCGAAGGAAAGAACCGAGAAATCCGTCGGGCCATGGAAGATATCGGTTTTAATGTGAACCGTTTGTTGCGGGTTTCTTACGGCCCGTTCCAATTGGGCAATCTGAAGCCGGGAGAAGTCGAAGAAATCCGCCGCCGCGTTATGCGCGATCAACTTGGGCTGGATTCGGATGCCAAAACCGAAGCGGCCCCCAAACGTCCGACGCGACCACAAAGAAAACGCCCGCCCATCGGCAAGAATCCCCGCAAGTGATGCAGGTTCGGCAACCTTCCCCCTAGCGCCAAGCCTGCGTATCCCCTAAATTTTCTGTGATTGCTGCTATTTGGGGAGCGTGATGTCCGGAAGCGGAGTGCAAAAATTCGCCTACGCCGTATTGCTGGTGCTTTTGTTTGGCGTGTGCACAGGCGTGCTTGGGGGCTTGTAACGCATGGCAAAGCGATTTGGCGGCAAATACAGCCCTCAGGATGATACGTCCGGCGACACTCTTCAGCCCCGTGGGCAATTCGATGGCGCGCGGGTCGAACCTGCGGGCGCGCGTGCCAATGTCCTGTTCATACCGGCCATCCCATTGGTGTTTCTGTCGCTGAACGACGGCGCGATAGGCATGACCATTGGTCTGATCGCAGCTGGCCTGCTGACGGCAGCTGCGTTTTTACTGCGGGAAGGTCTGCGGGCCGAAGCCGCGTTTAACGCCCGTAAGGCTGCCCGCCGGCCTGCGTTTCCCCGTAAAATCTTTGCCAGCCTTCTGACAGGTCTGGGCGCCGCTCTTGCGTCCTACCGGACCGAGTTTCTGAATGCGGAAACGGCGTCGCAAGTCAGCCTGCTTGCCCCTGTCTTGTTCGGCGCTGCAGCAACCGTGCTGCACTCGGCCTCCTTCGGGTTTGATCCGATGAAGGACAAGGGCATGGAAGGAATTGACACCTTTCAGCAAGATCGCGTTGCCCGGGTCGTTGAGGATGCGGAAAACCGTCTTTCCGAGATGACGGACGCCATCAAACGCGCGGGTGATCGCCGGATCGAAGCCCGTTTGGAACGGTTTCAGGACACCGCACGTGACCTTTTTCGAACGGTCGAGGAAGACCCCCGCGATCTGGCTGGCGCGCGAAAATACATGACGGTTTATCTACAGGGCGCGCGTGATGCGACTGTCAAGTTCGCCGATGTCTATGCCCGGACCCGCGATGCGCAGGCGATGACAGACTACGTCGCGCTACTGGATGATCTGGAACAGAATTTCGCCGCGCGTACGCGGAAAATGCTATTGGATGACCGCAGTGATCTGACGGTCGAAATCGACGTGCTGCGCGAAAGATTGCAGCGCGAAGGCGTCCGGTTGGACTGACCGGCCATTATTTGAGCGAGGAACATCCCCATGTCCGATGAGATCAAGAACAAGGCGGCTCAGGCCGAAACACTGGTGCAGGAAGTCACCGCAGTTGCCCTGCCCGAACCAAAGGCCGAGGTTATCTCGCTTGAAGAAGCCGATGAACCCGTGAGTGCCGAGATCCGCAAGCGCATGGACGAGATTGACATGGGCAACACCAACTCGATTGTTGCTTTCGGGTCTTCCGCTCAGGCCGAATTGCAGGAAATCAGTCAGGCCATGCTTGCGGATGTGCGCAACAAGGATGTTGGCCCGGCAGGAGACAGCCTGCGCAATATCGTGACCACGATCCGCGGATTTTCGGTCAGTGAGCTGGACGTGCGCCGCGAGCGCAGCTGGTGGGAAAGGCTGCTGGGCAGAGCCGCACCATTTGCGAAATTTACCGCTCAGTTTGAAGAAGTTCAGGAGCAGATCGACCGCATAACCGACGATCTTCTGGGACATGAACATACACTGCTCAAGGACATCAAATCGCTGGACCTGCTGTACGAGAAAACTCTGGGTTTTTACGATGAACTGGCGCTGTATATCGCGGCGGGTGAAGAAAAGCTGACCGAGTTGGACAGCCATGACATCCCCGAAAGGGAAGCCGCCGTTCAGGCCGCGCCAGAAGAAGAACAGGTGATGAAAGCGCAGGAACTGCGTGACATGCGCGCCGCGCGTGACGATCTGGAGCGCCGCGTGCACGATCTGAAACTGACGCGTCAGGTCACGATGCAGTCGCTGCCGTCGATCCGGCTGGTGCAGGAGAACGACAAGTCGCTGGTCACAAAGATCAACTCGACGCTGGTGAACACCGTGCCGCTGTGGGAAACGCAACTGGCACAGGCCGTCACCATTCAGCGCAGCGCCGAAGCTGCCGCCGCGGTGCGCGACGCCAACGATTTGACCAACGAGCTTTTGACTTCGAATGCTGCCAATCTGCGCCAGTCGAACAAGATGATCCGCGAGGAAATGGAACGCGGCGTGTTCGATATCGAAGCTGTCAAAAAGGCCAACGCAGACCTGATCGGCACCATCAACGAAAGCCTGGCCATTGCGGATGAAGGAAAAGCCAAACGTGCTGCCGCTGAGGCCGAGTTGCAGAAGATGGAGGCGGAACTGCGCGACACTCTGGCATCCGCCAAGGCGCGACGAGACGGGACCGGCGACAACGCCGGAACCGCTGTCCCCGGCTGAGGCTGAACTGGGCGTGCGGGATATTACATATCTGAAAAAGGCGCTGGGGATGGCGGCGTTTTTGGCTTTGGCCAATTGCGATGAAACACTGACATCCTCGATTGCGCCGCAAGCGCGCCCGGCGCCTGTTTCTGTTGCGGCGAATGCCTATGTACCGCCCTCTGCCGCAAGTCAGGATCTGGCGCGGTTTTACCAGCGTGTCGAACGCGACCTCTTGGTGCGGGGGTTATTGCGGACAGACGGGGGCGGGCCCGATACGCCCTATGACGCCCAGGATCTGGCGCGAAATTTCGAAGCGATTGCGTTCTACAGCGAATATCCGACCCAAAACGTTTCCATCGGGTCGCGCCAGACAGACGGGCAGCTCAGCCGTTGGTCGGGGCCGGTGCGCATCCAGACTGAGTTTGGGCCTTCCGTGCTGCCTGCTGTACGGGAACAGGATGCGGAACGGGTTCAGTCCTTTGCCTCGCGCCTGGCGAGGCTGACGGATCATCCGATTTCCGTGGTCTCCCGAAACGCAAATTTCCACGTCTTCTTCGCGGGCAAGGACGACAGCACCTATGTGGTGTCACGACTGAAACAGCTGATCCCGAATATCAGTCAGGCTTCGCTTGATCTGGTCGCAAATCCGAGATCGAATTTCGATTGTTTTGTTTTTGCCTCGGCGACAACGGCGTCTCCGTATAAATATGTACGCGCCGTTGCGTTGATCCGGGCCGAGTTGACTGATCTGGTCCGTCGCAGTTGTATCCACGAAGAAATCGCACAGGGGCTGGGATTGTCTAACGATAGCCCGGCAGCGCGCCCATCGATCTTCAATGATGATGACGAGTTTGCCCTGCTGACGAGCCATGACGAAAAACTGCTGACAATGCTTTATGATAAGCGGCTTGAGCCCGGCGTGACAGTCGATCAGGCCCGCCCCATCGTGCATGTCATTGCCCAGGAATTGATGGGGCAGCCGCTCTGACCCCAAGGACAGGAGAACCCAAATGGGAATATTCGATTTTCTGACCGGAGAATTCATTGACGTCATCCATTGGGTTGACGACACTCGCGACACCATGGTCTGGCGGTTCGAGCGTGAAGGCCATGAAATCAAATACGGTGCCAAGCTGACTGTGCGCGAAGGTCAGGCGGCCGTATTTGTGCATGAAGGGCAGTTGGCGGATGTGTTCACGCCAGGTCTCTATATGCTAGAGACCAACAACATGCCGATCCTGACCACATTACAGCACTGGGATCATGGCTTTCAGTCGCCGTTCAAGTCCGAGATCTACTTCGTCAATACGACCCGGTTCAACGACCTGAAATGGGGGACCAAGAACCCGATCATGCTGCGCGACCCCGAGTTCGGGCCGACCCGCATACGCGCCTATGGTACCTATACCGTTCGGGTCAAAGACCCGGCCAGGTTCCTTGTGGAAATCGTCGGAACCGACGGCGAATTCACCATGAGCGAGATCAGCTTTCAGGTCCGCAACATCATCGTGCAGGAGTTCAGCCGCGTTATTTCGGGGTCAGGTATTCCTGTATTGGACATGGCGGCGAACACGGCTGATCTGGGCAAATTGATCGCGACTGAAGTTTCCCCGGTGTTGGAAGGCTATGGGCTGGAGATGCCGGAATTCTACATCGAGAATATTTCGCTTCCTCCGGCGGTCGAGGCCGCATTGGACAAGCGGACCTCGATGGGATTGGCCGGAGATCTGGGCAAATTCACACAGTATTCCGCAGCAGAGGCAATGACGGCTGCGGCCAGCAACCCCAGCCAAGGCGGTGGCATGGGCGCAGGTCTTGGCATGGGAATGGGCATGGCGATGGCACAGCAGATGTCAAACATGGCAGCGGGCCAGCCGAGCGGCCCGTGGGGATCGCCCGCCCCCGCTGCCCCACGTCCGGCAGCTCATACGGCCCCGCCGCCGCCGCCGGTCGAGCATGTTTGGCATATCGCCGTGGATGGGCAGACCAGCGGCCCATACTCCAAAGCCAGGATGGGCCGAATGGCCAGCGAGGGCGATCTGACGCGCGACACTTATGTCTGGACCGCGGGCCAGGACGGCTGGAAAAAGGCCGGTGACGTGCAGGAACTGGCGCAACTGTTCACCATTCTGCCGCCACCGCCGCCGGGGGCCTGACCGAAACGCGATACTCCTCCATCTGACCTGACACTATTGGGTAACGTATGACACACGCCCCTGACTTTGCAGAGCACCGCTTTCCCTGCCAGCAATGCGGTGCGGATTATCGGTTCAGCCCTAGCAATGGTACGCTGACATGTGATCATTGTGGTCATTCGGAACCAATCGGATCGGGCCCCTGGCAAGGTGCCAGCCTGCGCGAACTGGATTTTGACGCGGCCATTGCGGACCGTCTGCCTGACAGCGAGCTGGAACAGACCCGCGTTCTGTCCTGTCCGAACTGCGCAGCCCAGGTTGAATTCGACCCCAACACGCACGCTGCGGAATGCCCGTTCTGTGCCACGCCGGTGGTAACCGACACCGGCGTGAACCGGCATATCAAGCCGAAGGGCGTTCTGCCTTTTGCTTTCGACGAGCGCGAGGCGCATAAGGCGATGAGCGATTGGCTGGGGCGGTTATGGTTCGCGCCCAACGGGCTGAAGGACTATGCCCGCAAGGGCCGCAAGATGCAGGGCATTTATGTGCCGTACTGGACCTTTGATGCCGACACCAAATCCGCCTACCGTGGTGAGCGCGGCGTGATCTATTATGAAACCCACACTGTGATGCGGGACGGTAAACGGGTTCAGCAACAAGTACCAAAGGTGCGCTGGTCGCCCAAATCGGGTCGTGTTGCGCGTTTTTTTGACGATGTCCTGGTGCTGGCTTCGCAGTCGTTGCCCAAGGCTTACACTGACGCGTTGCAGCCTTGGGATCTGCCGGCACTTGAACCTTACCAGCCAGAATACCTCGCCGGATTTCGCGCCGAGGCATATACAGTTGAACTAAATGAGGGCTATACCGAGGCCCGCGCGCATATGGCGCGCGTGATCGAACGGGATGTTCGCTTCGATATTGGGGGTGACAAGCAGCGTATCCACGCGGTGGACACCGAGGTGCGCGATGTCACCTTCAAACATATTCTGCTGCCGATCTGGATGGCGGCTTACAAATATCGCGGGCAGACCTATCGATTTGTGGTGAACGGTCGAACCGGGCGGGTTCAGGGGGAACGTCCCTGGTCAGCCATCAAGATCACGATTGCCGTTGTTCTGGGCCTGCTTGTTGCCGGGGTTGTCGGGTATCTGGCAGCCAACGGGCAGCAATAGCAACTGCTTGTACATCTCGCGCGGCATGATCATCCTGAGGGTCGGAACATAACAACGAGGCGCTAGTGTCATTCGCAGAACTGAATAACCTTCTGGAGAAACGCCAATCCTGCCGGGCCTTCCTGCCCGACCCTGTACCAAAGGAGCAGATCGAACAAATCGTGGCCAGCGCGGCCCGGGTCCCAAGCTGGTGTAACGCGCAGCCGTGGCAATTGGTGATCACAAGCGGCGCAGAGACCGACAGGTTCCGCGCGGCGATGCAAAACGAAGCTGAAACAGGCGCACCGGCCCCCGATCTTCCGTTTCCCGCGTCATATTCAGGCGTCTATCAAGACCGCCGCCGCGCGTGCGGTTGGGCGCTCTATGAAGCAGTCGGTGTGGAACGCGGGGACCGGGCAGGATCGGCCCAACAAATGATGCGCAATTTCGCTCTGTTCGATGCACCGCATTGCGCCATCGTCTCAAGCCCGGCGGAACTTGGGCCATATGGCGCAATGGATTGCGGAGGGTTTGTTACGGCTTTTTCGTTGGCAGCGCAGGCGTTGGGAGTGGCAACCATTCCTCAGGCCGCATTAGCCGCGTATGGCCCGTTCCTGCACAGATATTTTCAGATCCCGAAAGACCGTCTGATCCTGTGCGCGATTTCCTTTGGGTATTCAGACAGAAAGCATCCCGCAAATAACTTTCGCACAGATCGTGCCGCGCTGGGTGACTTTGTCGACTGGCGCGGCTAAACCATCGCTCAGGCAAGATAATCGCCAAGGGGGGGGAACCGCGTGCGCGCATTGCTGCAAAGAGTTTCGCAAGCCAAAGTATCGGTCGATGGCAATGTCATTGGCGCATCCGGTCCGGGGCTTTTGATTCTTGTCTGCGCCATGCAGGGGGACGATGAAGCCCAGGCTGAAAAACTGGCCCGGAAAACCGCCAGACTCAGGATTTTCAAGGACGATGCGGGCAAGATGAACCGCTCGCTTCTGGATGTAAAAGGGTCAGCCTTGGTGATCAGCCAGTTTACATTGGCGGCAGATACAACAAGCGGTAACAGGCCGGGGTTTTCAACTGCAGCACCGCCCGAACTTGGCGAGCATCTGTATAATACCTTCGCAAACTACCTTGCTGCGCAAGGTGTAGCGGTGGAAACTGGACAATTCGGGGCCGATATGGCCGTTGAACTTGTCAACGACGGACCGGTCACAATCTGGGTGGAGACTTGATGGATACTGAAAAGCAAGCCGTTCAACTTTGGCGCGCCGGGGTTGAGGCCGTTGACGGATACACCGCCACCGAGGCCGCCCTGCACGACATCCCGAAACCGGACCGTATTCTGGCCGTAGGCAAGCCCGCCGCCGCCATGGCACGGGCGGCGTTGGCGCGGTTCGGCACGATTCCCACGCTTGTTGTGACCAAGGACGATCACGGCCGTGACTTGCCGGACACTGTCGAGGTGATCGAAGCCTCGCACCCGGTTCCGGACAACCGCAGCCTTGCGGGCGGGCGTGCTCTGCGTAAGGCGCTGGAACAGATGGACCCCGGATCACATGTGCTGCTTCTGGTGTCAGGTGGCGCATCCTCGTTGGCCGAAGACCTTTTGCCCGGAAAATCACTGAGCGATCTCGAAGCATTGAACCGCAAGTTGCTTTCAGAGGGGATGGATATCGGTGCGATGAACGCCGAGCGGCGCAAGCTGTCCCGCATAAAAGGCGGGGGGTTGCTGTCGCACTTTGCGGGCGCGCGCGCGACTGTTCTGGCCATCTCGGACGTACCGGGCGACGACCTCAATGTCATTGGATCGGGTATCGGCGCTTTGCCTTCCAGCCACACATTTGAGGCCACCACGCGGATCGTGGCCTCGAACGCCCATGCCCGCAATGTGGTTGTACAAGCCGCCGAAGCGGCTGGGCTAAAGGTTTGGGCCAATGAAGAGGCGCTGCATGATGACTATCTGAAGGTTGCCGCACATCTTGGCCAACTGCTACGCGGCATGGAGAAGGGCGTGATGGTCTTCGGTGGGGAACCGACTGTGGTCTTGCCGGATCACCCTGGGCGCGGTGGACGAAACCAGGCACTGGCACTTGCACTGGCGCGGGAAATCTCCGGGCAATCAAACCTGACAGTTGTTGTCGGCGGCACGGACGGCACAGACGGACCGACCAATGCGGCAGGGGGAATCATTACCGGTGCAACATGGAACGAAAGCGGTATAGCCGCCCTGAAAAATGCTGACAGCGGATCGTTTCTTGAAAAAGCCCAAGCCTTGCTGACAACCGGGCCAACCGGCACCAATGTCATGGACTTGGTTGTCGCAATACGTGGATGATTTGGCGTATTTCATGCCGCCCCGGACCGTAAAGGCTCGGAAACTGGTCTGAAACACGATTGTATCATAGTATTCTTGTGGAAAGGGCCTCGCACCGAACAAGGTTACTTGCGCTTCGGCCTTCGGCATTGAGGAGAAATACCCTTGCCCGGCTCGCTGAAATAAGCCAACGTTGACTCATGCGTCAACAAAAACCCGAAAAGGGTTAAAACCACTCGATAGGGAGAATACTCGATGAACGAACAAATCACGCATATGGCCGGTCAGGTCACAGCCGGAAAAATGACCCGCCGCGAATTCATGGGGAAAGCCGCGGCGCTGGGTGTTTCGGCTGCGATGGCCAGCACAATGTTCGCAGACGCCGCTCGGGCTGCTGGCCCGAAAAAGGGTGGTGACCTGAAGCTGGGTCTGTTTGGCGGTGAATCCACAAACTCACTGGACCCGGCAACCTATGCCAGCTCGGTCCCATATATGAACGGCCGTCACTTTGGCGACACGCTGGTTGAGGTCGCGCCTGATGGCTCGATCGAGCCTCGTCTGGCGGAAAGTGTTGAAGGCAGCGCAGATGCCAAGGTTTGGACTTTCAAGTTGCGTCAGGGTGTCGAATTCCACAACGGCAAGACCTTGACCAGCGAAGACGTGCTGAAAACCATGCAGCGTCACTCGAACGAGGACTCCAAGTCTGGTGCTCTGGGCGTCATGAAGGGCATCGAGTCCATGAAGGCAGATGGCGACACTTTCCAAGTGACGCTGGTCGAGGCGAACGCAGACCTGCCCTATCTGATGTCGGATTACCACCTGGTCATTCAGCCTGATGGTGGCATCGACAATCCCGCAGCGGGTATCAGTACTGGCCCCTATCAGCTTGAGGTCGATGAACCTGGGATCCGCCACGTGTTCACCAAGTTTGCGAACTATTGGAACGATGACGCGCATTTCGACAGTGTCGAAAACGTGGTGATCAACGACGCAACCGCCCGGACAGCCGCGCTGCAAGGTGGTCAGGTCCATCTTGCGAACCGGATCGAGCCCAAAGTTGCCGACCTGCTGGGTCGTGCACCCAATATCACCGTGAACTCAACTCCGGGTCGTGGCCATTATGTGTTCATCATGCATTGCGACACCGCGCCATTCGACAGCAACGAACTGCGTTTGGCTTTGAAATATGCCATCAACCGGCAAGAACTGGTGGACAAGGTTCTGCGCGGCTATGGATCGGTCGGGAATGACATGCCGGTAAACGCGGCCTACCCGTTGTTCGACGCCTCCATCGCCCAGCGCGAGTTCAGCGTTGAAAAAGCGGCCGAGCACTACAAAAACTCGGGCCACGACGGATCGCCGATCATCCTTCGAGTTGCAGACGGGGCCTTCCCTGGCGCAGTAGACGCTGCGGCACTGTTCCAACAGACGGCCGCTCAGGCTGGCATCCCACTGGAAATCAAGCGCGAGCCCAATGACGGATACTGGTCCGAGGTCTGGAACGTGCAACCCTTCTGCGCCTCGTATTGGGGTGGCCGTCCGGTGCAGGACCAGATGTATGCAACCGCATACCTGTCAACCGCAGACTGGAACGACACACGCTTCAAAGTTCAAGCCTTTGATGACATGCTTTTCGCGGCCCGTGCCGAGTTGGACACGGAGAAACGAAAAGGTATTTACAGTCAGATGGGCCAAATGGTCCGCGATGAAGGTGGCCTGATCTGCCCGATGTTCAACAACTTCGTCGATGCATCCAGCAATGTTTTGGCAGGCTGGGAAGAAGATCCCAACGGCGAGATGATGAACGGCCAGGTGTCGCGCAAGTTGTGGTTCGCGTAAAGCAGGCCACGGATCATGCATCCTATCATCAAACTGGTTTCCCAGCGCTTAGCGCTGGGACTCCTATTGCTGTTTGGCGCTTCGGCCCTGATTTTTGGCCTGACCGAAGCCCTTCCCGGAGACGCAGCGCAAGCCGTCCTGGGGCAGTCCGCAACCCCCGAGGCCCTTGCAAACCTGCGCGAAGAAATGGGCCTGAACCGGCCTGCCCTGACCCGCTATTTCGAATGGCTGGGCGGTATCGTTCAAGGTGATTTGGGTCAGTCCCTGACCAACAAGCTGGACATTGCGGAAAGCATTGGCAAACGGTTGGGCAACACGTTGTTTCTGGCATGCGCCGCAGCCGTGGTTTCGGTTCCGCTTGCCATCTTCCTGGGCTTGCTGGCAGTTCGCTACCGCAACCGCTGGCCGGACAAGCTGATCTCTGCCATCACGCTTACGACAGTGTCGATACCAGAGTTTCTGATCGGCTACGTGGTGATCTACTATGTCTCGGTAAAGCTGGGCTGGTTTTCCTCGCTTGCGATGATCAACGACTCGATGTCATTCGGGCAAAAACTCAATGCGATCGCGTTGCCCGCTTTCGTGCTGACGCTGGTGGTCTTGGCGCAGATGATGCGCATGACCCGCGCGGCGATCCTCAACCTGATGCAGTCAGCCTATATCGAAACGGCGGAACTGAAGGGGTTGTCAAACTTTCAGGTCATTGCGCGACACGCCTTTCCGAACGCGATCTCGCCCATTGTAAACGTGGTGATGCTGAACCTGGCCTATCTGGTCGTGGGCGTTGTCGTGGTCGAAGTGGTGTTCGTTTATCCCGGCATGGGGCAATACCTGGTGGACTCGGTAACCAAACGTGACGTGCCGGTCGTGCTGGCGTGTGGTGTGGTCTTTGCCGCCGTCTATATCGGGCTGAACATGGTGGCCGATATCGTATCGATCCTGGCCAACCCAAGACTGAGGCATCCGAAATGATGAAAAATATACCAATTTCGGCAATGATCGGTCTGTTGTTCACAGGTCTCTATTTCTTTGTCGCCTTGGCTGCACCGCTTATTGCGCCCTACGGTATGGCCGAAGTGGTTGGCGATGTGTGGGAGCAATCAAGCGCAGAACATCTGTTGGGCACAGACAATATCGGTCGGGATCTGCTCACACGCATGATCTACGGCGGGCGCACCACCATCTTCATTGCGGCTGCGGCTACGATCCTCAGCTTTGTAACCGGCACGTCGCTGGGTTTGCTGGCGGCGGTTCTGGGCGGTTGGGCCGATCAGGTTCTCAGCCGGGCGGTTGATCTGGTCATGTCGATCCCGACGCTGATCCTGGCGCTGGTCATTCTGGCCATCGTCCCGGTGACGGTCCCGATCCTGATCCTGGTGATGGGCCTTCTGGACGCGACACGCCCGTATCGTCTGTCGCGATCGGTTGCTGTCGACATCAACGTGATGGATTATGTCGAGGCCGCCAAATTGCGCGGCGAAGGCCGTGCCTGGATCATCTTCCGTGAAATCCTGCCGAACGCCCTGTCACCGCTGGTGGCCGAGTTCGGGCTGCGGTTCATCTTTATGGTCCTCTTCATCTCGACCCTTTCGTTTCTGGGGCTGGGCGTTCAGCCACCGCTGGCCGACTGGGGCGGCATCGTGAAGGAAAACAAGGACGGCATCGTGTATGGCATCGGCGCAGCTTTGTACCCGGCTGTGGCCATCGCGACGCTCGCGATCTCGGTCAACCTTGTTGCTGACTGGGTCCTGAACAGAACCACATCGCTGAAAGGAGGCCGGGGATGAGTGATACCCTTCTCAAGGTCCGTGACCTCAAGATCGGTGCAACCGTTTACCCACCGGGTGAAAAACCCCATGACATCGAAATCGTGCACGGGGTCAGTTTTGACCTCGAACGCGGCAAGGTGCTGGGGCTGATCGGAGAATCCGGTGCCGGTAAGTCCACCATCGGCCTCGCTTCCATGGCCTATGGCCGGGGTGGTGTTGAAATCACCGGCGGCGAGGTTTGGGTAAATGGGCGCGATATCCTGAAATCGTCACATGGCGATATCCGCAACCTGCGCGGGGGTGAGGTTGCGTATGTGTCGCAATCCGCTGCCGCGTCGTTCAACCCGGCCAAGAAGATCATGGATCAGGTTGTCGAAGCTGCGGTCGAGCACAAGAAGTTTTCGCGAAGAGAGGCCGAAGGCCGCGCGCGGGAACTGTTCGCCAAACTAGGCCTACCCGACCCGGATAATATCGGTGACCGCTACCCGCACCAGGTTTCAGGCGGACAGTTGCAGCGATGCATGACTGCGCTGGCGCTGTGCCCCGAACCCGATCTGGTGGTGTTCGATGAACCTACCACGGCGCTGGACGTGACCACGCAGATCGACGTGCTGATGGCGATCAAAGAAGCCATTCGCGATACCGGTGTTGCTGCTCTTTACATCACGCACGACCTTGCGGTCGTGGCGCAGGTCAGCGACGAAATCATGGTTCTGCGGATGGGAGATACGGTTGAATACGGGTCAACCGATCAGATCATCAACAACCCGCAGGAAGAGTACACGCAAGCTCTGGTCTCGGTCCGTTCGATCGAGCACGAAGAAAAACAGCCCACAGCGGAACCACTGTTGAGCGTTGACGGTATCACCGCACGTTACAAGGGGTTGAATTTCGACGTGCTGCACAACGTCAATGTCGAGCTTCATCCGGGGCAGACGCTGGCAGTTGTGGGCGAATCCGGTTCTGGTAAGTCGACACTCGCCCGGGTGATCACCGGCCTGTTGCCGCCGCGCGATGGCGAGATTACGTTTGCCGGACGCAAACTTTCGCCTGATCTTGCCGGACGATCCCGCGAGGACCTGCGCGAGTTGCAGATGATCTATCAGATGGCTGACGTGGCAATGAACCCGCGCCAGACCGTCGGCACGATCATCGGGCGCCCGCTGGAGTTCTACTTCAACATGCGCGGTGCCGAAAAACGCAAACGGGTTGTCGAGTTGCTGGACGAGATCGAGTTGGGCGAGAAGTTCATCGACCGTTACCCAGCCGAGTTGTCCGGTGGCCAGAAGCAACGCGTGTGTATCGCGCGGTCTTTGGCGGCCAAGCCCAAGATGATCATCTGCGACGAGGTGACATCGGCACTCGACCCGCTTGTGGCGGACGGTATCCTCAAGCTGCTGCTGGATTTGCAGAAGATCGAGGATGTGGCCTACCTGTTTATCACCCACGATCTGGCGACGGTTCGGGCGATCAGCGACAGCATTGCGGTGATGTATCAGGGACGCGTGGCGCGCTATGGCCCAAAGAGCCAGGTGCTCAGCCCGCCATTCGACGACTATACAGACCTGCTGCTGAGCTCGGTGCCCGAGATGCATCTGGGTTGGCTGGAAGAGGTCGTTGCCCATCGCAAAATGGAAAGCGCGGGGAACTGATCTCTGCGCCTGTAACATCACTTTGAAGAAATGGATTCCCGGCGTTTTGCATCTTGGCTGACGTCGGGAATTTATTATTTGGGACGCGATTTGACAGGCGCGTGGTTTCAACTCGCGTATCGTCCCCATGAAATACTCAGATCAAAAGGCCGAACCATGGACCGTAAACTACTATTGATCATCCTTGACGGAGTACCATACCGGAATTTCCGCCGCCTGTTCGGCAACCTCGAAGGCTGGGTCGACAGCGGCGAAGCTCGGGTGTGGAAGCACCGCGCGGTGCTGCCTTCAACTTCGGCCAGTTGCTATGCATCGATCCATACGGGCGTAACCCCGCAAGAACACGGCTGCACCGGAAACGGCAACGTTTTTCGCCTGAGCCACAAGGATATCTTTAGCCAGGTACGTGAGGCCGGCGGCGTGACTGGGGCAGTAACGCACAGTTTTTGGTCGCAGTTCTTCAACCGTCACCCGTTCGACTATGTGCGGGACGTCGAATATGACGAGCCAGAGAGCCAGACCATCAATCACGGTCGCTTTCACAGCATGACCGGTTACGGCAAAGACAATCAGATGACCCCGTCCGACGTCGATCTATTTGCGACCCTGACCAATCTGTGTCTGCGCTTTGGGTTGGACTATGGAATCCTGCACACCTGCACACTGGACAGCATGGGTCACCGTTTCTATCACGACTGCGAGGAAATGGATCATGCCTGTTTTGTTGCAGACGAGATGCTGGCCCCGTTCATCCCACGCTGGCGCCAACTAGGGTATGAGGTGATCGTCACCGCCGATCACGGTCAGGACGAGCGCGGACACCACGGTGGGCGCAGCCCACTGCAACAGGAAACCGCGCTGTATTACTTCGGTGATGCCGACGGGCCTGACGCTGAAACCGTGATAGATCAGGTCCAATTGGCCCCGACCATTCTGAACCGTTTGGGTGCGCCCCTCGCAGAGACGATGAAGGCTAAGCCTTTCCTGAAGTAACTGGCTGGCGTCAGTCGTAGGGCCAGATTTCTTGCCCAAGCGCTTCGATTGCGATCGAAATCCGTTCGAAACTGTCTGCTGCGCGCTTTACCGAGGTTCGCGCGCGCAGGTACCCATGGACAAGGCCAGGTTCGTTGATCCAATGGGCCAGACCACCAGCTGCACTGATCCGCTCGCAATAGACCTTCCCGTCATCACGGAGCGGATCACAATCAGCGGTAATCACAACAGTAGGCGGCAGTTCCGAGAAATCATTGTCCTGTAAGGGCGCGTAAGTCGGATCGCCCTGAGGCGGGGTACCTGCGTATCGGACGGTTTCGTAGAATTTAATATCGTCCAGTGTCAGTAAAGGAGCATGGGCGTGCTCAAGATATGAACCGCGCGATTGGTCTCCGCCAAAACCGGGGTAGATCAGCACCTGCCCCAGTATATTGTCCAGCCGCCCGCGCGCATGGTGGGCGATAGCTGCTGCCAGATTTCCTCCCGCACTATCCCCGGCCAGGACAAGCGGGTCGCCATACTCAGCCACCGCCCATTTCACAGCCGTCCAGCAATCTCGGAACTGCGCCGGATGCACATGTTCAGGGCACAGCCTGTAGTCAACTGAAACGACGCGGTATCCCGTTTGGGCACAGAACTCGGCACAGACATCATCATGGCTGTCCAGCCCGCCAACAACAAACCCGCCGCCGTGGAAATAGACGATCGTTCGGGTCGGTTGCCCGGATGTATAATGGCGGACCGGCACCCCATCGGCGAACAGGTCCTGAGTTTCGACACCGGCAGGGCGCGGTTGGCGAAATTTCTTGCACATCGCGTCATAGACGCGACGCTGGTCCTCGATGGACAAATCGACCGCATCATCGGGATAGCTTTCAGCCGTGCGGCGTATGAACGCCCAGGTTTCTTCGTCGATCAGGCGTTCATAGTCCATTGTTCCTCCAACTTATTCGGACCACTCCCAGGGTCGGGTATATGCGCCCAGGACTTTCGCGACATCGTCTTCCGAAGATCCGTTCGCGTCAAGCTGCGCGACAAGGCCACGCTTCTTATCGTCGATCACCAGAACAACCCGCGAAGCGAGGCCCGCAGCTTCAAGAGCGCCATTGTATATGCGGGTGATGGCCTGTTTGCGCAGGTCCGGCTTGAACACCTTGCCGACGGCTGTTTTCGGCAACTCATCAAGAATGGTAATGTGCTTGGGTTGCGCGGCACGCTCATGCACGTGAACCTTGCAATATTCCAGCAGCTCATTTTCAGTGACCGACGCCCCATCGACCAATTCGACATAGGCGCAGGGCACTTCGCCCGAATGCGCGTCCGGCTGGCCGATCGCCCCCGCGAAGGCAACCGCATTGTGACCCAGCAGCGCCTCTTCGATTTCGGCAGGATCGATATTGTGACCACCGCGAATGATCAGGTCCTTGGCGCGACCAGTGATCCAAAGGTAGCCGTCTTCGTCAAACCGTCCCAGATCGCCCGTACGCAGGTATTTGTCAAAGTGATAAAGACCAATGTTCTTGTCGGCCTCAGTATACGTGTTGCCTGCGTACACACCGGGGTTCGAGATGCAGATCTCACCAATCTGATCAGTGCCGCACTCTGTCGGCCCATCCGGCCCATCCAGCAGGATTTTGACATCCGTATAGGGGAACGGAATACCGATCGAACCGATCTTTTTCTCGCCATCCACGGGGTTGCACGAGACCAGACAGGTGGCCTCGGTCAGGCCGTAGCCTTCGACGATGGTGACGCCCGTCGCCTCTTCGAAGCGGCGGAACAACTCCACCGGCAGCGGCGCCGAACCCGAAAAGGCGGTTTTCACACTTGAGATATCTGCGTCCACCGGGCGTTGCATCTTGGCTGATATCGCGGTTGGAACAGTGATGATAAAGCTCACCTTCCAGCGCTCGATCAGCTTCCAGAAATTGTCGAATACACCGTCACCGCGATAACCTGCAGGTGTCGGGAATATCACATGCGCACCCGACGACACGGCGGCCATAACGATCACATGCACTGCAAAGACGTGGAACATCGGCAGCGGGCACATGATGACGTCATTCTCGTCAAACAACAGTGTTTTGCCCAGCCAGCCGTTGTAGATCAGGCCCGAGTATTTATGCTGCGCCACCTTGGGCATCCCGGTGGTCCCACCAGTGTGGAAGAAACAAGCAACGCGATCGTCCTTGCTGTCCTCGAATGTCAGCGTCGTTGGTTGCTTGGCGAGTTCCTTGTTGAAACTCTTGTAGTCCGCATGTGCCAGTTTTTCCTTTTCGCCCATCTTGGGGCGCAGGAAGGGAACCAGCCACGATTTGGGCGGCGTCAGGTACCGATTCAGGTCAATTTCCAGAATGGTGTTGACCTTGGGCGCGTGGCGCACCGCCTCTTCCACCTTCTGGGCAACATCCGTTTTCGGGAAAGACTTCAATGTAACAACCACTTTGGCGCCTGTCTCACGCAGGATCGCCGCAATCTGCTCGGGCTCCAGCAGCGGATTGATCGGGTTCACAATCCCCGCAACTGCACCGCCCATCATGGTAATCAGTGTTTCGTTACAGTTTGGCAGCACATAGGCCACCACGTCTTTTTCACCGACACCCAGCGAGCGGAACAGGTTTGCTGCCTGATTGACCTTGCCCAGAAGTTCAGACCAGGTCAGGGTTTCGGCTTTGTCATTGGGGCCAGAAAAAAGCTGAAAACTGATGGCATTGTGGTTTGGGAACTTCCCCGCCGTGCGCGACAGGAGCTGATGGAAGGTGACAGGCAGATCCCGATCCTCCCACGACATTTCCTGTTCCATGCGCGTCTTGTCTTCCAATCCCACAAAGGCCATGTGGTTCCTCCCGTTTTTCTCCCGTGTTTTTGCACGAGCTTGTTGTTCGCAACCAAGATGGAAGCAAAACAACCCTCGCGCAAGCGAGGCCTTAGCCTTCAAAGGGGGTAAAATGTAGAATGACGCTACGGCGAATTGACAAATGCCCGCGCGTCACTCCTATTCTGCCGCAACGCCATCTGTGAACTGCAGTCGTGCAAGGCGCGCATATAGCCCATCTTGGGACACCAGATCATCATGGCTGCCCTGCGCCACGATACGGCCTTCTTCTAGCACGACAATACGGTCGGCTTTCTTTACGGTCGCCAATCTGTGCGCAACAATCAGGGTCGTGCGGCCGGCACGCATCTGATCCACGGCGCCCTGCACCGCACGTTCACTCTCCGCATCAAGAGCCGAGGTCGCCTCGTCCAGCAGCAGCACGGGTGCGTCGCGTAAAATGGCGCGGGCGATTGCGATACGCTGTTTTTGCCCACCCGACAGCATGACACCGCGTTCGCCGACAAAACTGTCATACCCATCGGGCAATACGGCAATGAAATCATGTGCGATGGCGGCACGGGCTGCGGCTTCTACTTCGGCATCCGTTGCGTCCAGACGACCGAAACGAATGTTTTCGCGGGCTGAGGCGGCAAAGATCACTGGATCCTGCGGCACCAATGACATGTACTTTCGGAAATCTGTGCGATCCAGTTCCCGCAGATCATGGCCATCCAACATCACCCGGCCCGAATTTGGGTCATAGAACCGTTGAATCAATTGAATGATCGTCGTCTTGCCCGCCCCTGACGGTCCGACAAAGGCAACGGTCTCGCCCGGGTTTACCTGAAGCGACAAGTGATCCAGCGCGATTGTATCGGGGCGCGCTGGATAGCGAAAACTGACATCTTCGAACCGGATTTCGCCCCGGACGTCCTTTGGCAAAGGAGCGGGTTTGGCCGGGTCCGAAACCGTATCTTCGGCATTCAGCAACTCAACAAGTCGCTCGGTGGCTCCGGCGGCGCGCTGAAGCTCGCTCCAAATCTCGGACAAGGCCGCGACTGAACCCGCCATTATAATCGAGTAGATCACGAATTGAATCAGAACGCCCTCGGTCATCACACCGTTGCGTACGTCATTTGCACCCATCCACAGAACGCCAACGATGCCTGAAAATACCAGAAAGATCACAATCACCGTCAGCACTGCACGGGTCTGAATCCGACGCAGTGAAACAGTATAGGACATCTCGGTCATCTCATCGAATTGCTGGCGGCTGGCTTGTTCGTGGGTAAAGGCCTGCACCGTCTGTACCGCCCCCAATGCCTCGCCCGCGTTTCCGGATGACGCCGCAATCCAATCCTGGTTTTCGCGGCTGATCACGCGCAAACGCCGCCCCAGAATCAATATCGGCACCACCACCACGGGGATAAGCAGCAAGACAAGGCCGGTCAGCTTGGCCGAGGTCAACAGCATCAGAACCAGCCCGCCGATAAACATCAGCATATTGCGCAGCGCGATGGAAACGGATGAGCCAAGAACCGATTGGATGAGTGTCGTGTCGGTGGTGATCCTGCTCAACACTTCACCGGTCATGATGCGTTCGTAGAATTCGGGGCTCATGCCGATCACACGATCAAATACAGCCTTGCGGATGTCAGCAACCACACGTTCCCCTAACCGTGTGACCAACGCATATCTGATACCGGTTCCCGCAGCCAGAACAGCGGCAATGCCCAACGCTGCCAAAAAGTACCAGTCCAGCAATTCACCGTCCTGAATGCGGAAATTGTCGACAACGCGTCGCACGGCCAATGGCAGGGTCAGCGTCATGCTGGCTGTCAGGATCAGCGCCAGTGTCGCCCCGATCATCAATAGCCTGTAGGGTTTCATGAAAGGCCAGAGCGACCGCAGCACCCCGATCTTCCTTGAGCGGGCCCGCTCTTCGCTAGCGCCAGGAGCCGCTGATTGTGCTGGTTTATTGGCGGTCTGTCTTGCCATGTCCGGCCCTTGTGTATTGAACGCTACAAAGTGAACGCTTTCTTGGCCCCAGCCGCCGTTCCGGTCAAGCATTCCTGCCAGAAACAGCCAACCATAAGGGCCATTTGACGCAGAAATCAGTGGGGATTGGAGCGGGTAGACGGAATCGAACCGACATAGCCTGCTTGGAAGGCAGGGGCTTTACCATTAAGCTATACCCGCAAATGGTTTGCGCTGGTTAAGTCATGCGCCGGGGCGCGTCAAGCGGGAAGTGTGAAAATTCGCGCGACCAAAACCGTGATATTTCCCGGTGGATGTACGGCCTTCAATCGTGACTGCGGAATATCCGCGTCGAGGAGAAAAACCGCTCGAGTTCCTCGATGCGTTCCTTGCTTTCTTCCCACCGTGCCTCTTGCACTTCAGCGATCAGGGTCTCCGATATCAGCTGTAGCGCTATTGTTGAATCCCAGCTGGAGGGTGCCTCGACCAGTGCATGAAACGTGTAATTGGCGGTCTTGCCAATCGGTGATCCCCACTGGTCGGTGAACAGGATAACCGTCACGCCGCGGCTGGATGCGACCTGCGCCAGTTTCTCGAGATAGGCCTCGTATCGGCGGATATCAAAAATCACCAGAACCGAGGTTTCATCCATATCAAGCAGGTACTGCGGCCAAACGTTTGCCGAATTGCCCAGCATCGTCACATTGGGTCGAATAATCTGCATGTGATTGAACAGATAATCCGCATTTGATCGCGTGATACGCCCGCCCACGACGTAAAGATGGCGATCCGTGTTTGCCAGAAGCTGGGCAACGGTGTCGAACATCTCTTTGTCCAGACGTTCCAGCGTGTGACGCATATTTGTCCAAACGGCCTGTGCAAACCGCGTTGTGGGATGTTCCGCCTCGTCATCCACAACCCAGGCATCCCGTTTCGAGATCGGCTTTTTGATCTGTGCCGCCACCTCCTCTCGCAGGGCGTCCTGCAGGGCGGGAAAACCGTCAAAACCCAGCTTGCGTGCCATACGTATGACCGTCGGGGTCGAGACCTGCGCCGCAGCGGCCAGCTTGGTGATCGATTGCAAGCCGGTCATCGGGTAATCCTGCAAAAGTACCGAGGCCAGCTGCCGTTCTGACCGTGTCAGATCGTCAAGCTCTTCCTGTATCCGTTGTTTGACAAGTTTTGCAACGGTGGCCATCGGCACCTTCGTTTCTCAAATTTTCTACAGGATATGTTCGTTTGTAATTTTGTCTACAGTAATTTTCTTGACAGGTCTGAGGTTGCTGTAACAAATGCTACCTATGCACCACGATTCCGAGACATCAATGCTACTACCAACCGAAGCTCCGGCAGCCCGCGTGCAGAACGCCAACGGCCGGGCACAATGCGTTTTGGTATGCGAACATGCTAGCCGATTCATCCCAGCGTCACTGAACGGGTTGGGCCTGACTGAGGACGCCGCATTGTCTCATGCAGCTTGGGATATCGGCGCATTGGCGCTTTCGGTCGAACTGACGAAGGCCTTGGACGCGCCGCTGGTTCATTCCTGCATCAGCCGACTTGTTTACGACTGCAACCGCTCACCTGAACGTGCAGATGCAATGCCGCAGGTAAGCGAAGTATTTTCCATTCCCGGCAACGAAAACCTGACGGACGCTCAACGTGCCCAACGGATCCGCGAGGTTTATGAGCCGTTCAAACAACTGTTGTCGTCTACTCTGGACGCACGGGACCGGCCGCCTGTCGTTGTCACGATGCACAGTTTCACGCCCGTCTACAACGGAAAGACCCGATCAGTCGAGTTGGGCATTCTTCATGACGAAGACGACCGGGCAGCCCAACTTATGCTGCGCTGTGCCAAGGACTCGGGTCTGAAAGCCGCGTTGAACGAACCTTACTCTGCTACGGATGGCGTCACGCATACGTTGCAGGAACATGCGATCAGTCGGGGGCTTCCGAATGTCATGGTCGAGGTTCGAAACGATCTCATCGACACTCCAACGGAAGTAGACCGTATTGCCGGGATACTGGCGCCGATCCTGCAAACGGTCATTAATGCGTATTCGCACACAGAGGCGAAACAATGAGAGTTGAGGTAACGAGATGAAGTTCTTGCGGGGCTACGTGGCGGTCATTGACCGAACGAACCGCTGGATCGGGCGCGTCGTCATGTACGGCATATTCGTCATGATGGGTATTCTGTTCTGGTCTTCGGTCTCGAAAACTTTTTTCGTGCCGTCCCTCTGGACGCTCGAGATGGCTCAGTTCGCCATGGTGGCCTACTACATGCTTGGTGGCCCTTATTCGATCCAGATGGGGTCAAACGTGCGAATGGACCTGCTTTATGGCGAATGGTCTCATCGCCGCAAGGCCTGGACGGATGCCTTCACAGTCGTATTCCTGATCATCTATCTGGTCATCTTGCTGTGGGGGGGATGGGACAGCCTGATTTATTCCTTCCAATATGGTGGTGAGCGCAGCGCGACCATCTGGCGACCCTACCTTTGGCCGGTCAAGCTGATCATGGTTATCGGTATTTTCTTGATGCTGCTGCAAGCCATATCAGAATTGTTCAAAGATATTCTGCGCCTGTGCGGCGACGATATCCCGCGTGAGGTAATCTGATGTCATACGAGATGATTGCCTTGCTGATGTTCGCATCAATGATGCTTATGATGCTGACCGGCCAGCGCGTCTTTGGTGCAATCGGCTGTGTCGCTGTGGTTTCAGCCTTGTTCCTATGGGGGGATAGGGGCGGCTACGACTTGGGTTTTGCCGCTGCGATCAAAGTCATGAAGTGGTACCCGCTGCTGACACTGCCCATGTTCATCTTCATGGGATACATCCTTTCCGAAAGTCGGATCGCAGATGACCTTTACAAGATGTTCCATGTCTGGATGGGCGGCTTGTCCGGTGGTCTGGCTGTCGGAACCATCGGGCTGATGGTTCTGATCTCGGCAATGAACGGGCTGTCCGTTGCAGGAATGGCAATCGGCGCTACGATCGCCTTGCCGGAATTGCTGCGCCGGAACTATGACAAGCGCATGGTGACCGGCGTCATTCAGGCCGGATCATCCCTTGGGATTCTGGTGCCACCATCCGTTGTTCTGGTTCTTTATGCCATGATCGCGCGGCAACCCGTTGGCCAGCTATGGCTTGCCGGAGTGATACCCGGGCTGATGATGGCGGCCATGTTCATCATCTACATTGTCATCCGTTGCCGCATCAACCCGTCGCTCGGCCCGGTCCTGCCCGCGGAAGACCGCGACATTCCGTTGCGAGAAAAGCTGCTGCTGTTGCAAGCCGGATTGTTACCCTTGGGCATTTTCATGGTGATGATGGTCCCTTTTGTTAACGGCTGGACTTCGTTGGTGGAATCCTCCGCCATCGGCGCCACCACGGCCATGCTGGCTGCCTTTCTGAAAGGACGGCTGACACGCACGGTTTTCGAGAATTCAATTCGGCACACCCTGGGCATCTCGTGTATGTTCATGTGGATCATTCTGGCGGCTCTGGCTTTTGGCGCTGTCTTCGACGGGTTGGGTGCGGTCAAGGCAATCGAAAGCCTGTTTACCGAAAAACTGGGTCTTTCCCCGTGGATGATCCTGGTTCTCATGCAGCTCAGCTTTATCCTGATGGGTACGTTTCTGGACGATACTGCCATGCTGGTTATCGTCGCGCCGCTTTACGTTCCGCTGGTGGGTGCGCTTGGATTTGATCTTATCTGGTACGGCGTGCTTTATACGATCACCACGCAGATCGCATACATGACGCCGCCATTCGGCTATAACCTGTTCCTGATGCGCGCGATGGCCCCCCCGGAGATTTCGCTGCGCGATATCTACAGTTCGATCGTTCCTTTTGTTCTGGTGATGGTCTGCGCCTTGGCCATAATCATCATCTTTCCTGAAATCGCGCTTTGGCTGCCGAATTATGTCTATGGAAATTAAGTCACAAGACCCCGGCAAGGGGCGAAGTTCAGCAAGACTAAACAGAGGAGAAAGACAATGACTACAAGACGCAGATTTCTAAGTTCCGCCGGTCTGGCGGGGGCCGCTACATTGGCCTCTCCTGCGATCGTCAAAGCGCAATCCGCCATCAAGTGGCGGTTCCAGACCTATGCCGGTGGCGCATTGGGCGAACATGTGACCAAGCCAGCCATCGATTACATCAACGCCAATGCCAATGGCGAACTTGAGATCGAACTGTTCTATGCGGACCAGATCGTTCCGACAGGTGAACTGTTCCAGGCCCTGCAACGCGGCACGATTGACGGTGTGCATTCGGACGACGATTCCATGGCTTCGCCTACTCCGCTGCGTCAGTTCGGTGGTTATTTCCCCTTCGCCACCAAGCATATTCTGGACGTTCCGGTGCTGTTCAACCAGTACGGTCTGGCTGATATCTGGCGCTCGGAATATGAGAAGGTTGGCGTGACGTGGCTGTCGGCAGCGGGTCAGGACCCCTGCAACTTCAACACCAAAAAGGAAATCAAGAGCCTTGGCGACCTGGATGGGCTGAAGCTCTATACCTTCCCGACGGCAGGGCGTTTTCTGGCCAAGTTTGGTGTTGTACCAGTCAATATCCCTTACGAAGACGCGGAAGTGGCGGTACAAACCGGTGAGTTGGACGGAATGGCCTGGTCCGGCATCACTGAAGATTACACTGTTGGCTGGGCCAATGTGACCGACTATTTCCTGACCAACAACATCTCAGGCGCGTGGATCGGGTCCTGGTTTGCAAACCAGGAACGCTGGGCCGAGTTGCCTGACCACCTGAAATCGGTTGTGATGGCGGGTGTCGAAGCAGGCCACACCTATCGTAACCAGTGGTATTGGGGCGGCGAAGCGGCCTTGCGCGCGAATGGTGACAAACTGCAGTTGCGACAGGTTCCGGCGGCAGAATGGAAAGAAGTGGAAAATGCCGCTATCGAATTCTGGGACGAGGTCGCACAGGAAGGCGAAATTCACCAGAAGATCGTTGGCATCTTCCGTGAGTACAACTCGGTCATCAACCAGGCCGGCGCTCCTTACACTTTCGATTGATATCAAAACAGGGGCGCTGTCATGCGGCGCCCCTACTCAACGCATGAGGTTTGTTTCATGACCGCAACTCTGACTTTCGAAACCCTGAAATCGCTTGTCGCAGACGGCGCGATCGACACTGTATTGGTTTGCATGGTTGACATGCAGGGTCGGTTGATGGGCAAGCGTTTTCATGCAGGTCATTTTGTGGCTGGCGCGTGGGAAGAGACCCATTGCTGTAATTACCTGCTGGCCACGGATCTCGAGATGGCGACGCCGGATGGGTATGCCTCGACCAGTTGGGAGCGGGGTTATGGCGACTATGTGATGAAGCCAGACCTGAGCACATTGCGCCCGGTGCCCTGGCTGGAGGGCACCGCGATGGTGATGTGCGATATGCTGGATCACCACACCCATGAGGAAGTGCCACATGCGCCGCGCTCGATCCTGAAAAAGCAGGTGAACCGCCTGAAGGCGATGGGGTATGAGGCGATGTGCGCCACCGAGCTGGAATTCTTCCTGTTCGCGAAAAGCTTTGATGCGATCCGCAAGGAAGGGTTCCGCGATTTGGAGCCGATCTCGGGGTATAACGAAGATTATCACATTCTGCAGACCACCAAGGAAGAGCATGTGATGCGTCCGATCCGGAACCACCTGTGGGATGCGGGTATTCCGGTCGAGAACACCAAAGGTGAAGCCGAGGCCGGACAGGAAGAACTGAATATCAAATACGCGCCTGCGATGGACACGGCAGAGTATCACTCGATCGCCAAGAACGCGGTGAAAGAGATCGCCTGGCAGCAGGGTCATGCGGCGACCTTCCTGCCGAAATGGCATCATGAAAGGGTTGGCAGCTCGTCGCACGTGCATCAGTCGCTTTGGGCGGATGGCAAACCTGCCTTCTATGATGCCGGGGATGAACTGGGCATGTCGGCGCTGATGAAAAGCTATATGGCCGGCCTGCTGAAATACGCCGCTGATTACACGTATTTCATGGCGCCGTACATCAACAGCTACAAGCGGTTCATGAAGGGCACCTTTGCGCCGACGCGGATCATCTGGTCGGTAGACAACCGTACGGCAGGGTACCGCCTGTGCGGGGATGGCACCAAGGCGATACGGGTCGAGTGCCGTATTCCGGGATCGGACATGAACCCTTATCTGGCGATTGCAGGGATGCTGGCGGCCGGGATCGCGGGGATCGAAGAAGGGCTGGAGTTGCAGCCGCCGACCAAAGGCGATGTCTATCAGGGAGAGACGGGAAAGATCCCGGGTACTTTGAAGGATGCACGCAACGCTTTGCACGGATCACAGATGCTGCGCGCGGCCATGGGCGATGACGTTGTCGATCACTATACCCGCGCGGCTGAGGTCGAAATCGAGGAATTCGAACGCGTGGTAACCGATTGGGAAATTGCCCGCGGGTTTGAGCGGGCTTGAGATGGAGGAAGCGAGGGGCCGGCCCCTCGCGCACCCCGGGATATTTATGGCCAGATGAAGCAGGGATCCTGCTCTCTTTAGAGATGGAGTGACTATGGGGCAGATGTTGCAATGTGTCTCGCCGATCGATGGATCGGTATTTGCCGAACGAGAAGTACTGTCTCGGGATGCTGCGTTTGAAATTGCTGACCGTGCGCGGGCGGCGCAGGCCGGATGGGCAGCGCGTCCGTTGCAGGAGCGGATTGATCTGGTGATGGCGGGCGTCGCGGCTGTCGGCGCGATGAATGATGAGATCGTTCCGGAACTCGCGCATATGATGGGCCGCCCGGTGCGCTATGGCGGCGAGTTTGGTGGCTTCAACGAACGTGCCAGCCATATGGCAAAGATCGCCGAGACGTCACTGGCCGATATTGCCGTGGGCGAGGATGAAACCTTCAAACGCTATATCAAACGTATTCCGCATGGGGTGGTCTTTGTAGTTGCCCCTTGGAACTATCCTTACATGACGGCGATCAACACGGTGGCGCCCGCGCTGATCGCGGGCAACACGGTTGTTCTGAAGCACGCAACCCAGACTTTGTTGGTTGGTGAGCGGATGGCGCAGGCGTTCCATTCGGCGGGGGTGCCCGAAGACGTGTTCCAGAACGTGTTCCTCAGCCACGACGTGACCAATGACCTAATCGCGGGTAACGCGTTCGATTTTGTGAACTTCACCGGTTCGGTCGGTGGCGGTCAGGCCATGGAGCGTGCGGCGGCGGGGACCTTTACGGGCGTGGGCACCGAACTGGGCGGCAAGGATCCGGGTTATGTCATGGACGACGCCGATCTGGACGCGGCGGTCGATACGTTGATCGACGGCGCGATGTTCAATTCGGGCCAGTGTTGCTGTGGGATCGAGCGGATTTACGTTCACGAAAGCCTGTATGATGACTTTGTCGCCAAGGCCGTTGAGATCGTGAAAGGCTACAAACTGGGCAATCCGCTGGACGCCGAAACAACTATTGGTCCGATGGCCAATGTGCGTTTCGCTGACGAGGTGCGCGCGCAGATTGCCGAAGCGGTTGAGGCCGGTGCGGTCGCGCATATTGAAGCCTTCCCCGAGGATGACGGCGGCGCATATCTCACGCCACAGATCCTGACCAATGTCACCCATGATATGCGGGTGATGCGGGACGAAAGCTTTGGCCCGGTGGTGGGCATCATGAAAGTGTCCTCGGATGCCGAGGCCATCGCGCTGATGAATGACAGCGAATTTGGCCTGACTGCCAGCCTTTGGACCCGCGATGTGGACCGAGCGGCGCGTGTGGGCGACCAGATCGAGACCGGCACCGTCTTTATGAACCGGGCCGACTATCTGGATCCTGGGCTGTGCTGGACCGGTTGCAAGAATACCGGACGCGGCGGTGGTCTTTCGGTCATCGGCTATCACAATCTCACCCGTCCAAAATCCTACCACCTGAAGAAGGTCACGGGCTAAGGACGACGGCCTGCTCGGGGCTGACCCCCTCACCCGAGCAGGTCTCAAATCACAAAGGAAACCTGACATGTCACTTGTTGGAAACTGGTCCTATCCGACCGCAATCAAATTTGGTGCCGGGCGCATCAAGGAACTGCCCGCAGCCTGTGCCGCAGCCGGGATGAAGAAACCTCTGCTGGTCACGGACAAAGGGTTGGCCGATCTGCCGATCACATCGGCGACGCTGGATATCATGGAGGCGGCTGGTCTGGGCCGCGGTCTATTCAGTGATGTGGACCCAAACCCAAATGAGAAAAACCTCGACGCAGGCGTTGCGGCATACAAGGCCGGTGGGCACGATGGTGTGATTGCCTTTGGCGGCGGCTCGGGGCTGGATCTGGGCAAGATGGTCGCCTTCATGTGCGGCCAGACGCGCCCGGTATGGGACTTTGAGGATATCGGCGACTGGTGGACCCGCGCCGACGCGGATGCAATCGCGCCGATCATTGCGGTTCCAACGACTGCGGGGACCGGGTCCGAGGTTGGTCGTGCCAGTGTCATCACCAATTCCGAGACCCACGCCAAGAAGATCATCTTCCACCCCAAGGTCCTGCCGACGGTGGTGATCTGCGATCCGGAACTGACGGTTGGGATGCCCAAATTCATCACCGCAGGCACCGGTCTGGACGCCTTCGCGCATTGCGTCGAAGCCTATTCGAGCCCGCTTTATCACCCGATGAGCCAGGGCATCGCACTGGAAGGTATGCGTTTGGTGAAAGACTATCTGCCGCGCGCCTACGCAGATGGCAACGACATTGAGGCCCGCGCCCAGATGATGAGCGCGGCGGCCATGGGCGCGACCGCGTTCCAGAAGGGACTGGGTGCGATCCACGCCATGAGCCACCCGGTTGGCGCGCACTTTAACACTCATCACGGCACCACAAACGCGGTCTGTATGCCTGCCGTGCTGGACTTTAACGCCCCCGCCATCGCCGACCGGTTCCAGAACGCTGCCGCCTATCTGGGCATCAACGGAGGGTTCGATGGCTTCCGCGCCTTTGTGCAGGAATTCAACGACAGCCTTGGTATCCCGCGAAAGCTGGCAGACCTCGGCGTGACCGAAACCTCAGTCCCAACCCTCGTCGAAGGCGCAATCATCGACCCTTCATGCGGCGGGAACCCGATTGAGTTGACCAAAGAAAACCTGACACAGCTGTTCAAAGCAGCACTGTAAAAAAACAAGCGCCCGGCAAGGAACCTGCCGGGCGCTTTAAGAACTGTTCTACTGGTGCCGGATCAATGCCCGGTCAGTACCAGAGTGTTGACCGGCATCAGGATCAGGCGCAAACGCAAACCTGCCGCATGGACCACGCCAATTGTGTCAACCACATGCAGGAAAGCAGCTTGCCAAAAGCCCAAATCCTCGTGTTCCAGACGGTCATGGTTGTCGGTGTAGACATTGGCCAGACAGTTGCTGCCTGGAGGAATGTCATCGGCCATACCTTTATACAGCGGCTCCATAAAGACCAGAATTGATCCGGGATTAGTATTGTTCTGTACATCCCGCAATTCATCTGATGGACGGATCTGGCCGGACGGTATGACATCCTGCACCTCGACCACCACAGTGGGGATAACGGTGAAAGGCTTGGTCATGCAGCCCAACTCACCGATCATACCTGGCTTGATCACCTGAGCAGACAGTTGGTTGAAAGCCGCCTGAAAACGGTCATGTCCGGTATGCGATGGAACGAGGATGCCAGCAGGGCGCAACAAGGGGCTCACGTAATCACCGACTTGCAGGCTAAACTGCTCGACCCGTCCGGTAACACCGGCGACAATCAGTGTTTTGTCCAACTCGGTCTGCGCGGCGTCCAGCTGTGCAATGGCACTGGCCAGTTGCGCGGGGATCAGCTCCTCGATCTGCTGTTCAACTGCCGCACGTCTGGATTCGGCCGCAACAACCTGCGCCTCACGCTCGGCAACAAGGTTTTCCAACCGCTCAATCTCGGTCAGTCGGACAGCGCTTGAACCTTGGTCGCGCAGGGTCGTATTTCTTTCAAGATCGTCCAAGGACTGCGCCAAAGCCGCCTTGGCACCGGCAATACCGGCATCAGCCTCGGCCAGATCAGTTTCAGCCACGCGCAGCGAGGCCTGAACCTGTGCAATCTGTGCATTTGCCGCCTGAACCTGCGCTGCCTGGCTGAAATCTTCGATCCTGAAAATCGGCTGACCAGCGGTTACCAACTCGTTATTCTTGACGAATATTTCCGAAACGCGCCCGCCAAGTTGCGGCAGGATCGTCACGGTTCGAAAATAGGACGCTGCGGTTTTACTGGCTGGGTGAAAATAGAACAGCGTGGTGATTACCGTCAGCGCCAGAATGGCACAGGTCGTAAGGCCCCAGCGCAATTCGTACCACATGGTGAAAAGGGTGATCTCGTGACCGATACGTTTGCCCTGAACAAACCGGCGGAACAGATAATCGGGCAGCACCGTGATCAGGGCGCAAAGCAGAGTCTCAATCATGTGTTTTGCTCCTGCACGTCGGTGACTTCTGAAACGCCAGGGGTTGGAGCAGGTGCCTCGGGCACCGGTTCCGGAGCAATTGCACCTCCAAGAGAACGAATGGCATCGGCGATGTTTCTAAGTGGGGAGGCGAAATCCGGAAACTGGAATCCTGCGACCAGTACAGCGGCAATCCAGAATATCCCGTTATGTGTAAACAGGGCCAGCAGTGCCAGAATGCCCACCAACTGAAATTGCGGATGGTTGTTCTCGTGCGCCATTTTTTCCGGAACCGAATGAAGCGTCAGGTACCCAACACCGATCAGCACCACGAGAATGACAAAGAAGACGACCATAGCCGAAAAAAGGTAATCGCTTCCGTCAGCTGCGACGACGTATCGGGGAATGTGCCCAGTGGCCATTGGATGAAGATCTGCTGCGGTCACCTTGCCCTCCTGTTCGTTTTGATACTTCTTTGAACGGGTTGAAGCCCAAATTCAAGGCTGCATATATTTTGGAGATTCTTCGAAATGCCAAGTGCTTGACCCAGAGAGCTAAATGAAACCCAGAAAACTTGTGGCGAACCTGCTGCGGAAGGAACACAAATAATGATCGATTTCCTCGTCATCGGGGGCGGAATTGCCGGGTTGAGTGCGGGCGCGCGCTTGTCGGAACATGGAACCGTGATGGTTTTGGAGGCCGAAGACGCCTTGGGGTATCACGCGTCGGGTCGCTCGGCAGCCCTGTTTGAGCAAAGCTATGGTCCGCCATCCGTGGTGGCGCTGAACACGGCTGGGGCCGCGTTCCTGCACACACAGAACGGTGGGTACCTGACACGGCGCGGACTGATGTTGATCGGTTCGTTTGACCAAAGCGAGGTTTTCGAAGCCGACCGCAAGGATCTGAACATGGAAAGAATTCCCATCGATCAGGCGGTTTCGAACGTTCCGATCCTGAACCTGGCCAAGGTGGGTTTCGCGGCTATCAGTGAAGCTGCGTTTGACATCGATACCGATCGCCTGTTGCAAGACTTCGCGCGGGCCATTCGCCAGAACGGAGGAACCGTTGCAACGAAAAGCAAAGTAACCGGTATTCGAAAAGAGCGGCATTGGCTGGTCGAGGCCGGGCAAATCTTCGAAGCCCGCAATTTGGTGAATGCGACGGGTGCATGGGTGGACGAGATCGCCAAGCTTGCCGGGATACCACCTATCGGCATCTCTCCTCGCCGCCGATCCATGGCGCGGCTGCCCGCCCCCGGGGGCCATGATGTATCCGGATGGCCCATGATGCTGGGCACGGGTGAAACATGGTACGCCAAACCGGACGCGGGCAAGCTGCTTGTTTCGCCTGCCGAAGCCGACCCGGTACCACCTCAGGACGCCTATGCCGACGATATGGTGCTGGCCGAAGGTCTGGCGCGCTATGAAGAATTGATGACCGAACCAGTAACACGCGTCGAAACAAACTGGGCAGGATTGCGCAGTTTCGCACCAGATGGAACCTTGGTGCTTGGGCCTGACCCGATTGATCCATCGTTCATCTGGTCTGCGGGTCAAGGCGGGTATGGTTTCCAAACAGCACCGGCAGCTTCGCAGTTGTTGTGTGATCTGGTGGTTGGAAACACGCCGGTGCTGGATCCAGACAGTGTTAAGTCGCTGACCCCAAACAGGTTGAACAGATGATCAAACGCAATCTACCGCCCTCCGCGAGTGTCGCCAACGCGGGTGAGGATGGAAAACTGGTGGCCCCGGCAGCGACCCGAAACTTGGATGCGCTTTGTGTGTTGCTACAAGACTGGGCACCGCGCCGCGGGCACGCGCTGGAGATTGCAAGCGGAACCGGTCAGCATGTCTGTGGATTTGCTGATTTGCTGCCCGATCTGACGTGGCATCCCACCGAACCTGACCCTGAGCGCCGCAATAGCATCGACGCCTATGCCAGCGCCTTACCCAATGTGGCAGGCGCCGAACATCTGGACGCAACGAATTCGGGCTGGCATACGCGCTTTCCTTCGCAGGACCTGATCGTCTTGATCAACCTGATACATTTGATCAGTTGGCAGGACACCAGAACCATTTTCGCCGAAATCGCTCAGTCCCTGACTGAAAATGGGCGGTTCGTTTTGTACGGCCCGTTCAAACGCTCGGGCCAATTGACAAGCGACGGGGACAAAAGGTTTCACGAGGCTCTGATCGGACAAGACCCCGACATTGGATACAAGAACGACGAAGATGTCCTTGGCCTGTTCCAGGAAGTTGGGTTGCGCGTGTTGAAAACCATCGACATGCCCGCAAACAACCTTGCATTTGTTTCCGAGCGCCCGGCCAACTGATCGAGATCAAGGTCAACTTACCACTGCCCGCACATATTCCCGTTATCTTATATGAAAAAGGCACTCAAAATGGCTTGGCAAGAAAAGCTTTCGGCAACACGAACCAGTTTGCGCAACCTCAACGGGGCCATTCCCGACACTTCGCGCGCATTCGGCGCGCTTGGGAAGGCTGTGAAGGAAGGTGGAACGCTCGACTATAAAACCAAGGAATTTATTGCGTTAGGCATGTCGGTGTCGCTCCGCTGCGAACCCTGCATTACCCTGCACACCGATGCGTTGGTCAAAGCGGGCGCAACGCGCGAAGAGGTGTCCGACGTTTTGGGTATGGCCATTCAGATGGGTGGTGGACCAGCCATGATGTATGCTGCCAAGGCGTTGGAATGTTTCGACGAACTATCCGCGTAACCAACAGAAAAGGCCCCGGAAATTCCGGGGCCTTAGATTGATCAGCCGTCCTTGCGGATGGTTTCGTTTTTCGGATCATAGGGGCTGTCGCATGTCACGACAGCATCCCACAACTTGTCCTGCATCTTGACCTTCAGCTTGGTGCCTTCGACCGCCAGATCAGGCTTCACATAGCCCATCCCGATCGACTTCTCGAACGCGACAGAATAGCCGCCCGAGGTCAGTCGACCTACACGCTCGCCTTCCGGCGTATACAGCGCCTCGCGGCCCCACGGGTCAGCATCGGCCGGACCGTCGATCAGCAAGGTGCAGCACTTGACGCGCACACCGGTCTCTTCCAGCTTGGCCTTGCCGTGGAAGTCCTTGGACAGGTCGACAAAGCGCGGCAGGTCGGCTTCCAGCGGGGTCGCATCGCGGCCCAACTCGGTGCCGAAGGCGCGATAGGACTTCTCCTGACGCAGCCAGTTCTGGGCACGGGCACCGACCAGTTTCATGCCGTGCTTTTCACCGGCTTTTTCCAGCAGGTCGAACAGGTAGTTCTGCATCTCGATCGGATGGTGCAGCTCCCAGCCCAGCTCACCGGTATAGGCCACGCGGATCGCGTTGACCGGGCACATGCCCAGTTCGATCTGACGGGCCGACAACCACGGGAAGCGCTTGTTGGACAGTGCGGTTTCCGGGTCGGCGTCCTTGATGACTTCTTTCAAAACGTCACGCGACTTGGGTCCGGCGATGGCGAAGACGCCCCATTGCGTGGTCACGTCCTGGATTTCGATGTAACCGAACTCCGCCATCTTGTCCTCAGCCGCTTTACGCAGGTAGTCGGCGTCGTACTCGGTCCATGCACCGGCAGAGACGATGTAGTAGTTGTTCTCGCCATTGCGGACGATGGTGTATTCGGTGCGGGTGGTGCCATTCGAGGTCAGCGCGTAGGTCAGGTTGATACGACCGACCTTGGGCAGCTTGTTGCAGGTGAACCAATCCAGGAACTGCGTGGCACCGGGGCCTTTGACGACATGCTTGGTGAAGGCCGATGCGTCGATCAGGCCAACGCCTTCGCGGATCGCCTTGGCTTCTTCGACAGCATATTGCCACCAGCCGCCACGGCGGAACGAGCGTGCTTCCTTGTCGAAACTCTCGGGCGCGTCCAGCGGGCCGTAATAGTTCGGGCGTTCCCAGCCATTCACCCAGCCGAATTGAGCACCGCGAGCCTTCTGGCGATCATAGGCCGGAACGGTGCGCAGCGGACGGCAGGCTTCACGCTCTTCATCCGGGTGGTGCAGGATGTAGACATGCTCGTAGCATTCTTCATTCTTGCGTGCCGCGAACTCGGTGGTCATCCAGTTGCTGCTGTAACGCTTAGGGTCCAGCGATGCCATGTCGATCTCGGCTTCGCCATCGACCATCATCTGTGCCAGATAATAGCCGGTGCCACCCGCAGCGGTGATGCCAAAGCTGAAACCCTCGGCCAGCCACATGTTGCGCAAACCCGGAGCCGGACCAACCAGCGGGTTGCCATCCGGTGTATAGCAGATCGGGCCGTTGAAATCGTCCTTCAGGCCGGATTCGGCACAGGACGGCACGCGCTCGGCCATTGCCATATACTGTTCGGCGATCCGGTCCAGATCCAGCGGGAACAGGTCGGCGCGGAAGCTGTCCGGAACGCCGAATTCGAACTGCGCAGGGGCGCCGTGTTCGTAGATACCAAGAATCCAGCCACCGCGTTCTTCACGTGCATAGGATTCGTTGTCGGCATCGCGGACAACGGGGTGCTCTGGGTTGCCTGCTTCGCGCCATTTGACCAATTCGGGGTCTTTGTCCATGACGATAAAGGTGTGTTCGACCGGGATTGCGGGCATTTTGATGCCCAGCATCTTGGCGGTGCGCTGCGCGTGGTTGCCCGACGCGGTCACAACATGTTCGGCGGTGATTACGACCTGCTCGTCGGAAGGCACCAGGTTGCCGCCCTTTTCGACCATCTTGGTGCAGGTCACTTCCCAGTGCGTGCCGTTCCAATGGAAGGCGTCAGCCTGCATCTTGCGCACGATTTCGACGCCACGCTGACGGGCCCCCTTGGCCATCGCTTGGGTCACGTCGGCAGGGTTAATATAACCGTCCTCGGTGTGATAGATCGCTCCCTTCAGATCCGATGTCTCGATCAGCGGCCAGCGTTCCTTGATCTGGTCCGGGGTCAGCCATTCGTATTTCACATCACAGGTTTCGGCGGTCGAGGCATAGAGCATGTATTCGTCCATACGCTCTTGCGTCTGTGCCATGCGCAGGTTGCCCACAACCGCGAAGCCTGCATTCAGGCCGGTTTCTTCCTCAAGCGTCTTGTAGAAATCCACCGAATACTTGTGGATATGGGTCGTCGCATAGGACATGTTGAACAGCGGCAACAGGCCCGCGGCGTGCCAGGTGGACCCGGACGTCAGTTCGTCCCGTTCGATCAACATCACATCGTCCCAGCCCGCTTTGGCCAGATGATAGGCAATCGAGGTCCCGACGGCGCCGCCGCCTACGACCAATGCTTTGACTTGGGTTTTCATAACCGGGCGTCTCCCCTTGAAATCAGTTGACACCATATGGCGCACTTAAGGGGGAAAGCGCGACATTCATCCGACCAGTGATATGAAAAAAACGACCCGAATATCGAAAGCGGGTCGCAATTCATTCGTTGGACCGCTGCCCTCAACCACCGGAACGGCAACGTTTGCTTGTTCCGACCGAGACGCAAACTAATTTGCCACTTTCTTCCGAGGGATTCTTCACCGCCGGTTCCTGTGATGGCGAAGGCTGCGCCTCTGCCGTGAACCAGCCGTCAGAAAGACCGACACGCGAGGAGACCGAGGCAAGATATTCTTTCACGCCCAAACCACTTTCCGATGCTTTGGCTTGCTGAACATAGTCCAGCCCTACAACGGCCAACCCGCAGATGGCTACAAACCCCGCCAGATATTTTACGCTCATGTCGACCATCCTCTGTCATCAACCCTTTGAAACCATGACATGTGGACGTTTTGAGGGCGCAAATACGGACCAGGGGGTGAATATGGCTACGTGTCGTCCGACAAGATCTTGCCGGGATTCATGATGTTGTCTGGGTCCAGTGCGGCCTTGATCGCAGCCATGTACCGCGTGGCAGCACCCAGTTCCCTGTTCAGATACGGTCGCTTTCCCTGCCCGATGCCATGTTCACCGGTACATGTGCCTTCCATGGATATTGCCATGTCGTTCAGCCAGCCGACAAACGCCTCGGCCTTGGCAACTTCTTCAACGTTTTCCATGTCGATCAGCAGCAGCGTATGGAAATTGCCGTCCCCAACATGACCCACGATTGGGGCCAGCAAGCCGAGGCCGGCAGCTTTCTTCTGGGTCTCGGTCACACATTCGGCCAGACGCGAGATCGGTACACAGACATCGGTCGAGATGCCCCGCGCACCGGGGCGCAGTTGCAGACACGCCCAATACATATCGTGCCGTGCCTGCCAAAGTTTGTTCCGTTCTTCGGTGGTCGAAGTCGCTGCAAAATCCGTGCCGCCAAACTCTTCGGCGATCTGACCAAAGGTTTCAGCCTGCTCTGTGGCACCGCTTTCCGAGCCGTGAAACTCCAGCAACAACAACGGTGTATCCGGCAGACTCAGCCCGGAATAGGCGTTGGCGGCCTGAACCGACAACTCGTCCAGCAACTCGATCCGGGCAACCGGGATGCCATACTGAATCGTCATCATCACCGCACGGCACGCGGCATCGACGGTCGGAAAGGAACACCGGGCCGAACTGATCGCTTCGGGGATACCCTGCAACCGCAATGTCAGCTCGGTGATGATTCCCAGCGTGCCTTCCGCCCCGATCAGAAGACGGGCCAGATCATAGCCGGCCGAAGATTTCTTGGCCCGGTGCCCGGTACGGATGATCTGACCGTCTGGCATCACGGCTTCAAGGCTGAGAACGTTGTCCTTCATCGTCCCATAGCGCACCGCATTGGTGCCCGACGCGCGAGTGGCAGCCATCCCACCCAGCGACGCATTCGCCCCGGGATCAATCGGAAAGAACAGGCCCAGATCGCGCAGATGGGTATTCAACGCTTCGCGCGTGACACCGGGCTGCACGACACAATCCAGATCCTGGGCATGAACTGCAAGCACACTATCCATTTGTGTCAGATCGACCGAGACGCCCCCCGCCGGCGCATTTACATGCCCTTCCAGTGATGTTCCTGTTCCGAACGGGATCACTGGCACCCGGTGCGCCGCGCAGGTTTTGACGATGTCCGAAACATCCTGCGTCGAATGCGGGAAAACCACGGCATCGGGGCTTTGGTTTTCGATCCAGGTCGTGGTGTGCCCATGTTGTTCACGGACAGCGGCACCCGTTTGCAACCTGTCGCCAAAGCGCTGCTTGAGAATGCTTATGACGGTTTCAATACCAGCTTCATTCCTTGGCAATGCGGTTGCCTGCACCATTGTCATCCTCCCCTGCCCCAAAACATTTCGGGCCTTTCAGCCTATGACTAAAAGGCCCGTTGAAAGCAGGCAATCCCCACTAATACCGAGGGTCTATTCGCCCAGCGCAATCCCTTCGCGGCGCGGGTCGGCACCACCGCTCAGCCCGTCACCGATTTCGATGGCGTGCAGCCCCGAAGTCAGGTCGCGTGCGTTGACTTCAAAACCCAACTGAGCAAGCGCGTCTGTAAATCCTTCCGCAGAAGTCGCAGCCTCGACATCATATGTTCCGAACCGGTTGACCAGATGAGGCAGGGAAACCGCCTGCTGCACGTCCATTCCCCAATCGGCCCAGGCGATGATGGACTTGGCGACATAGCCGATAATCCGGCTGCCGCCCGGAGACCCGATAGCCAGAACCGGCTCGCCACCCTGCAACACGATAGTCGGGCTCATGGATGAGCGCGGACGCTTGCCAGGCTCCAGCCGGTTGGCAATCGGCACACCGTCGCTGTGTGTCTTGAACGAGAAATCAGTAAGCTCGTTGTTCAGCAGGAACCCGTTTGTCATCAGGCGCGACCCAAAACCATTCTCGATCGTCGTCGTCATCGACAGCACATTGCCATAGCTGTCCACGATCGAGATATGCGAGGTTGACGGCAGCTCCAGCGACACGTCGTCCGCCCAAATCAAAGCATGGTCAAATTCCGGTTGGCCCGGTGCGACCTCGGACAAGGCCACCTCGCTTTCCAGCAAGGCTGCCCGCTGGGTCAAATAACCCGGATCAACCAGCCCCTTGGTGGGCATGGGTATGAAATCGCTATCGGCCATGTACCGCCCACGATCCGCAAAGGCGAGGCGCGAAGCATCGCCGATCAGGCGCCATGCCTCGGCGCTCTCAGCGCCCATTGCTGCAAGATCATAGCTGTTCAACATCCCCAGAATCTGCCCGACGGTCAGCGCACCCGACGACGGCGGGCCCATGCCGCAAACCTCGTAGGCGCGGTATTCGGCACAGACCGGTTCACGTTCGATCACCTGGTAGAGCGCCAAATCCACCCCTGCAAGAACGCCGGGATTTCCTGGGGCATTGCGAACAGTTCGCACGATATCCGCAGCGATCTCACCTCCGTAAAAACCGGCAGCGCCATCGCTGGCCAGCACGCGCAATGTTTCGGCATAATCCGGGTTCATCAACCGCTGCCCCTGCTGCAACGGCTGACCGTCAGGCAGGAAATATGCGGCTGTTTCGGGAAAGCGCGACAGGCGGTCAGCATCGTTTTCTACAAGGCTGGCCAGACGCGGGGAAACCAGAAACCCTTCATCCGCCAATCGGATTCCGTCGGCAAACAGTCCGGGCCAAGACGCGCGCCCCCATCTTCGATGCGCCTCTTCCAGCAGTGCAGGCGTACCCGGTGTACCCACCGACAATCCGCCCACCACCGCATCGAAGAATTTCAGCGGCTCGCCGTTTTCATCCTGAAACAGCGTCGGGGTAGCGGCAAGGGGGGCCGTTTCGCGCCCGTCCAGCGTTGTCATCTGCCCGCTGGCCGCGTCGTACCAAACCAGAAACGCACCCCCGCCCAGACCAGAAGATTGCGGCTCGACCAGCCCCAGCACGACCTGCACGGCAACCATCGCATCCGCGGCAGACCCGCCCGCGCGCAGCACTTTGGCCCCGGCCTCGACCGCCAGCGGATTGGCCGCAGCTATCATCCAGTTTTCGGATGTGACCGGAACTCCTTCAAGCTTGGCTTCGAGGGCCGCAATAACCTCGTCGGTCATCGCCTGAACCTGCCCCTCTGTCGCGCCCTCAGGGGCGACGGCGTCGGCTGTTTCCTGCGCGAACCCCGGTGTCGAAATAGCAAGTGCGGTAGTAAGCAGCAGTGCTGAAACGTGTCTCATCTGTTCTAACCCTCCAATACAATCTTTATTTTCAATCCTGTAAGGATTTTGCCCCCTCTGCAACGATCAGGCATGGCAGCGTGTTATCACAGCGAAGTTTCGCCATTTCCCCTATGGTTCGGTTTCTTCGGCGCGACGATCCTGATCATAGCGGGTTGTCTCGGCAAATTCGGGTAGCCACGCCTCGCGTCGTTTGGTCCAGCATTCATATGTCGGTATGAATTGGTCAGGCGCGTCAAGACAGCCCAGATGCACTTCGACTTCGGCACCGCTTCGGGCAAATACCGGAGATCCGCAATCAGGGCAAAAGTACCGGTCGGAATAACCTTTCACATTTCCGGTGATCTTAACCGCATCCGCCGGAAAAATAGCCGCCGCATAAAACAACGCGCCGTGGTGTTTGCGGCAGTCCAGACAATGGCAAATCCCGACGCGAAGAGGACAACCCGAAGCCGTGACGCGCAGTTTTCCACAACGGCATCCCCCTTCAAACACGTCCATCCATGATCCTTTCCGACGCGTCAGAGCATCGCAGGCACAACCTGATCCGGTGGGCGGTGGCCATCTTCGAAGGTTTTGATGTTGATGATGACTTTTTCACCCATCTCAACCCGGCCCTCCAGCGTGGCCGACCCCATATGCGGCAGTAGAACCACGTTCGGCAACTGCCGCAAGCGCGGGTTCACACCGGTTCCCTGTTCGTAGACATCCAGCCCCGCGCCCGCAATTTCCCCCGCACGGATCATCCGGGTCAAAGCGTTCTCGTCAATAACCTCACCCCGCGAAGTATTCACGATCACTGCCGAGGGTTTCATCAGCTTTAGGCGGCGCGCGTTCATCAGGTGGAAGGTAGACGGTGTCGATGGGCAGTTGATAGATATCACATCCATACGCGCCACCATCTGATCCAGGCTTTCCCAATAGGTCGCCTCCAGTTCTTGCTCAATCTCTGGGCGCAATCTGCGGCGGTTGTGATAATGGATCTGCATACCAAACGCCTTGGCGCGGCGGGCCACAGCCTGTCCGATCCGGCCCATGCCCAGAATACCCAAACGCCGCCCGCCAATGCGACCACCCAGAAACGCGGTGGGGGCCCACCCGGTCCAGTCGCCTTGCTGCATGACGCTCAACCCTTCGGGAATGCGCCGTGTGACAGCGAGAATCAGGGCCATGGTCATATCTGCCGTGTCGTCGGTCAGCACACCGGGCGTGTTGGACACCAATATGCCGCGCTGCCGCGCCGTCGCCACATCGATATTGTCGACACCGGCCCCGTAATTGGCGATCAGCCGCAGCTTTTCACCTGCCTGACCCAATAGCCCGCCATCAATGGTATCGGTCACCGTAGGCACCAGTACATCGGCATCCTGCACCGCTGCTACTAATTCTTCACGCGTCATTGGGGTGTCGTCGTCGCGCAGGCGCACGTCGAACAATTCGCTTAACCGGGTTTCTACTGCCTCAGGCAACCGTCGCGTAACGACAACACTTAAACGTTCTCTTGGCACCTCGGCTCTCCCACTGCTTTGCAAACGGACGCGCGCCATGGCATCGTGGCGCAGGATAAGGCGGGGCACAAGAACCCCAATGGCATTGAGTCGACCTTTTTTCAAAACCGGATCAACAGGCATAAGAGCGGGCAGTCAGTGAGTGGTATTCGACCGGTAAAACGCCGATTTCTGGCGGTAGTTTCCGCATTTCTGGTCATGTTCGGTGCCTGCGCCGCACATGCCGAAGTCAAACGCGGATCGGTCACCAACCTGCCCCTGCCCCGATATGTGTCGATGAAGGCAGCCGAAGGGAACGTGCGGCGCGGACCATCCCTAACCCACCGAATCGATTGGGTATTCAAAAGGCGTGGCATGCCGCTGCAGGTCACTGCCGAATATGGCAACTGGCGCAAGGTCCAAGACCGCGACGGCGCGGGTGGCTGGGTTCACTATGCCTTGTTGTCTGGCGTCCGAACGGTGCTGATCGAATCCGAGATGCTGCCTGTTTATGCCCGCCCCGACCCGACCTCGCCCGTGAATGCCCATTTCGAGACCGGAGTAGTGGCGCGACTTGGAGCCTGTTCGCTGGACTGGTGCAGGATCACCGCCGGCGGATACCGTGGCTGGACACTGAAATCGAACCTTTGGGGCGTCGATCCTTCCGAAATTCGGGAATAGGCGAAAGACAATTTCCGGTATCCGCGGTTGCGCATCGCCCCGAAAAAGCGCGACAAGCTGTTTGAGTTACCGGCCCAATCGCCGCTTAACTCGACCTAAACGGAGGACCCTATGCGCGCAGTCACCTATTCAGCCTTCGGAGACGCTGTCGATGTCTTGCGCATACAGGATATTCCCCCAGTTCCGCCTGGACCGGGTGAAGTCACGGTCGAGTTGTCTTATTCCGGCGTAAATCCCTCGGACGTCAAGGCCCGCGCGGGAACCCGACCGGGTGTCACAGAACCTCCGTTTCCGCTGATCGTTCCGCACAGCGACGGGGCTGGAGTCATCACAGCGGTTGGCGATGGCGTACCCGCGACGCGGATTGGTCAGCGCGTGTGGATTTGGAACGGGCAATGGCAACGCGCGTTCGGTACAGCTGCCAGCCACATCACCCTGCCTGAATCTCAGGCTGTAGAACTGCCCGAGACGGTGTCACTTGAAACCGGAGCGATTCTTGGAATTCCGGGCCTTACCGCAAGCCACGCAGTGTTCTCGGGCGGCACGCCGCGCGGGCAAACCATTTTGATCCATGGTGGGGCGGGTACTGTCGGGTATCTGGCTGTCCAGCTTGCCAAATGGGCCGGAGCCAAAGTGATCGCAACGGCCAGCACCCGCAGCTTTGACCGGGTCAAGGCAGCTGGTGCAGATGTCGTTCTCGACTACTCCGGTGAACACCTTTCGGATCAGATTCTCGACGCAAATGATGGACGTGCAATTGGTCGAATCGTCGATGTCGAATTTGGACAGAACCTTGACACCAACATTGCCGTCATCGCCGAAAACGGCCGTATCAACGCATATGGATCTGCCCGGAATATGACACCCGTCTTTCCCTTTGGACCCATGATGTTCAAGGCAGTGACACTCGAGGCGGTCCTGATCTACCTGCTGCCCGTAGACTTGCGCGCCGCCGCAATAAAGACACTCCACAAGGCACTGGCTGATGGCGCATTGATCTGCCCCGTACATAAGGTCTTTACACTGGAAGAATGCGCTGCCGCCCATGCGATGGTACAGGAAGGCAACCGTACCGGAGCGGTGTTGATCGACACCAAATGAAAGGCCCTCAAAAAAATTTTACGGCGCTCGTTTTTTTTGCAAAACGCTCTTGAACCCTGCCATCAACAATCGTAGATAGCCGCTCACCGTTGGGGTGTAGCCAAGTGGTAAGGCAGCGGTTTTTGGTACCGTGTATCGTAGGTTCGAATCCTACCACCCCAGCCATGATTTTCCCTAATTGCGAATTACCCATAAGCGTGCAAATTTCACTCGGTTCGTGCAAATCGATGTCAATAAGTTTGTCTACTCACACCGTTTGGAAGATTCACCATCATCTGTGCATTTCTATTGAAAGCGGAGAATACTAGTTTTCCTTAGGAAATTGCTGCTGGCTTTTAGTATTGAGCCTCGGGTGATTGATGCAAAGGTCGTTTCTAGGGTTCGCTCCAGATTTGTTGATTCCGTTCCCAGATCTTCTCGCCAATCAGGCAGTCATAGTCTGAGGGTGAGATGTATTGCGCCTTCATAACCTCTCCTATTGCTGGCGCTGATCCAATTTCCAGAACCAATTTTCGTCGTACGGCCTCCGCAAAGCCTTTCCAGTCAAGCACCGGGATTACGAATGAACCAAGTCCGCCCGTCACACAGTTCCGGTAGTAGGCGTCAAGATCGTCGAGGTGCCACTGACTCCCCATACCCTCACGGGTCATCAGCGGTAACCCATTTATGGTGATCGACTTCGACAATACTGCCTCACGGGCTTGCAAAACCGGGCGACCCTGATTGTTAGGCCCGTCGCCAGAAACGTCGATAACTTTACGTAGACCTTCGAATTCGTTCCGTTCGATCATCGATGCCCCGAAGATCAGGGCCTCAGAGATTGAAGTGCGGCGCAAGGCGGGATCGAAACGCGTGGTCAAAACACCCGCAAACTCATCCAGATCAGCGCGTGTTTCTAACAGCATCCAGTCAACAATAACGTCTTGTGTTCCCGCCCACTCGACGTATGTCAAAGCCACCCGTTGCAAAGGGCCCGACTGAACAGCGGCGAAAACTTCATCCGACATCAAGGCTGCGGCGTAACCCTGCCGCTGAATCTCGAGTTCTCGCTCAGTCATCGACCTTGAAACATCTACAAGAAGGGCCAGTTCCAGGTCGACTTCAATTTTCTCAGACGCGACAGGAGTTGCCGAGAGAGAGGCAATCGCGACAATTGTCAGGAGCAAGTTGGACGTGTCGCGGTTTGCTGCCGCTCCTTTGATAGCATTTATTGCAGCAAAGGAGACGAACTATGGGACTGAAACGGACGGACGAATTTC